>JAYSFT010000189.1:0-5819 GCA_041913245.1 Rhodospirillaceae bacterium | reverse complement strand
TCTGTTCACCACCGGCAGCGACCGCGCCTGGGCGCGCGATTCCAAGACCGACCGCTCCATCGCCCAGGCCATGATCAAGGGCAACAGCGCCGTCGTGCGCGGCACGTCCAGCCGCGGCACCGTCACCACCGACACCTTCTCGCTCAGCGGCTTCACCGCGACCTACAAGGCCATCAGCGATTCGTGCAAGAAGCCGGCGTAGTTTGTTTTGATTCCCCTTCCTTGAAAGGGGAGGAGAAAATCAAAGCCTCACCGCCAGCAACTGCGTGATCAGCCCCGGGGCGCCGTCGCCGACGTCCTGGCCGTTCAGGCGCACGACGGGGCGGATTCCAAGCGCGTTGCTGACAAGGATCTCGCTCGCGCGGGCGAGTTCGCCCGCCGCGATGGGCCGTTCCTCGGCCCGGGCCAGGCGGATCACCTCGGCGCGCATGACCCCGGGCAGCGCGCCTTCGCTCACGGGCGGGGTCACCAGTCCGCCGCCGATCAGGCAGAAGATATTGGCGATCGTGGTTTCGGCCACCCGTCCTTGGGTGTTGAGCAGCACCGCGTCGTCCGCGCCCGCCGCCATCGCTTCGCGGCGCGCGAGGATATTGTCGAGATAACCGAGGTTTTTCACCCGGGCGAGCGGCGATTGCTCATTACGCCGCGTGCTTTGCGCCACCATCAGGCTCAGGGGATCGTCCGGCGGCAACACGCCGCCGGTGATCAGGAGCGTCGGCGTCGGCGCCTCGGGCGGCGCGATGCCGCGCGCGCCGGGCCCGCGCGTCAGCGTGAGACGCAACGCGCCTTCGTCCAGTTCGTTCGCGCCGATCACCGACGCCGCGAGATCGGCGATCTTCGCGTCGGTGTAGGGAACCGGTATCCCCAGCACCGCGGCGCCGTCCCGCAGCCTCGCGAGATGCGCGGCAAGGCGTTTCGGCGCGGCTTTCTTGACGGCGATGGTTTCGAACAGGCCGTCGCCTAAGGTAAACCCGCGGTCGTCCGGCGCGATACGCGCGTCCGCGGCGTTCGTCAGCTCCCCGTTCAAGCTCAGCTTCATAGTTTCCCCAGGGTCGAGATCAGCGGCGCGGCCTTGGCGAGGCTCTCTTCATATTCCGCCGCCGGATCTGAATCGGCCACGATTCCGCCGCCAGCTTGGGCCGCCGCCTCGCCCGCGTTCAAGACTAATGTGCGGATGACGATCGAGGAATCCATGGCCCCGTCGAATCCCAGCCAGGCGATGGCGCCGCAATAGGGTCCGCGCGCCGAGGGCTCCAGCGCATGGATGATCTCCATGGCCCGGATCTTGGGCGCGCCGGTGATCGAGCCCCCCGGAAAACAGGCTTTCAGCAAATCCATGGCGCCGGCTCCGTCGCGCAACCGCCCGGTCACCGCCGACACCAGATGATGCACCGACGCGAAGGTTTCGAGCCCGCACAGCGCCGGGACTTCCACGCTGCCCGGCTCGCACACGCGCGCGAGGTCGTTGCGCAGGAGATCCACGATCATCAGGTTTTCCGAGATATCCTTGGCGCTGGCTTTCAGCGCGGCGGCGTTGGCGGCGTCTTCTTCAGGCGTCTTCCCGCGCGGGCGCGTGCCCTTGATAGGGCGGGTCTCGACACGGCCGTGCGGATCGCATTTCAGGAATCGCTCGGGCGAGGCCGAAACCAGCGCGAGGCCGTTGCCGGCGTTGATGAAGGCCGCGAAGGGCGCGGGCGAGCGTTCGCGCAGGTTGAGGTAGATCGCGAAAGGCGCGGCGTTTTCAGGCAACGGCGCGTGGAACCGCTGGGTGATGTTGGCCTGATAGATCTCGCCCGCGCGGATCGCTGTGACGGCCGCCGCGACGCGCGCGTCATGCTGATCGCGCCGGCTCTCCGCGCGCCAGAACACGGCAGGATATGAGACCGCCGCAACATCGCCGGTCCCCAGCGCGCCTTTCAGCCAGGCGGCGCGCGGCTCCTCGCGCGCGATGATCCAGGCCTTGCGCGTCCGATGGTCGAACGCCGCGACCGCGTCATAAAGCCCGACCACCATGTCCAGCGGCAGGGGTGTTGTCTTGGGCCGCGGCAGTTTTTCAAGCGTGCCGCCGAGTTCATAGGAAAAGAAACCGACCGCCCCGCCGCTGAACGGGACGGGAGCCTCGGGTGTCCACGCGAAGCGGCGCAGCTCCCCGGCCACGACGTCGAACGGGTTTCCCTCGCGCGGTACGCCGTCCACCGCCACTTTCCATGGATAGGACGAACAGGTCAGCACACGAAAAGGGTCGGCGGCGATATAGGAATAGCGGCCCCGCGCGTCCTCTTGGCCGGCGCCCTGTCGATCGGCGCTGTCCAGCAGCACGGAATAGGCGCGCCCCGCGAGCGGCGCGAAGGCGCTCACGGGATCGATATAGGGAATCTCCAGGATGACGGCGGGGCCCGGCACCGTTAACCGCCCGACACGGCTAACCTGATGTCGGCAGCACGCGATCGGGCGGCGTGTGTCCGTCGCAGAAGGCGCGGATATTGATGATCACCTTCTCGCCCATGTTGATGCGGCCCTCGATGGTGGCCGATCCCATGTGCGGCAGAAGGATCACATTCTTCATCGCGAGCAGTTTCGGGTTCACCGCCGGCTCGTGTTCGAACACATCGAGGCCCGCGCCCGCCAGTTGTCCGGCTTCCAGCATGCGGATCAGGGCCTCTTCATCGACGATCTCGCCGCGCGCGGTGTTGATGAGATAGGCGGTCGGCTTCAAAAGCTTGAGACGGCGCTCGGACAGAAGATGGAACGTCGCCGGCGTGTGCGGACAGTGGATCGAGATCACATCCATGCGCGCCAGCATCTGGTCCAGGCTCTCCCAGTACGTGGCCTCCACTTCGGCTTCCAGCTCGGGCAGCAGCCGGCGGCGGTTGTGATAATGCACAGCCATGCCGAAGCCCTTGGCGCGGCGCGCGACCGCGGTCCCGATCCGGCCCATGCCGATGATGCCGAGGCGCTTGCCGAAAATGCGGTGGCCCAGAAGATGCGTGGGGCTCCAGCCCTTGAACGCGCCGCTCTGGATCATCTCGGCGCCTTCCACCAGGCGGCGCGGCACCGCGACCATCAGCGCCATGGCCATGTCGGCGGTGTCCTCGGTCAGCACGCCCGGGGTGTTGGTGACCACGATGCCCTTGGCGCGGGCGGCGGCCACGTCGATGTGATCGACGCCGTTGCCGAAGTTGGCGATCAGCTTCAGGCGCGGTCCCGCCTTGGCGATCAGCGCGGCGTTCACATGGTCGGTGAGATTCGGCACGAAAACATCGCAACCCTGGACGGCCGCGATCAGATCGTCTTGCGAGAACGGATGGTCATCGATATTCAGCCGGACGTCGAACAACTCCATCATCCGCGTCTCGACGACGTCGGGAAGTTTTCGCGTGACGACGACTGTGGGCTTGGTCCGCGTCATCTCTGGGCCAGAAGGTGAGCTTGTGAAGTAGGCGTACCAGCCGCGTTTCACCTTGTCCAGGCAGCCTCATGTGCCACGCCGGATGTCGCCCGCGTAACATCGCGCGCCGTGGACAAAATCGGAAAATACAGGCACAAACCAAACGTTCAGAGGGCGAGGCATCTTACGTGACGCGCTGGCTTTTGGTTGTTTTGGCATTGACGTGGTGCGGCGCGGCGGCGGCCGCGGACGGGCCTTCCGCCGAAGCGGCCCCGAACGAACAGGCGGCTGGAAAACCCGATGGTCTTCCTTTGCCGCGTTTCGTGTCGCTGCGTCCCGACTCCGTGAACCTGCGCGTCGGTCCCAGCGCCCGTTATCCCATCGAATGGATTTATGTGCGGCGCGGTCTTCCCGTGGAGATCATCGCCGAGTTCGACACCTGGCGGCGCATCAAGGATCCCGCCGGCACCGAAGGCTGGGTTCACTCCAGCATGATTTCGGGCAAACGCACCGCCATGGTCACGGGCGAAGCGGTCCGCCCGCTGCTGCGCACCATGGACGGCAAGCCCGACACGGTCGCGAGCGTCGAGCCCGGCGTGATCGTAGCGGTGGAAAAGTGCCCGCAGGGCGCCGCGCTGTGCCGGGTCGATGCCGGCGGCGCCGTCGGCTGGATCTCGCGCGACGCCCTGTGGGGCGTCTATCCCGCCGAAGTTATAAATTAAGCGAAATCGTCCGCCAGCGACGCGCGGCTGTCGTCCGAGAAAATGGCGAGATGCCCGTATTTGGGATGCGCGATCCCAAGGGTCACCTGCGTCCCCGGCGCGCGAAAAGCTGAAATTTGCTCGGGCGTGAAGGCGAAGTGCAGGAAGTGCACGGACGAGGTCTTACCCTCGGGCGTGGTGCGGTCGATGTCGTCCTCGGGCACGGCGGTGACGGTATGGCCCGCGAAGCTCAGGCTGACCATCGTCTCGATATGGCCCAACCCCGCGAGAGTCCGGCGGCGCACGGCTTCGTCCTCGATCTCGATCATCATCGTGGCGACCAGCTCGCTGCCTTTCGGAATAAGCGGATTGTAGGCCGCCAGTTCGCCCTCGATCTGTTCGTCGCCGCCGCGCTCGATGTACAGCATCTCCTGCACCTGCGCCCACATGGTGTCGTAGCTCTCGAAATACAGCGTCACATGCGGGCCCACATGCAGGCGGCGCGCGCGTTTCACGTCCACCAGCTTGCGGCGATGCTCGGCGCGGATCTTGGTGTACTGGGACATCGGCATGATGTCCGCGGGGGTGATGGTTCGATTGGCTTTCGACATTTTACAAACCATAAGCCTTTGCGAGGATCTCGATCGGATGGAACGCCCGCTGCCCCTCGTGCGGCGCGTTGTCTAGTTTCTCGAAACCCTGCGCGATGTGTTTACCCGCCAGCGGGCATTCCGAGGCGATGAACGCCTTGTTGGCGTCCGCCGTGCGGCGCACGGTCTGGCGCGCGAACTTGGTGGCGATATCGAAATTGCCCTTGCGGATGCCCCACGATCCGCCGTGGCCCGAGCAGCGTTCGATCACGCTGACATCGGTATCGGGGATCGTGCGCAGCATCTCGGCGCCCATGGCGCCCATGTTCTGCGCGCGCGCGTGACACGCCAGATGCAGCGCGACGCCGCCCTGCACGGTGCTCAACCCCGGCGCCATGCCTTCCTTGTCCGCGATATCCACCACGTACTCGGAAATGTCGTAGGTCGCCTGCGCCAGGGCTTTCACGTCCGGATCGTCGGGAACGATCAGCGGCCATTCGAATTTCATCATCAGCGCGCAGCTTGGAATCAACGCGATGACGTCCTTGCCCGCCTCGATGTGAGGCTTGAACGCGCGCGCGACGGCTCTGGCTTTTTCCGCCACGCGCGCGATGTCGCCTTGCTCCAGCTGCGGCATCCCGCAGCAGCCGGGATAGATCACTTCGGTCTCGACGCCGTTCTTCGCCAGCACCTTCAGCGCGGCCTCGCCGATGTGCGGGTTATTGTAGTTGGCGAAACAGGTCGCGAAGATCACGGCCTTGCGTCCGAACGCGGGCGCTTCCTTGTTCACCTCGGGCGGCGCGTCCTTGGCGCGGGCGACGAAGGTCCGCCCGTGAAATTTCGGCAGTTCCACGTTGCGGTCGACGCCGGCCAATTTTTCCATGGCGCCGCGGGTCAATCCGTTGCCGCGGTCCGACGCCCAATTCGCCAGCCCGGGGGCGAGCGACGCCAGCTTGCCGTTGCGGTCGGTCTCGGTGAGCTGCTTCTCGTAGAACGGCGTCCCGCCGCGCTTTTCGCGCTCGGCCGCGCGGTAGCGCAGCATCAGGTGCGGGAAATCGATGTTGAATTCATGCGGCGGCACGTAAGGGCACTTCGTCATGAAGCACATGTCGCACAGCGTGCAGGCGTCCACGACCTTGC
>JAYSFT010000188.1:0-5993 GCA_041913245.1 Rhodospirillaceae bacterium | reverse complement strand
CGAACTCACGACCTGCGTTAAAACCCCCGATAACAATATCATCGCGACCCTGTCGTCGGCCGACGACGGCATCAGCCCGACCGATCACGTCGACAAGTCGCTCGCGATCGTCAGCGCGCTGAAGAAGTAAGCTTCAACCGCATACAGCGGCGGGTGGAAAACGGCACGGAGCACGCCCCGTGCCGTTTTTATTTGTGCCGGAGAGCCGCAGCCTTGGAGAGGATGTCCGCGCCGGCGGCACGGAAGCGCGCGGCGCTGAAGCGGTCATTCACATGGCGGAGGGCGGCCTCGCCCATGAGGGCCGCGCGGGCCGGATCCGACACAAGGCGCACCAGCGCGGCGGCCAACGCGCCGCTATCGCCAATCGGCACGACAAAGCCCGTCTCGCCTTCGCGGACCGTGAGCGGCATCTCGCCCATGTTGGAGACAACGGCGGGCAGGCCCGCCTGCATGGCCTCGTGCGCCGAGATGCAGAGCCCTTCCACACGCGAGGGCTGCACGTAGGCGTGCAGGGTGGCGAGAAAGGTCTTTGGGGTTTCCTGGTAACCCGCGAGGACGAGATTGCTCACGCCAAGCTCCGTGGCGAGCGCTTCGAGTTCCCCTCGCATCGGTCCGTCGCCGCCGATGATCACGGTGAAACGCGCCGCGAGGCCCGGCATGTCGTTTTTGATCTTGGCCAGCGCGCGCACGAGGATGTCGTAGCCCTTGTGCGGATGCAGTCGCCCGAGGCTGCCGATGCGGAAGATCTCGTCCGGCTGCGCGCCCCCCGCGCGCGGCGCGTTGGGGTCGGCCGAGAACAGTGGCCAAATCGAGACATCGTCCGCCGCCAGCCCGAATCGCGTGCGGGTCACGTCGGCGACGCAGCGGGAGTCCGCGACCCACAAGTCGGTCATATGCCGGGTGAGCCACAGCGCGGCGATGTTGCCGCGCTTGAGGAACACGTTGTGCTGCCAGCTCACCACCGGCAGGCCCAATTTCCTGCCGACGTAGCGACCGACCAGGGTCGCGTGGGCCAGCGACGTCCAGAGCACGGTCGGCTGATAGGCCTCGAGCTTCCCGCGCAGCCAGCCGAACGACTGGAGGACCGTGCCCTGATGGACGTCGAAGGCCAAGCCGTGGCGCTCAAGAATGGGCTCCATGCGGCCATCGCGGCGCGTGAGCGCGAACAGGCGCACATCGGCGCCCCATTCGCGCATGAAGCCGGTGACCATCGGCACCGGCAGGCCGGCGCCGTAGCCGTCCAGGGAATTGATCAGATAAGCGATGCGCATGGCCGGGACATATACGGGCCAGCGCCCGAAGAGAAAAGCTTTTAGGGGGCTTCGGCGTAAGCCGCCCGGATCGCGCCCGCGAGGCGGTTCTTGTCGGGATAGCGCTCGGCGAGCGCGGCGGTGACGGCCGTCACGGCGTCGTCCTGCGATTTGCCCGCCTTCTTCTCGGCTGCGGCGCGCGCGCGAACCTCGGTGAAATAGGCTTTATAGCCCTCGATCAACTCCACCCCGCCGGTGGGGCCGTGACTTGGCACGATGGTGCGCGGGCGAAGCTGGGCGAGACTGTCGAGGGTGGAGAGCCAGTGATTGACCGTGGAATAGGGACTGGCGAGGGCAGGCTGCGGCTTCATGACGATGTCGCCGGCGAACAGGACCTGCTCGGTCTCCACCCACACGGCGGTATCGCCGCGCGTATGGTTCGGGCCGGCGGCGAAGATGTAGGCGCGCACGCCGCCGAGATCCAAAGTGCGGTCATTCTCGAACTCGATATCGGCGTCCCGGTACTTCGCGCCCTTCAGGAGTTCGGCGGCGGCCGGCGAGCGCTCGGAGAACGTCTTGGCCAGCGACAGGCCGAACTCGGCGATGTCCTGTTCCTGCGTGGTGGCGCGCAGCAGGGTCGAGCCGTCGAGCATGCGCGCGCCGCGCGGAAAGCCGTTGGCGCCCAGATCATGCTCGGGATGGAAGTGGGTGGTCACGAGATAGATGCGAATCCCGGGCGCGAGCTTGCGCGCGACGCCGGCGATGATCGCGCCGTTCATGTCGCCCATGCCGGTATCGACGACCAGGATGCCCGTCTGGCCGACCACGAACCCGACGTTCGGCACCATGGGCCTGCTTTCGTCGGGAATGATCCAGACGCTGGGCGCGATCTGCTTCAGCTTCTCCGGATGGATCATGGGAGCCTGAGCCCCGCTCTGCGCGGCGGCCGAGAAGGACACACAAACGCAAACGAGGGCCGCGAACAGGGCGCGCATCGACTTCTCCCGCTTCAGATGTGGAGCGATTGTGCCGTCCGGCCGGACAAATGTGAAGCGCGGCTTATTTTACCTCGACCGTGGCGTTCGCGAGCGCGGGCGTATTCACCGGACGGCGCAGGGCGTGTGTCGCCTGTTCGAAGGCATAGCCCAGCGCGAGCAGCTTCGGCTCGCTGAAGGCCGTGCCGAAGAACGAGACCGTCACCGGCAGGTCGTCGGTGGTGAAGCCGGCGGGCACGATCAAATCCGGGAAACCGGCGAGGTTGGCGATGCCCGTCGGGCTCGGCGTGGAGCCGAGCGGCGGGCCCGGGGGCGCGGCGATCTGGGCCGGGCGGCGCGTCTGCGTCGGATAGACGATCGCATCCAATTTATCCTTGGCCATGATCCCTTCGATCAGGGCCGAGGTCATGGGCAGGTAATAGTTCTTCAGGGCGAGATAGCGCGGATCGGTGAGCGCGTCCGCCTTGGCTTCGACGTTCTTGAAGTAGGTCCAGCGCGAGAGGTTCGGACCGGCGCCGTCGTTGCCCATGCTGCGGTAGTTCTCCGCCGCCTCGATCAGCTGATCGAGGTTCTTGGGATACTTCGGCCCCGTGGTCTTCAGGTAGTCGGCGATCTGCACCTTGAACTCGGCCGGGTAGAGCGTGAACACCGCCTGGTTCGAGGACTCGAGGAACCACTTCGGATAGCGCACGTTCACCAGGATCGCGCCGGCTTTTTCCATGACCTTCAACGCCGATTCAAACACCCAATCCACATCCGGATCGGCGCCGGTGAAATCGCGCGCCACGCCGATGCGCGCGCCCTTGAGCGCGCCCGCGTTCAGGAACTTGGTGTAATCGGTCTCGAACTTGCCCTGGCTTTTCCTGGTGGCGTCGTCGGCCGGATCGACGCCGGTCATGATTCCGAGGGAGACCGCGACGTCGGAGACGCTGCGCGCCATGGGTCCGCCGGTGTCGAGCGAGAGCGCGAGCGGGATGATGCCGTCGCGGCTGAGAAGGCCATGAGTCGGCTTCAGACCGACGATGCCGTTGACCGACGAAGGCCCGCGGATCGAACCGCCCGTATCGGTGCCGAGGCCAAGCGGCGCGAAGCCGGCGGCAATCGCCACCCCGGTGCCGCCCGAGGAGCCGGCTGGCGTGCGGGTCAGATCATGCGGGTTCAGGGATTGTCCGCCGAGGGAGCTTTGGCCGCCGTTGGCGAACTCGCCGAGGTTCACCTTGGCGAAGATGATGGCGCCGGCGTCGCGCAGCTTCTTCACCATATAAGCGTCATCGGGGGCCATATTGCCTTCCAGCAGTACCGAGCCGCCGGTGGTGGGCATGTCGAGCGTGTCATAGTTGTCCTTCATCAGCACGGGAATGCCGTGCAGCGGCCCGCGGACTTTTCCCGCTTTGCGCTCGGCGTCGAGCGCGCGCGCGATCTCCAGCGCCTTGGGATTGACGGCCATGACCGCGTGCACCTTGGGTCCGGCGCGGTCGAAGGCGGCGATGCGGTCGAGACAGAGTTGCGTGAGCTTCTCGGCGGTCAGCGTGCCGGCGGCCATGGCGGCCTGAAGCTCGGCGATCGTGGCCTGGTCGAATGCAACGGGCTTGGCCTGCGACGCGGACGCCGTGAAAAGCGCGCCGGCCAGGACACAGGCGAGCGCGAGTTTCGAAATGCCGTGTTTCATATGTATCCCCACTTACAATGAATGTTATTTCGCCGACGCCATACCGCGGCCCGGCACCTCGATCGTTCCCCCGAAGAGTGCAGGTGTGTTCACCGGACGGCGGATCGCATGGGTCGCCTGCTCGAAGGCATAGCCGAGCGCGAGCAGCTTCGGTTCGCTGAAGTTCGGCCCGAAGAACGAGATCGTGACGGGCAGATCGTCGGTCGTGAACCCGGCGGGCACGATCAGATCGGGCGAGCCGGAAAGGTTCGCGATGCTGGTCGGCGAGCCCACCGAAGGGCCGCGCG
Source organism: Rhodospirillaceae bacterium (assembly GCA_041913245.1). Lineage (GTDB taxonomy): Bacteria > Pseudomonadota > Alphaproteobacteria > Rhodospirillales > Rhodospirillaceae > SHVO01. The sequence continues at coordinate 1,792 of JAYSFT010000188.1, read as the reverse complement.
GCATCGGCGTGGAGACGTCGTCGGCGATGCGCTCCGGCCGGCGCGCGCTGGTCGGATAGACGATGGCGTCCAACTTGTCCTTGGCGATGAGGCCCTCGGTGAGCGCCTTGGTCATGGGCATGTAGTAGTTCACCAGCGCGAGGTAACCCGGATCGGTCATCGTGCCGTTCGCCTTGTCGCGCTCGACGAAGGCGCGCCAGCGCGTCGGGTTCGGCCCTTTGCCGTCCTCGCCCATGCTTGTGTAGGTGTAGGACTTCTCGATCATCTCATCGAGCGAGCGCGGGAAGCCCGGCTTCAACGTCTTGAGATAGTCGCCGAGCTGCTTGTCGAACTCGGGCGGGAACAGGGTGTAGGTGGCGGTGCGGTTGGAATCGAGGAACCACTTGGGGTAGCGCACATCGACGAGAGTGGCACCGGCCTTTTGCATCGCCTTCAACGATGCCTCGAAGATGAAGTCCACGTCGGGATCGGCGCCCATGAAGTCGCGCGCGACGCCGATGCGGGCGCCTTTGAGCGCGCCCGCGTTCAGGAACTTGGTGTAGTCCTTCTCGAACTTGCCCTGGCTCTTTTTGGTGGCGTCGTCGTTGGGATCGACGCCGGTCATGACACCGAGCGCCACGGCCACGTCATAGACGCTGCGCGCCATGGGGCCGCCGGTGTCCAATGAGAGGGCGAGCGGAATGATGCCGTCGCGGCTGATGAGGCCGTGGGTCGGCTTGAGGCCGACGATCCCGTTCACATTGGACGGGCCGCGAATGGAGCCGCCGGTGTCGGTGCCGATGCCGAGCGGCGCGTAACCGGCCGCGATCGATACGCCGGTGCCGCCCGAAGAGCCCGCCGGCGTGCGGCTGAGATCATGCGGGTTGAGCGACTGGCCGCCCATGGAACTCTGCGCGCCGTTGGCGAACTCGCCGAGATTGACCTTGGCGAGGATAATCGCGCCCCCGTCACGCAGCTTCCTCACCAGCGCCGCGTCGTCCGGCGGAACGGAACCTTCCAGCAGCACCGAGCCGCCGGTGGTCTGCATATCGAAGGTGTCGATATTGTCCTTGAGCACGACCGGAATGCCATGCAGCGGGCCGCGCACTTTTCCGGCCTTGCGTTCGGCGTCGAGCTGCCTCGCGGTCTCCAGCGCGTTCGGGTTCAAGGTGATGACGGCGTGAAGCTTGGGCCCCGCGCGATCGAAGGCCTTGATGCGCGCGAGGCACATCTCGGTCAGCTGTTCGGCGGTGAGCGCACCGGTCTCCATGGCGGCCTTGAGCTCGCCGATGGTCGCCTGATCGAACTCCACCGACTTCGCGGCCGCGGGCGCGGCGGCGAAAAGCGCCGCCATAAGCGCGTAGGCGCCGATGCGATGTTTCATGATCGTCCCTTCCCTATTTGCCCGCGACGTCGACGGTGGCGCCGGCGATGCCCGGCGTATTCACCGGGCGGCGGATCGCCTTCGTCGCCTGCTCGAAGCTGTAGGCCAGCCCGATCAGCTTCGGTTCGCTGAACGCGAGCCCGAAGAACGAGACCGTCACCGGCAGATCGTCGGTGGTGAAGCCCGCCGGAACGATGAGATCGGGGAAGCCGGTCAGGTTGGCGATGCCGGTCGGCGCGGGCGCCGAGGGGATGCCGCCGCCGAGAGGCTCGGCGATGCGCGCGGCGCGGCGCGTCTGGGTCGGATAGACGAAGGCGTCGAGCTTGTCCTTCGCCATCAGGCCTTCGACCAGCGCGCGCGCCATCGGCATGTAGTAGTCGACCGCGGCCTTGTAGGCGGGATCGTCCATCGTGCCCATGGCGAGATCGC
>JAYSFT010000187.1:0-6070 GCA_041913245.1 Rhodospirillaceae bacterium | reverse complement strand
GGCGTGCCTGGCCTACAAACCTGAATCGTTTGCGAACATCAACAAAATCGAAGTGCGCGGCCCGGCGGGTCGCACCGTCGTCGCGACCCTCAACATCGTCGAGAACGGCGATTTGCTGGATCCCTTCAGCCTCGGCCTTTCCTCCAACGCGTTTCACGCCTTGCGCGTTCCGGAAGGCAGCCAGGTCGCGATCAATCTGGCGCGCCCGCCCCACAGCATGGATTTCGTGCGCCGCAAGATCCGCGGCGAAGTGCTGCGCGGCGCGGAGATCGCGGAAATCATCGCCGATATCGCCGCGCACCGCTATTCCAAGGCCGAGATCACCGCCTTCCTGGTCGCGAGCGCGGCCTTCCTCACCAGCGATGAAGTCCTGGCCCTGACCAAGGCCATGGCCGACGTCGGCACGCGGATCTGGTGGAACAAGCCGCCGTGCGGCTTCCAGACCGTGATGGACAAACATTGCGTCGGCGGAATCCCCGGCAACCGCACGTCCATGATCGTCGTCCCCATCGTCGCGGCCTGCGGGCTGCCGATTCCAAAGACCTCGTCGCGCGCCATCACCTCGCCCGCCGGCACCGCCGATACCATGGAAGTCCTCGCCAACGTCGATGTCGACCTGGCGCGCATGCAGGACATCGTCGGGACGCATATGGGATGTCTTGTCTGGGGCGGGCATGTAAATCTCTCTCCCGCGGACGACGTCCTGATCTCCGTCGAACGGCCGCTCGGCATCGACACGCCCGAGCAGATGGTCGCCTCCATCCTTTCCAAGAAGGCGGCCGCGGGATCGACGCACCTGCTCATCGATATCCCCATCGGACCGACGGCCAAGGTGCGCTCCGCCCGCGAGGCGGCGCGCCTGAGCAAGATGTTCCAGTTCGTGGGGCGCGCGATGGGGATCGAAGTCGACGTCATGTTGACCGACGGCACGCAGCCGATCGGCAACGGCATCGGTCCCGTGCTCGAGGCGCGCGATGTCATGGCCGTTCTCAGGAACGATCCCGCCGCGCCCCATGATTTGCGCGAACGCGCGCTGCAACTCGCCGGCTCCATCCTGGAGTTCGACCCCGCGCTCAAGGGCGGTGACGGGCTGCCGCTGGCGCGCAAGAAACTCGAAAACGGCGATGCGTTGGCCAAGATGCTTAATATCATGCAGGCCCAGGGCCCATCGCCCTGCACGACGCCGCTGGGCGGTCATGTCGAGGAGATTTGCGCGGCCGCCGGCGGAACGGTCGGCGGAATCGATTGCGAGCGCATCGGGCGCATCGCGCGGCTCGCGGGCGCGCCCGTGTCGAAAGGCGCGGGCATCGATCTCCTCAAAAAGACCGGGGACCGCGTGAAAGCCGGTGAGCCGCTCTATCGGATCCACGCCGCCGTGGATACCGACTTCATGTTCGCAACGGAGATGGCCCATGACGCATCCGGCTACGATGTCCGCTGACGCCGCCGGCCGCTGGATTCCCGACGCCGTCTATGGCTTCGCCGACGGCTGGCACCAGGCCCAGGCTTTTGCGCAAAAGTGCGGCGCGCGCTACGGAGAATGCGATGTCCACCGCTTTCCCGACGGTGAAACGCTTGTCACCGTTGCGCCGGCCGCCTCGCTCGCCGGCCGCGTCGTCGTTCTTTACCGCTCGCTCCACGCGCCGAACGAGAAACTCGTCGAACTTCTTCTGGCCGCCGACGCGCTGCGGGCCTTGGGCGCGGAAAAGCTCATCCTCGTCGCGCCCTATCTGGCCTACATGCGCCAGGACCGGTCCTTCAAGCCGGGGCAGGCCGTCAGTCAAACGACGATCGGCGGCCTGCTGGCGGACAAATTCGACGGCCTGGTCACGATCCAGCCGCACCTTCACAGAACCAGGTCGCTCTCGCCGATTTTTGGCGGCAAACCGGCCTTGAGTCTTGGCGCCGGACACGCGATCGCGGCGCATATGCAGGCGATGGCCGACCCGCGCGGCGTCGTCGCCGGTCCCGACGAGGAATCCGAACCTCTCATCCGCGAGGTCGTCGATGTCCTGGGAGCAAGCTGGTTCGTCGCGCGCAAAGTGCGCCGCGGCGACACGGCGGTCGAGATCGAGCTTCCGCCGGGTCTCGACATCGCAAGTCATCCGATTACGATCGTCGACGACATCATCAGCTCGGGCGGCACGATCGCCACGCTCGCCCGGGCGCTCAAGAAAGCCGGCGCCGGCGACATCACAGTCTACGCGGTGCATGCCCTGTTCGATCAGCGCGCCGCTTATCTCATGACACGCGCGGGCGTCTCCAGGATCAGGTCCCTCAGCACTATTCCTCACACCTCCAATGCGGTACCAGTGGTCGATCTGATATGTGCCGGGCTGGGAGTGAAGCATGACGGTTAAGATCACATTCCACGGCGCCTGCGGAATCGTGACGGGGTCCTGTTTTGAAGTGCGGACGGACAAGTCCGGCCTCCTGATCGATTGCGGGATGTTTCAAGGCACGAAAACCATCAAGGAGCTGAACTACGGTTCCTTTCCGTTTTCCCCGCAATCGATCGATGCGCTCGTCCTCACCCACGCCCATATCGATCACTGTGGATTGATGCCCAAGCTCATGAACGCGGGCTACAAGGCGCCGATCATCGCCACCAGGCCGACCGCGGACCTGCTCGCCTACGTGCTGCCGGATTCCGGTTATGTCCAGGAAACCGAAGTGTTGCGGTTGAACCGGCGCAACCACCAGCGCGGCCGGGGGCAGGTGGAGCCGATCTACACCCGCGAGGACGGCGAGAGATGCGCCAAGCATGTGATCTCGCGGCCCATGGACAAGTGGTTCGACGTCACGCCGGACATCCGGGCGCGGTTCTGGGATGCGGGCCACATTCTCGGCGCCGCCTCCGTGGAACTCGCGATCACCGATCCGAAGTTCGATAAAACCCGCCCCATGCAGGTCCTGTTTTCCGGAGACATCGGAACCGGCGACAACATGCTTCAGAGTCCGCCCCGCTCACCGGAAGGCGTGGACTATGTGATCATGGAATGCACCTATGGAGATCGTGTGCGCGAGCGGCCCAACCTCGCGCGCCGCTGCGCGGTGCTGCGCAAGGAGATCAAGGAAGGGCTGGACCGGGGCGGCATCATTCTCATTCCCGCCTTCGCCGTCGAGCGCACCCAGCAACTCCTTTTTGATCTGGATCACCTGTTCGATTCCGGTCAGCTGCCGACGGTCCCGGTCTTCGTCGACTCCCCGCTCGCGACCAAGGCGACGCGCGTGTTCGCCAAGTACCTGCGCCTCAACAAGGAAGTGGCCGTCGCCGCGCCCTTCGACCGCACCAACCTGCGCTTCATCGAGGATGCCGACGTCAGCCGCAAGCTCGGACGGCTTCGCGGCGGCGCGATCATCATCGCCGGCAGCGGGATGTGCGACGCCGGAAGAATCCGCCATCATTTGAAGAACCATCTCAGCGAGGACACGACGACGGTGCTCCTCGTCGGTTACCAGGCGCCGGGCAGCCTCGGGCGGCTATTGTCCCAAAATGTCCCGATGGTGCGGATTCAGGGCGAAGACATCGCCGTGAACGCGCGCGTTCGGCTGCTTGACGAATATTCGGGCCATGCCGATCAGAAAGGACTGGCGGCATGGGTGCGCGAGCGCGCGCCGGTGCGCCAGGGCCTGTTCCTTGTCCACGGCGAGGAGGGTGCCCGGTCGGCCTTCGCCAGCGCCCTGGAGACCAGCGGATTCCCACGCAAGGCGGTGCTTCAGCCGCAGATGGGCGAGACGGTCAAGCTAACGGCGAAAGGCGCGCGGACCGAACGTGTCCGGGCGCGTGTCGATGTCGCGGCGAATGCGAACGCGGATTGGCACAATGTCTATGCCGACACCGTGCTGACGCTGCGCCGCGCTCTCGACGAAGCGAAAAACGAGAAGCAGCGGCAGAAAATACTCACGCGCATCCGCGACGCGCTTCAGGGCGGATAAAAAGCCGGCGCCGCCGGGAGGTAGAGGGAAAGCGCGCGGCGCCGGCCACATGGAGACGGGCGAGCGTCTCCAATCGGGTAAAACTAACGGGCGAAGGGAACGACGTTGGAGCCCGGCGTTCGCGCCAGAAGCACGCTCAGAACGCCGTTGCGGAACGTCGTCGTCAACTGGTGCGTGTCGGCGTCCGGCGGCAAGGCGAAGCTCTGCTCCACCGTCGCGACCCGATGGTCGATGCTGAAAAACCGGCCGATCGTGGTCTGTTTTTCCGTGCAGGTCTTGCAGCCGATGGTGAGGACGTCATCGGCGATGCCCACGAAGACATCGTCCGCGTCCACGCCGGGCAGCGCGCTCCGGATCTCGTAGAACCGGTCATTTTCGACGATCGAGATCGACAAGCCGTTGTCGCCGGCCGGCGCGCGCACACGTTCGGCTTGAAGGATCTCCAGCGGAATGACTTTTTCGTTCATGCCTGCCTCCGTTCAGCGCCGTATGCCAACGTGTCTCAAGGTTAGGCCGGCCGCTCGCGAACCACGTTGATTCCCGTCAAGGACCGGCCGCGCCTCACGCGGGCTTGATCACGATCAACGATGAGCGGCGCCGGGACTTCTAGCTTGTGCGAAACGCAGAAAGGGCCCCCCGATGTCCAACACATTGAAGATCACATGGCTTGCCGTCGGGGACGGGGCTGCCGCGCAGTTCTATTCCATCCATGCGATTCCGCTGCGCCTGACCAGGGTTCCCGCCGGCGCCCTGAAGGCGACGCGCGGCATGACCCACGGCGCGGAGCATAAGCCGCAAAGCCTGCATACGACCCATGTCGCGGGCGGGCACGGCGATCATCAGCGCCGCGAGAACGTGTTCGTGGAACATATCGCCGAGGCGCTCGACGCCGCCGCCAGGGACGGTGAATTCGACGAGGTGATCGTCGTGCTGCCGCCCAAGGCGCTCGCGCATTTTCGCAAAATCGCGGGCCCCAATGTCCAGAAGCGGATCAAGAAGGAAATCCACGGCGACTGGACCGGCCTCACGATGCCGGACCTCGAGCGGCACCTGGCCGCGGAACTGCCGTGACGTTCGCCCCTCGTTGGCGCAACACCGCGGACGGATGTCATGACCATTCGGAATCTTGAGCGGCTTTTCCGGGCCGGATCCGTCGTCGTCGTCGGCGCCAGCACCCGGCCGGGCAAGCTGGGGAATATCGTTTTCCAAGCCCTGCGCGCGGGCGCCTTCGAGGGCGCGGTCTACGCGGTGAATCCCAAAGGCGGCGCGATCGGCGGCCAGACGGTGCATAGGTCGATTTCAGACCTGCCGGCCGTTCCGGACCTTGCCGTCATCGTCACGCCGCCCGCGGCCGTCGCCTCCGTCATCTCCGAGCTGGGGGCGCGCGGCTGCAAGGCCGGGATCGTGCTGTCCGCCGGATTTGGCGAAGGCGACCGCGGCACCGGCTTGACGTATCGCGCCGCCATTCTGGCCGCCGCGCGGCCTCATCTGTTTCGTATTCTCGGACCGAATTGCCTGGGCGCCATGGTGCCGGGGATCGGCCTGAACGCCAGCTTCGCGCGCACGCCGGCGATGCCTGGTCCTCTCGCGCTGATTTCTCAATCAGGCGCCATCGCTTCGGCCTTGCTCGATTGGGCGACCCCGCGCGGCATCGGCTTTTCCCATGTCGTGACGCTGGGAGACATGGTCGATGTCGATTTCGGCGACATGCTTGATTATCTGAGCGCCGACGCGCAAACCCGCGCCATCCTGCTTTACATCGAAGGCGTCACCAACCCGCGCAAGTTCATGTCCGCCGCGCGCCGCGCGGCCCGTCTCAAGCCCGTCCTCGCGGTCAAGGGTGGGCGGCAGACCGCGAGCGCGAAGGCCGCGGCGTCCCACACCGGGGCCCTGGCGGGGTCCGACGCGGTCTATGACGCGGTATTCGCGCGCGCGGGAATCCTGCGCGTCGATGATCTGGACGATCTTTTCGTCGGCGCCGAACTTCTCGCCGCCGCGCCGCCGATCACGGGCGACCGCCTTGCGATCGTGACCAACGGCGGCGGACTAGGTGTGCTGGCCGCCGACAGCCTTCTGGCCCAGCAGGGGCGCCTCGCCGATCTTTCTCAAAAGACACGCGAGGCGCTTGACG
>JAYSFT010000186.1:0-6117 GCA_041913245.1 Rhodospirillaceae bacterium | reverse complement strand
GCGACTTTCGTCACTTCCGTCGCGCCGACGCGTTCCATGTTCTCGATCAGGGCGACGGCGCCCGGGATCGGAGCTTCAGGCGGAGCGGTGTCGGCCGGAGACGGCGCATAGATGTCGGCGACGCTGATCACCTTTTCCGTCGGCAGGTACACCATCAGCATGGCATCGGTGTGGTTCAGGCCCTTCATCGCGAAGATGTCGATCGAACGCTTACCGTCGGAGAGCGTGTACTTGTCCGCCACCGGCTGGAAGGTCGGGGCCGACTTCTTCTGCGCCATCGCGTCCGGATTCAGCGTGCGCGGATTCGCCCAGGCCTTCTTGAAGAACTCCTCGTTCACGGCGTGCGTGACCACGGTGGCGCCTTCGGCCACGTACGCGCGCAGACCGCCCGAGTGGTCGAAGTGCGCGTGGGTGTTCACGACGTACTTGATCGGCTTGCCCGGCACCAGTTCCTTGGCCTTCGCGATCACGGCCATCGAACGCGCTTCATTCTGCGGCGCTTCGACAACGATGAGGTGATCGGTCTGGTCGATCAGGATGCTGTGATGGCTGCCGCCGCGCAGGTGCCACACACCCGGCGCCAGCAGTTCTTCCGCCACGACGATCGGCGGAGCCTGGTAGTTCGTGATCTCGTCCGGAACCGTGACGTTCGCCGGCGCATTCGCCTTGACCCCCGTGATGGTCAGACGCAGCGCGGGGTGTTCGCCCACGATGCGCGTGATCTTCGACGGGAAATGCACGCCGCCGAAGTTCTTATAGTCGGAGTACTGCGTCTGGATGAGCATGTCGCCCAGCACCGGATTGTCGATCCACTCCTGCACCAGTTCCAGATCGTTCGCCGCGTTGAAGCGGCCGTAATACTTGTGCTTGCCGACCGTGAAGGTCGTATCCGCGCCGCGGCGGGTCTTGCGGACCGGCGCCTTGTTCTCCTGCGCGAATTTCACGAAGCCGACCGGGGTCGCGGTGATCGCGGCCTGACGCTCTTCAACCGCGGCCATCGCCGGCGCGGCCGGATTGGTTGCGGTGGCGTTCCAGGCTTTGTCCCCGCTCAGGAACTCCTCGCTGCTGGCGCCGAGGAACCCGAAATATTCCTTGCGGAACGGCGTGTTCGGCAGCTTGTCGGCGTCGCTCGGCTCAGCGCGCGTGATCTGCACATGGCTGGCATGGTTCGCATAATCGATGGTCGCCGTGTAGCTGGTCACGGGGATCTGGGCCCATGAACCGGCGTTGCTGAACTGCTGGCCGATCACCCCCGACATCCCATTGCCCGTGAACAGGATGGAATTTGTGGTGGCGACGTTCAGATTTTTCGCGGCGACATCAATGGCGCTTTCTTCTTCACAGGAAGAAAGGGCGAGAGCTGCGGCCATCATCGCGCCGCGTATCACGACTTTATTCATTCGGAAAACCTCCCCTACTCAAGGAGGGGAGCTTAACCCGCCCTCCGGGCGAGTTCCAAGAGGCTTCAGCGTCATAACCCCTTGCCCCGCAATGCGGAAAAGTACGAATGTTGTGGCGGGATCGGATCTGCAGGCCGATTCATAAACGACGGGGGGCGGTATGACGCGTTTCCTTGGGTTCGTTTTCAGTTTTATGTGCGTCGCAGCATTTCATGATGCGGCGCACGCTCAAGCCCAGAAGCCATCGGATCCACCGGTGTTTCTCTCCGGGGGCACGCTCGTGGACGTGATCCGCGGCGAGGTCTACCCGGACGTCGGCGTCCTCGCCCAGGGCGGCAGGATTACCGAACTGTTCTTCGACTTTCCTTATAACAGCACCCGAATCCCGGCCAATGCGGTCAGGGTGGACGTTAAGGGCAAGTACGTCATGCCGGGCATGATGGACCTGCACGCCCACGCCCAGACCAGCTTCAAGGGCGTGAAGGTCGATCTTCCACATTATATGAAGATCTTCATGGCCGGCGGGGTCACCACCATCCGCGCCATGGGCTCGGCCGAGGACAATCTCGTCCCCCTGAAACACGCTATCGACACGGGCGCCGTCGCCGGCCCGAATATCGTCATCGGCTCCTTCCCGCCCATCGAGCAGGCCCCGGGGTTCCCACGGGTCGAGCGCACCGAGATGGTGAATACCGCCGTCGAGGCCCGCACCCTTACCCGCGATCACATCTTCAAGGGCGCCGAATGGGTGAAATTCTATAATTACATCGACCGGGACATCGGCATTGCGGTGGTCGATGAAGCCCACAAACACGGCGCCAAGGTGTTCGGCCATTTCACCATGCTCGGCGCCGACGACGCGGCGAAAATCGGCGTCGACAGCCTCGAACACACCGTCTCCCTGATCCAGAAGTCGCTCGCCTACGAGGATCAGATCGCCATGACGGATATCGGTTACTACCGCTATTTCGTGCAGTGGACGAAGGTGAACGAAAAGACGCTCGACGAGACCTTCAAAACGATGATCGCGCACAAGACCGCGCTCATCCCGACCCTCATGATCCAATATGTCGGCGCGGATCCCGATTACCTCACCAAGGTCAGCGGCGAATGGTTCGACCTTTATCAAAAGGACCTCTTCGCGGCCTACCAGAAGGACCCGCTGCGCGTTCCGGCGGTCTATAACTTCAAGGCCTACGGCCCCCAGTGGAAAGCCAGCATCCTCGCCCAGGCCAAACAGGTCGCGCGTTTCGTGAAAATGGGCGGGCGCGTCGGGACCGGCTCCGACTTGAGTCCCGCGCCGCCGCTGGTCCCCGGCCTTTCCATCCGCCAGGAACTCGAACTCTTCGTCGCCGGCGGCATGACCCCGCTCGAAGCGATCCGCTCCGCGACCATCGTTCCCGCGGAGATCCTCGGCTGGGACGACCGCTTCGGCTCCATCGAAATCGGTAAACAGGCCGACATCGTGGTCCTGAACGCCAATCCCCTCGCCGACATCAAGGCGGTCGGCAATATCGACAGCGTGATGGTCGCGGGACGCGTTTATAAGATCAACGAACTGACCGCCGAGTTGCGCAAGGCGCCGGAATGACACCGAATTTCCTGAATTTCATCGCGTTCACGCCTTTTGTGAGCTCTTTCGCGCCCACCTCGGGCGGAGATGATATGCGCGGCTTGCGCAGGCCCTTCACGCGGCCCGCCGCGACAATCGCGTTCCTGGCGCCACCCGGTTCATCGAGCAGCTTCACCGCCCAGCCGCGTTCCTCGAACCCAACGGCGATCTGATCGGCGAGACGATCCTTCTTATCGTGCAGGCACACATTCACCAGCGCGAGCCCGCCCTTCTTCACGCAGCGTTTCGCGGCCTTGTAGAACGCCGTGCCCGTGAAATGGTCGGGGATCGTTTCGCCGATGAAGGCGTCCACGATCACCACATCGAACGTGCCGCGCACTTTCTGCATGAAGCGCAGGCCGTCGCTGACGTGACAGGAGATTTCTTTAGGAAGTTGGAAGTACGTTTTAGCCAGCTTGAACGCCGCGCGGTCGATATCCACCAGCGTCACGTCGCGCCCTTTGCGCGCCAGCATGGTTGCCAGCGTCCCACCGGCGCAGCCGATCATCAGCACCTTTTTCCCGCGGTGAAGCGCGAGGCCGTAAAGCGCGTGGATATAGATGTCGAGGCTGACGCCGTGGGCGTCCACCGTGCTCTGGTTTCCGCCCTTCTGATGATAGCCGCGCGTGCCGTCTTTCCTGGCGCGGATCGTGATGGCCCCGAACTTGCCGGGATGGCGCAGCGTCCAGCCGCCCGCGGCTTTTTCAGCAGGCGAGTTTGGCATAGTCTTCCGTCGTATCGACGCTTTTGACTTCGAGGGCGGCGAGATCCTTGAGGCCATTGCGGCCGATGATGTCGCACAGCGGCTTGCGCACTTCGGCGACCCTTACCCCGCGCGGCAGGCGGATCTGGAACGCGCGTTTCTGGTCGTGCACATAGACGTCACCGCGGAAACCGCCGGTGTACACCTGATCCAGCAGACCGGTGACCTCGGTGTTGGCCTGTTCCCAATCCACCGGCGGAGGACATTCCCCCGCGCCCATGGCTTTGAGGTCGGCCGCCATCAGGCGGTTGTAGGTTTCGGCGAAAGCCTTGGCCTGCTTCTTCAGCGCCGCGTGGCGCTCGTTTTGCACGGCTTCCGTGGTTTTATCGACCGTATCGACCGGCAAGGTCGGATGGCACATGCGCACCGTCACCTCGCCCACACCGACGATGCTGCAACCAAGGCTGCACACGCTCATGAAGCGGTAATGTCTTTGCGCCTGGTCCTGCCTGACCCATTGGGCGGGGTTCGCGCCCTCCACCCAGCCGAGTTCCTGTTGCAGCCAGGCTTCCGCGTCGGCCGCCGCCTCAGTGGGAGCATTGTCCGCCGCCGGCGCCTGTTCCTTACATGCTGCGAGAAGGATCAGAGCGACGGCGGCGAATGCAACTCTCATTAAGCTTTGTCCAATGCCTGCGCGATGTCCGCCTCGATGTCGGCGGCATGTTCAATCCCGATGGCAAGGCGCACGTAACCCGGGGTCACGCCCGTCGCGCGCTGGTCCGCTTCGGACAGCTGCGAGTGGGTGGTGGACGCCGGATGGATCGCGAGCGAGCGCGCGTCGCCGATGTTCGCCACATGATATAGCAGCTTGAGCCCGTCGATGAAACGCTTGCCGGCCTCGACGCCGCCCTTGAGCTCGAAGCCCACCAGGGCGCCGAAACCGCCCTTCAGATAAGCGTCCGCGCGGCGGCGCGCCTCGCCCGCCATCCGGCCCGGGTAGATCACTTTCGTGACCTTCGGATGTTCGGCAAGGAAATCCGCGATGACGGCCGCATTCGCACAGTGACGCTGCATGCGTAAGGGCGCCGTTTCCACGCCCAGGATGGCCTGGAATGCGTTGAACGGCGTCGTCGCCGCGCCCATGTCGCGCAGCAGGATGACGCGCATGCGCAGAATGTAGGCGATCGGGCCCAGCGGCTTCACCGCGTCCACCCACACCGCGCCGTGATAGCTCGGGTCGGGCTGGTTCAGGAGCGGGAAACGCTTCGCATTGCCTTCCCAGTCGAAGTTCCCGCCGTCGATCACCGCGCCGCCGATGGACGTGCCGTGACCGCCGAGATACTTCGTGGTCGAGTACATGACGATGGCCGCGCCGTGTTCGAGCGGGCGGCAGATCAGCGGCGCCGACGTATTGTCCATGATCAGCGGCACGCCCAGCTTGCGGCCGATCCTGGCGACCTCGGCGATCGGGAACACTTCAAGCTTCGGGTTCGGCAGGGTCTCGGCGTAATAGCAGCGCGTCTTGTCGTCGCTCGCGCGCGCGAAATTCTCCGGGTCCGCCGGATCGACGAAGCGCGCTTCGATGCCGAGCTGCTTGAAGGTGTTCGCGAACAGGTTCCACGTACCTCCGTAGAGGTCGGTCGAGGTGACGAAGTTGTCGCCCGCGGAGCACAGGTTCAAAATCGCGTAGGTCGAGGCCGCCTGCCCCGAGGCCAATGCAAGAGCCGCGACGCCGCCTTCCAACTGCGCGAGACGGTTTTCGAGCACGTCCTGCGTCGGGTTCATCAGGCGCGTGTAGATGTTGCCGAGTTCCTTCAGCGCGAACAGGTTCGCCGCGTGCTGCGTGTCGCGGAACTGATAGGACGTCGTTTGATAAATGGGGACCGCAACCGCGCCCGTCGCCGGGTCGGCGCGCCAACCGCCGTGCACGGCGATGGTATCGGGATGAAGTTTGACGTTGCTCAAGGGCGCCTCCTGGAATGGGAGGCCGGAGCATAGAAATACGCTCTGCCCGGTCAACGGCAACAATATGAATAATGGAAAACGGCCGCCGCATAGCGAATACGGCGGCCGTTCCCGGCCGGAACCGGAGCATTTTCTTCTGCGCGTACGTGCTGGTGCGCGGAAGAGTTACCCCGGCCGGTCAAGTGGTTAGAACGCGAAACGCAGCGCGGTCTTGAAGGTCCAGGCGGTCAAATTCGAACCGTTGGTGTCGACCCACGCGTAACGCACGCCCGGGGCGATCGACAGGCGGTCGGTGACCGGGATCGACACGCCGGCTTCGCCGAACAGCGACAGATCGGTCGCGCGGTCGCCCGCGGTGGTGGCCGTGCCGACGGTGAACGTGTCGATATCGGTGCGCGTCAAGCCGACGCCGCCGCCGATGTACGGGCTCACGGCGC
>JAYSFT010000185.1:0-6119 GCA_041913245.1 Rhodospirillaceae bacterium | reverse complement strand
CCGATCTCGCAGTTCTTCGCCTGGAGTTCGGCGCTGGTGGCGCTGCTCGCCATCGTGATGGCCGGCAAGGGCATCGCGGCGCTTCAGGAAGGCGGCCAGCTTCCGCCGAGCGTGGTGAACTTCCCGCGTTTCGAAATCCTCGGCGTCTATCCGTCGCTCTACTCGCTGCTGGCCCAACTCGCGGTCATTGTCGTGATCGTGCTGGGGTACTTCTACAACACCCGCAGCGCCGCGAAGGAACACCCCACGGCGGCCTGACGCGCGGCTCGTAAGAAGAAAAACCGGCCAGCCGTGCGAAGGCTGGCCGGTTCTGTTTGTACCGAAGGTCGGCGCGCTACCGCAGCGTGAAAGCCTCAGTCGTCGCGATCAAGCTGATCAGGCGGCGATAGTTGTTCTCGATGGTCGCCGCCGAACGCCTGTCGCGGATCGCGGTCGGGGCGCCGTTCGGGCCCGCCTGATCGCCGATGAGGACGTTCATGACTTCCGACGGCAGGAGTTCGCCGATCATCCGCCGCACCCAGTACTCCACCGTCGCGGTGGGGGAGGTCGCCGCCGCGGCCGGGGTTTGCGCCGTCAAACTCGTCTGGACCTCGCGCCAGTTCGGAACCTGGAACAAGAGATTCCATGTCGCCACGTTGGCCCCGGTCGCGAGCCAATAGGCGTTGAAATCGGGACGCCCGTCCGGTGCGGGCCATGCGAACAGGCCGTCCGTCAGGCGGTCGAGGGCCGTCGTGGCCGTGGTGCCGGCCGTGAGAACGGAATCGGTCGTGCGCAGCAGCGCGATGATCCGTTCGTAAGGGCGGCGCACCTTGGCGACCGGGTGCGCGTAGATTTCGTCCCCGTTCATGACGATGGCGCGCAGGACCTGCGCGATCTGGTCCGGCGCATTCTGGAACGTGCGGAACGCGGCCACCGCGCGGTCGAACGCGGCCAGGGGAATGCTGTCGCCGAAAATGCGGCGGATCAGGCGTCCGCACACATGGCGCGCGGTGGCGGGATGCGTCGCGATGGTGTCGAGCAGCGCGCGGCCCTGCGCCATGTCGCCGACGAGGTTGGCGAGGTTCCGGCCGAGCACGGAGGTGGCGCGCGTATTGTGTTGCGCCGCGTTGTAGATGAACTCGCCCGTATTCGGCAGTACTTGATTGCCGGCGTTGCGCTGCCCGGTCTGGATCGTCCAGCCGGAAAGCGCGCGGGACGCCTGGATGACGTCCTGGTCGGTGAAGCCCGCCGGCGTGCCGTCGGCAAGCCGCGGCGCCGGGGTCACGTCGCCCACGCCGTAGTAGGCTTCGCCGCCCAGCGTATGCAGCTCCATGATCTCGCGCGCGTAGTTCTCGTTGGGCGTCGTCGAGGTGCTGAGGTAGTTGTCGAGGTATATGAGCATCGAGCCGGCGGTGGCGGTGGCCTCCAGAAGCGTACGGAAGTTGCCGAACGCGTTGGGGCGGATCGCGGCGCGGTCGAACACGGGCAGGAGGACCGTCGCCGGTTCCGCCTCGTTCTTGCTGATGTTGAAATGGTTGTGCCAGAAATCGACCATGAATTCGCGCAGCTGATAGCTGCTGTGCGTATTGCGCATCCACGTCGCGGCCAGGAGTTCCTGGCGCACGCGCGTGCGTTCGGAAGCCGAAATCGCCTGGCTGCTGGCATTGCGGCTGATGGTCCAAAGATCGGATGCGGGCAGGTTGAGATAGTTGAAGGGACGCATCTCGTCGACCGCCGGCCACGAACCGCGCGTCGAGGTCGGGTCCGAAGCGGCATAGGCGATGCGCATCGTTTGCGCGGCGAGATGCGTGGCCATGTCGAAGTCGTCGCCCGGAGGCGGGCGCAGTTGATCTTCGAGCCAGCTCTGCAAGCCGGTGAAGCTGACGTTTTTTTCCTCGAGGTCGCGCACCCCGAAGGTCAGTCGATTCAGCGCGATGCGGTTTGGCGTTGGCATTCTGCCCTCTGATGATTACCCGAAGATGCCCAGCGGCGCGTATTTCAGCGTCGGGAACACCGATGCGAGGCTGGTTTCGGCATGACGCTTGACCAGGATTTCCGCCAGGACCTGGCGGTAATCGGTCGTGACCGCGAGATCGCCTGCGTTCAGCGCCGCCGGCGCGAGGCCCGGCCAGCTTCCGTAGATATTTCCGCCCCTCACATTGCCGCCGAGGATCAGCATCCCCGAGGCCGAGCCGTGGTCGGTGCCCTGGTTGGCGTTTTCCTGGAAGCGGCGGCCGAACTCGGTCATCGTGACAAGCGTGATGCGATCCTGATAATTCGCCATGTCCGTCCAGAAGGCCGACAGCGCGCGCGAGAACTCGGTGGTGCGCGCGGCGAACTCCGCCACGAGATTGTTGTGCATGTCCCAGCCGCCGTAATCGACGGTCACGACGTCGACGCCGACGTTCATGCGGATCAGGCGGCCGACCGCCCGCAACGACTGCGAGAAGGCGCCGTTGGTATAGCCGGCGGCGCCGGAAGGATCCTGAAAACCGGCAAGCCCGGCCTGGACGTCCTGGATCGTCGTCAGGGTCTTGAGGGCGGACTCCTTGTACGGGGTTTGCGCGCCGCTGCCGTTGAGAAGGCGCATGACGTTGGCGTTGGCGGTCCCGCCGGACACGTTGAACGACGACGGATCGGCGATCGCCACGGACGCCGCCTGGCTGAGCAGCGACGTGGGCGTGGTCGATCCCTGGGCGATCACGGAAAGATCGGCCGGCACGCCGACCGACGCGGTGTGGCGCGCGAGCCATCCGGAATTCATGGCGGGATCGGCGTCCGCAGTACCCTTCTCCATGTTGGCCTGGCAGGTGAAGTGGCTGCGGTCCGCGGTGTGCAGCCCCGTCGCATGCACGAACGCGAGTTTGCCGCTGTCGTAGAGCGGCTTGAGTTCGGGCGCGCTGGCGCTCAGATAGAAGTCCGTGCCGTCCAGCGTCCCGACGCCGATGCCCGCGTTGGCGCCGGTAAGCTGCACCCGGATGGACCGGCGCGCGTTCTGGTAAAAAACGTCGCCCGCCGGCGACAGCATTTGCAGCCAGTCGCAGGCGCCGCGCTGGAAGACGACCACCAGCACGTCGCGCGCCGGTGCGCCGTCGGCGGCGAAGGAGACGTTGACGCCCGGCGCGACGGCGAGGCCCGCGGCCGCCGAAAGTCCGGAGAGAACATGGCGTCTGGAAATGTTCATAACGGACCTGCCTGACTATCTGTTTTGTCGTCGCGAACGGCGCCGCCGCGCCGTTTCAGGCGCGCGGGTCGTCGGATCTCGGGTGCGGATGAGAATCTGCGGCGCGCCCGCAATGTGGCGCACGTTCCGGACACCGCGCCATTCAGCGCGACGCGATCGGCATCTGTTGTCGCCGGAAGCATTCTTGCCCCTCTTGAACGCCGGGCCGGATGGCTCCGGCGCGGCTGTCCCTATCATATCAAAAATTGCACGGAGATCAGGATATTCGTGCGGTTGGCGTCCTCGCGAACCGATAAAACCGGGGCGCCACCCGCGCACGACCTCCAAAACGCCCGGGAACTGCTTGAAATCCCAGGAAATGCGGCGTCCCAGCCTCGCGTTTCCAACACACCCAAAACGTCCGGAACCGGCCCGGCGTTGCAACTTTTCTGATTGCGAGTCGCTTAAAGTCGCGCGCGCGCCGCCAAGGCTTTTTCGAGCGCGCCCGCCACGGTGTCCATGACGGCGATGCGCGCGAACGGCTTGCTGTTGGCGGGCACGAGGTGCCACGGCGCGGCGTCCGTCGACGTGCGCTTCACCATGTCGTTCACCGCCGCGACATAGGCGTTCCAGTTCTTGCGATTGTGAATATCGTCGTCGGTGAGTTTCCAGCGCTTCGCGGGATCCTCGCGGCGGTCCTTGAAACGCTTGAGCTGTTCGTCCTTGCCGATGTGCAACCAGAACTTCAGAAGTACGATGCCTGACGCCGTCATTTCTTCTTCGAAGGTGTTGATCTCGTCGTAGGCGCGTTGCCACGCGGCCTTCGGGACCAGATTGTCGACACGCTCCACCAGGACGCGCCCATACCAGCTCCGGTCGAAGATCGTGATGTGGCCGGCGCGGTCCAGCGCGCGCCAGAAGCGCCATAAATAGTGGTGTTTTCGCTCTTCATCGTTCGGCGCGGCGACGGGGACCACCTTGTAGTTATAGGCGCTGAGCCCATAGGCCAGCCGGCGGATGGCGCCGCCTTTGCCCGCGGCGTCCCAGCCTTCGAAAGCAAGGACCGTGGAGATTCCGGCCTCGCGGGCGGCGTGCTGGGCCTTGTAGAGGCGGCTCTGCTGCTCATGGAAGGCGCGCGCGTAGTCCATGTCGCTCAGCGTCTTGCCGAGATCGACGGCGGAAAGAACGTCGTGGGCGGGCGCCTTGCGCGGCGCGGCGGCGCGCCTGTTCTTCGGCGCCCGGGCCATGCGCTTCAAATGCGCGGCAAAACTCTTGCGCAGAATGTCGAGAATCTCGAAGCGGCGCTGATTGGCGTCGCGTCCGCCGACGATATGCCAGGGCGCGCGGTCGGTATTGGTGCCGGCGATCACGTTCGCCGCGGTTTTTACATACACGCTGTAAGGCGGCTGCGGCCTCCAGGCGTGATCGGCGGGGCGAATCCCGAAGACCGGATCCTCGCCGTCGGCCTCGGGGCTCTTGCGGTGATGGCGCTCGGACAGGTGCAGCCAGAACTTCAGGATGAGCGCACCGTCGTCGGCCAGGGTCTGCTCGAACGCCGCGATGTGCCGCGGGCGGTCGTCGCCGCGTCCGACGGGCCGCTTGGGATCGAGGCCCAGGAGTTCGCCGTACCAGCCTTCCAGGTACAGCCCCATGGATCCCGCCGCCGGCAGGCTGCGCCAGTAGCGCCAGAAGGGCGGGCGTTCGCTTTCCTCGTCGCTCGGCACGTCGAAGGCGTGGGTTTCGACCCAGCGCGGATCCATCCAGGTGTTGATGACGTTCAGGGTGTCGATGACCCCGGCGCCCTTCACCCCGGCCAGGACGATGATCACCGGGAACCGGGCCTTGTCGCGAATCTTCTGCTGCAGGCCGATCAGATCGAGCCGTAAGCCCTCCTTTAGTTCGAGGAACTCTCTATCCGCGAGGGTTCCGGCCTTTTCGGCGGCCTTGAAGATTTTCGCGGCGGGAGAAGCTTTTGCGGGGCTCACGCGCACCTCTTGGAAAGCAATGGCTGATATGCGCCGAGCCCGCTTGGATTCCGGGGAAGACTATTGTATTTCCGGCCTCGTCCCGGCGCGGGATGCCGCGGGGCCCATCCGGCCCGCCCATGAGCCGCATCCCCACTTATATATAAGGAAGTGAAGCACCCCATGGCAGTTCGTGTCGCACTCAATGGCTTCGGTCGCATCGGCCGCATGGTTTTCCGCGCGATGGTCGAGGCGAAACGCTCCGACGTCGAGTTCGTGGCCATCAACGACCTCGGGCCGGCGGAATCCAACGCACACCTCCTGCGTTTTGACTCCGTGCACGGGCCGCTGCCCGCCGAGGTCGGTGTCGAAGGCGACGACATGGTCGTCAACGGCAAGCGCATCAAGGTGTTCAAGGAACGCGATCCGGCCAAGTTGCCGTGGAAAGACCTCGGTATCGATATCGTAGCTGAGTGCACGGGCATTTTCTCCGATAAGGAGAAGGCGCAAATCCATCTCGGCGCCGGAGCGAAGAAAGTGCTCGTGTCCGCTCCGTCCGCCGGCGCCGACCTGACTGTCGTTTACGGCGTGAATCACGACAAGCTCAAAAAAGAGCACAACGTGGTGAGCAACGCGTCCTGCACCACCAACTGCCTGGCCCCCGTCGCCTATGTGCTCGACGAGCTGTTCGGCCTGCAGCAGGGCTTCATGACCACGATCCACGCCTACACCGGCGACCAGTCGACCGTGGACACGCTGCACAAGGACCTGCGCCGCGCCCGCGCCGCCGCGCTCAGCATGATCCCGACCTCCACCGGCGCCGCGAAAGCCGTCGGTGAAGTGCTGCCGAAGCTGAAGGGCAAGCTGGACGGCACCTCGATCCGTGTGCCGACGCCGAACGTCTCGGCCGTCGACCTCAAGTGTGTGCTCGGCAAGGCGGTGACGGAAGCCGAGATCAATCAGGCGATGACCGACGCGGCGGCCGGTAAAACGTTCAACGGCAACCTCAAGAA
>JAYSFT010000184.1:0-6188 GCA_041913245.1 Rhodospirillaceae bacterium | reverse complement strand
TACGACAAGCCGCACCACACCTGCACGCACGAAGAGCCGGTGGACGAGAAGCTCGGCTACCAGCCGAACGCCTCCTGGTTCGCCCGCCGTTCGTTCGAAGCGTGGGCGGAATATGTTGGCGCTTTCGCCGCCATCAAGGAAGGCGACGGCACGCTGCTCGACAACTGCTTCATCATGGCCAACACCGACGTGTCCTACGCGCGCGTGCACTCGCTGGAAGAAATGCCGGCGTTCACCGCCGGTAAGGCCGGCGGCAAGATCAAGACCGGCATGCATGTCGACTGCAAGGGCGGCCAGGGCACCTCGCTGGGCTACACGGCCATGAAGATCATGGGCCTGGACGCCGACAACTGGGGCACCAAGAGCAATCAGACCAACAAGACGATCAGCGAGATCCTCGCTTAATCGTCGCCTGGCGTGGGCGCGAAATGGCGCCCACGTCTTTTCGGGAGAGACCATGAAAGACTACGGACGAATTGGGACCGTCCTCACTGCCGCGGCGCTGGTCGCCGGCATGACGGGCGCCGCCACGGCGGCCTTCGCGCAGTCGCGCGGCAAGGCTCCGTTGGAAGACTATGTGCATGAACCCATGCCGCCGGGCATCAAGGTGGTCGTGGCGGACTTCGAAGGCCCGGTTTTCGCCGACGCCAACGGCAAGACGCTCTACACCTGGCCCGTCACCCCGCTGCGCAACGGTGACGCCGGCGAGCAGAAGGGCAAGCCGACGTGCGGCGATGTGCCGTCGAAGGTGAACGCCGGCCTCATGAGCCCGTATCCGGGCGGCCTGGAGCTGCCGGAAGTCGCGACGCGTCCGGCCTGCACGACCATGTGGCCGCCGGTTCTGGCCCCGGCCGATGCGAAAGCCGTCGGCAAGTTCTCGGTCGTGATCCGTCAGGATGGCAAGAAACAGTGGGCCTATGACGGCTACGCGCTGTACACCTCGGCGCTCGATGAAATGCCGGGCGATGTGCGCGGCGGGACCAAGAAGAAGACGACGCGCGGCGACTCGCAAGGCGCGGGCCGCGAGCCGGCCGCTCCGGCCGAAAACAATCCGCCGCAGTTCAAGGTTTACGCTCTCCAGAGCGGCCGTCTGCTGACGACCAGCGACTCCCGCTCGGTCTACGTCGCCGACCGCGACACCAAGGGCAAGTCCAACTGCATCGGCGATTGCCTCAACGAGTGGAAGCCGATCCAGGCGCCCGCCAGCGTCCAGCAGCAGGGTGACTGGACGGTGATCGATCACCCGACGGGCATCAAGCAATGGGCCTTCCGCGGCCAACCGGTCTACACGCGCAACGGCGACACCAAGCGCCCGAGCCTCGAAGGCGGCGATATCGCCGGCTGGCATAATGTGTACGTGACCAGGCCGCCGGCTTATCCGAAGGGCTTCGCGCCGCAGGATATGCAATCGGGCATGGTGCTCGCCGACGCCAAGGGCCGCACCATTTACACTTATCAGTGCATGGACGACGCCGCCGACCAGCTCCAGTGTGATTACCCGGAAGCGCCGCAGGTGTACCGCCTGGCGGTGAGCGGCCGCGGCGATCAGGCGATGTCGATGAAGAACTTCCCGTACGTGATCGCGGAGAAGGGTGCCGCCAGCACCAGCCGCATGTGGCAGGTGATGGCGATCGACCCCAAGACCGGCAAAAAGGCCGCCGCGGGTCAATCCGACGCACTCACTGTGTGGGCTTATCGCGGCCGTCCGGTTTACTATTGTGCGCGCGACAAGGCCGCCGGTGACGCCGAGTGCGACACCTGGGGCGAATTTTACGGTTGGCGTAACGGTTACAAGGCCTTCTGGGTGCGTGACGATTACGGCGACAATGATGAATAATAGAGCACGGACGAATAACGACGGGATTCGGGAAGGAGAAACCCCCATGCGTGGTTTTAAGAAATTGCTGTCGGCGACCGCTTTGGCGGCGATCGGCGTCACGGCCGTTGCGGGTGCCGCCGCGGCGGATGACTCGATCCTGAAGGATCGCCGGATCGGCTTCGTGCTGAACTCGAAGGCGATGGCGGTCTATCAGACGGCCGACGCCAAGGCCGAATGCCCGGCCGGCTTCAACGACGGCCCGCGCGAGCAGTTCGCGAAGTTCTTCCCGGAAGGGACGAAGCGCACCGTCGCCGACACCCAGCTCAAGTATGAGCAGGAATGGTGGAACCCGACGGCCGATGCGTCGTGGGAACCGCAGCCCTTCAAGGAACCGGCCGGCAACATCGCCATCGGCCTGAACCTCGACGGCAAAGTGGGTCCGAAGGATTTCACCAGCCCGGACGGCGAAAAGGGCATCGACAACCAGCTCTACCGCGTCATCGGCTGCATCGTCGGCTGGCGCGGCCCGGAAGGCCAGTCGCGCCATTTCGTGAAAAGCTACCAGCAGAAGTTCGACTATAACCGCACGATGTTCGAGATCACGGATGTCGACAGCCTGACGAACGACGACGACGTCACCGTCACGCTGTATCGCGGCCGCGATCCTCTGTATTCGAACGCGGGCGGCGATTTCATCGCCGGCGGCAGCCAGCGTATCGACATGCGCTGGGGCAAGCAGTTCATCCACTCCGTGAAGGGCAAGATCGTCGATGGCGTGCTCATCACCGCGCCGAAGCGCGTGACGATGCCCGAATCCACGGCGCGCGGCGTGCCGAAGATGGACATCCACGAGTGGCGCCTGAAACTCAAGCTGACGGAAACGAGCGCCGAAGGCCTGATGGGCGGCTATATCGACATCGAGCGGTTCTACAACGCGCTCGGCCAGAACTGGGGCACGCACCATCGTTCGTACGGCCAGGAATCGCTGCCGTCCGAATACAAGGCGCTGCACCGCAACGCGGACTACGCCCCGGACGCGAGCGGCCGCAACACGGCCATCTCGGCGGCCTGGGACGTGAAGTTCTCGCAGGTCTACATCATCCATCCGGCGCAGCAGGTTGCGGCGAAGGGTGATAAAGGCGCGGCGGCCGAGACCCTGCCGTCCCGTTAAAGAGAAGACGCTGTTACAATCGAAAGAGAGAGGGGAGAAATCCCCTCTCTTTTTTTATGACTTCATGAGTAGGTTTCGGGGCTCCCCGCCTGGACAAACCTCCGCCGCGCGGAGGAAAGTACGTCAGCGAAACCAATCCCCGGGGAGGATCTCATGACGTTTTCGATTTCGCGCACGTTGCTCGCGGCGGCGCTGACGGCCGCCGTTTCCACCGCCGCTTTTGCTCAAGTCTCGCCCAATGACGGCAGGTCCATGGGCGGCGGCGATTGCGCCAAGAACAAGTACAATTGTAAAGACGTCGCCAATCCGCTGCCGAAGGCCGACACGGTATGGCTGGAAAAGATGACCTGGATCGACGTCCGCGACGCGATGGCGGCGGGCAAGAAGGCCGTCATCATCCCGACCGGCGGCATGGAGCCGAACGGCCCGTGGCTCACCCTCGGCAAGCACAACTGGGTGCTGGAAACCAATTGCGAAGCGATCGCAAAGGCGCTTGGCGACGCGCTGTGCGCGCCGGTGGTGAAGTTCGTGCCGGAAGGCGGCATCGAACCGAAGACCGGTCACATGACGACCATGGGCACCATCACCGTCAGCCAAGCGACCTATGAAGCGCTGCTCGGCGATATCGCGGGCAGCCTCAAGGCGCACGGCTTCGACAAGATCTTCTTCATCGGCGATAGCGGCGGCAACATGAAGGGCGCGGCCGCGGTCAGCCAGAAGCTGAGCGACGCCAAGACGGTCGCCGCCGTGATCCCCGAGTACTACAACTATGACAACGTCGAGAAGATGCTGCGCGAGAAAGGCGTTCTCAAGCAGGCGGACCCGAACGAAGGGCTGCACGACAGCGTCGGCATCACCCTCAACATTCTCGCCGCCCATCCGTCGGAAGTGCGCCTGGATGAGCGCATCAAGACCAACACCGCGACCCTCGCCGGCGTGTCGTTCGCCGACAAGGCCGCGAACCAGAAATGGGCCAAGGACGTCATCGACTTCCGCACCAAAGTCACCGTCGAGGCGATCAAGAAGGTGATCGCGGCCAAAGGTCAGGCGAAATAAGGCTGAGCCAAGATCGCTAAATTTGGGGCCGGACCGGCTTATTTCGCCGGTTCGGCCTCGAGCGGCTCCTGCAGTGCGCTGAGCAGGAGTTCCAGGGCGGCGCCGACCGACGCGCGCCGCACGTCTGTCCGCGTTCCGGCGAACACATAGCGCTTCACCAGCGCGTCGCGGCCCGTCTGGGCCAGGGCCATATAGACCAGGCCCACCGGTTTTTCCTTGCTGCCGCCGCCGGGTCCGGCGATCCCCGTCACCGAAATCGCGATATCCGCGCCGCTTGCGGCAAGCGCGCCTTCGGCCATGGCCGAGGCGACGATGTCGCTGACCGCGCCGTTCTCGGCGATGGCGTCGCGCGGCACGCCGAGCAGGCTGATTTTCGACTCATTGGAATAGGTGACCAGCCCGCCCTCGACCGCGTCGGAGGAGCCCGGGATCGCCGTCAGGCAGCCCGCGATCAGTCCCCCGGTGCACGATTCCGCGGTGACGATGCGCTTGTTCGCGGCGCGCGCGGCGTCGAGCACGTCATGAGCGAGGTCGGTGAGGTCGTTGGGAAGTTCGGTCATGGTGAGGCGAAAGTGGAGGCGGGACCAATCCACCACATGAGGCTGGCGGCGTAAAGCAGAAGCGCAGCGAACAGGCCCGCGAGATAGTCGTCCAACATAACGCCCAGGCCGCCCTTGACGCTGCGGTCGACCCAGCCGATCGGCCAGGGTTTCCAGATATCGAAAAGCCGGAACAGCAGGAAGCCCAACGCATAAGACAGCCACGAGGGATCGATCAGCGAGACCGCCAGCCAGACGCCGGCCACTTCGTCGAGCACGATCCACTGGGGGTCGCCGCCCTCGGCGCCCAGCTCCCGCAGGTGCCGGGCCGAAAGCCAACATCCCAGGACAAAGGCGGCCAGGCTGGCCAGCGGCAGGGCCCAGGGGGCCCCGGTCGCCTGAATCGCCCAGGCAAAGGGCAGGGCGCCCGCCGACCCGGCCGTCCCCGGGGCGCGTTTTGCGTAGCCGCAGCCGAACCAGGACAGCAGCAGGTTTTGAGCCGCGGTCCTGCGGAAGGATGTGGAAAAGTCGTGTGACATGAAAGCGTTAGGGGTCGAAATTTGGCAACGGTCCGGTGGCAAAAAGGGCTCACTTTCATACTCTAAAAACAGAGCCCACGGCATTGATATAAAATACCTTTTAGGTGGTTTACTTTCTCTTTGAATTTCGAGGCTAGAATAGGCAGGATACGCGCGGCTGTTTGCAGTTTCCAAGCGCCAGACGAAATTTCATTGCTTCATTCGGCCGGTTGGGGGCAACCGCCGGGAAGCGGAATGCGTCGCACAAGAGCGAAAAGCCGGCTTGGAAACGCGAAGAGTTGAGCCCGGGACCGATAACAAAACCAAGAACACGACCGGGCTGATGAACTACGTGTCATCGAGAGAGGGGACGGCGTGTTTTCAGGTAAACCACACTCGAAATTTGATCCGCGGGATCGCGGCCTAAGCCGCGCGCAAAAACTGCTTCAGCGGTTTTTCCCCGAGCGCCAATTGATTGTGCGCTCCGGCGAACATATGCGGACGCTGCGGCTTTCCACCAATCGCCAGGCCGTGCTGGTCACGGTCGGCATCATCCTTGGGACCTGGACGCTTCTGAGCTCCGGCCTTGCGATGAACCATGGCGAGCGCATCCGCGCGAAAAACACCGAGATCAAGGACGCGCGCGTCGGCTATGAGCAGCTGTTGGCGCAGGTCTCGATCTACAAGGAACGCGTCGGGGACCTGACCAAGGACCTCGAAGACAATTACACCAAGTCGCTGGCTTTAGCGGAAAGCGAAGTTCAGCTGATGAAATCCAAGGCCGGCGATGCGCCGAGCGCCAGGAAGACCTTGGTCTCCAAGCTCACCAGCCGCGCCAAGGAAGCGTTGCAGGATCCGGTAGCGGCGCTGTCGGGCGATAGCGGTAACACCGAACTGGCGCTGAGCAGGTCGAAGCTCGAGCGCGGCCACGTGGACGATGCGCGCAAGGCGCTCCTGTCCGAGATGTCCGATCTCGAAAAATCGATGGTGGATGTTGTCGGCCATCACCAGAAAACGCCGTTCATCGCAACCGACAGCCTCGAGCTGCGTCAGGTCGTGCTGCAACGCGACCTTGCCGTCTCCGA
>JAYSFT010000183.1:0-6287 GCA_041913245.1 Rhodospirillaceae bacterium | reverse complement strand
ACTGGTGCTGCATGAAGGAAGACAACGCCAGCCTGACGATCTCCATCACCAACCCCTATATCCCGGCGGATGTACTGTCGCGCGCCCAAGCGGTGGGCGTCACCCAGTTCACCATGGGCTCGATGCACGCCGACACCCGCAACGCCGGTGCCATCAATGATCGCCGCGTGCAGCGCTACGTCGTGGGCGCCAATGGTTCCTTCGATGCGCTGGACACCGACTGGACCTGGGACGCCTACTACCAGAAGGGCCTCGCCCACCTGCACCAGGAAACCTTCGGCGTGATCAAGCGCACGGCCTTCTCCAAGGCGCTCGATCCCGTCCGCAGCCCGACGACGGGTCTTCCGGTCTGCCGCGTGAACGCCGACGCCGTCACCACCAACGACGATCCGCTCTGCGTGCCGTACAATATCTTCGGCATCGGGGTGAACTCGCCGGAAGCCATCGACTATCTGCACGGTAACGGTGAAAAGGACTTCCGTACCGAAATGCCGAAGCAGGACGTGGCCTCGCTGTCCTTCTCCGGTTCGCCGTTCGAGACCTGGGCGGGCCCGGTCACCGTGGCCTTCGGGGGTGAACACCGCCGCGAAAGCATCAAGGGTGTGAACGACCCCGTGTCGCGGGCCTTCGATTGGTACTTCGGCAACTACCAGGTCTTCAGCGCCAAGATGAACGTCACCGAAGGTTTCATCGAAACCGTGGTGCCGCTCGCCGCCGATACGTCCTTCGCCGAATCGCTCGAGTTCAACGGCGCCGTGCGCGCCACCGACTACTCGACGTCCGGCTACGTGACCACCTGGAAAGCCGGCCTCACCTGGGCGCCCGTCAGCGATATCCGCTTGCGTGTCACCCGGTCCCGCGATATCCGCGCGCCGAACCTGCAGAACCTCTACAACACCGGCACCTCGGGCTTCCCGGGTTACCAGAACCCGTTCCGCCCGGATCCGGTCACCGGCGCTCCGACCACCGAAATCGGCTTCTCGCGCACGACGGGGAACCCGAACCTGACGCCCGAGAAGTCCGACATGACCGGGGTCGGCGTCGTGCTCCAGCCTTCGTTCATTCCGGGTTTCAGCGCCTCGGTCGATTACTGGGATCTGGATATCAAGGACGCGCTGGGCAATCTGTCCGTGCAGCAGACCATCGACCAATGTTTCGTGACCAAGAGCGATCGCTTCTGCTCGGCGATCGACTTCAATCCGGACAACTCGATCGCGCTGATTCGCACGCAGCCGTTCAACCTTGTCACCCAGGTTGCCAAGGGCGTCGACTTCGAAGCCGGATACAACATGCCGGTCGATGCGATCATCGACGGCGCGGCGGGCGATCTCTCGTTCCGCGTCATGGCCACGCACTTCATCAAGCGTCTTGAGTCCAACGGTCTCTCGACGCCGGTGGACAGCGCCGGCCAGAACACCGGCGACGGCCCGCCGTCGTGGCGTTGGCGCGCCTCGGTCGGTTATACGACCGACGCGGTCAGCCTGTCGGTGGCCGCGCGCGGGATCAGCGCGGGCACGTACCTGAACTCGAACATCGCGTGCACCACGGGCTGCCCGGTCTCGACCATCGACAACCGCACCATCGACAACAACCATATCGACGGAGCGATCTATTTCGACACGGCGATGGCCTACAAGTTCGCGGTGTCGGACGCCGACATGGAAGCCTTCTTCAACGTGAAGAACGTCTTCAACAAAGACCCGGCGGTCGTCGCCCCCGGCCCGGGCGGCTTCACCTACGAGGCGCCCGCCGCCAACGCCACCCTGTACGACACGCTGGGGCGGGTCTTCCGCGCGGGGATCCGCTTCAAGATGTAACGCAGGCGGCGCTCAAACGAAAAAGGCCGGTACGCGGTGCCGGCCTTTTTCTTTGTTTGACGCGGCGGTCTAACGCGCCAGCCACTTCGTGAAGGCGCCCAGGAATTTCTCGTTCTCTTCCCTCGATCCGATGGTCACGCGGATGAAGCGCTCATAACCGGCTTCGCGCCACCCCTTGATGATCACGCCCTCCTTGAGCAGGAACTGCGCGCATGCGGTGCTGTCGCCCTTGCAATCCATGAACAGGAAATTGGTCTGGGACGGCGCCATGAAGACGTCCATCCCCTCCAGCACCTTGCGCACGCGCCCGCGCTCCGCGTTGATGCGGCCCACGGCGTTCCTCATCCAGGCGTCGTCCTCGAGCGCGGCGATGGCGCCGAGTTGCGCGGCGGCATTCACATTGAACGGCGTCTTGGCGGCGTTGATGACGCGCGCGAATTCGGGGTTCGAGCAGGCGGCGTAACCGACGCGCAGGCCCGCCAATCCATAAGCCTTCGAGAAGGTGCGCAGAATGACGTGCGGCACGTTCAGGCGGCGCAGGACTTCAAGACCGTCCGGAAAGCCCGGTTCGGTGAACTCGCGGTAAGCTTCGTCCAGCACGAACAGGCACGAATTTCCGTTGGCGGCCGCGAGGCGTTCCAGCGCCGCCAGGTCGAGAGTCACGCCGACGGGATTGGAGGGTGTCGAGATGAAAAAGACCTGGGGCTTCTGCGCGAGCGCCTCTTCGATGGCCGGGATGTCGAAGGTCAAATCCTGCGTCATCGGCACCTTGATCACCTTCGCGCCCATGGCCAGCGGCTCGATTTCATGCAGGCCGAAGCTCGGCACGACCGTGACGGCAAGGCCGCCCGGCGTCAGGAAGGCGCGGCTGATGGCCGCGATCATTTCCTCCGAACCGTTGCCGCAGACGATCAGCGCCGGATCGAGGCCGAGGTATTTGCCGAGCGCCGCGCGCAGCTCGCGCGCGGCCGGGTCCGCGTAACGCCACGGCTCGAACGCGGCTGACGCCAGCGCCGCCATCACCTTCGGCGAACAGCCGAACGGGTTCTCGTTGCTGGCCAGGCGCGCGATGAAGTCATGGCCGCTGACCTCGCGGGCGACGGCGACGGGAAGGCCCGCGTTATAGGACGGCAGCGCGGCGACGTACGGGTTGAACGCGGGGCCCGGCTGGGCCTGCGAGGCGGTCTTGGATGTCATGCGGATTCTCGGTTAGAGGTCGAGGACGACTGAGGTCTGTGGTGTCGTGCAGCATAGCAGCACAACGCCCGGATCGGGCAAATACAATAGATCTTCGACGTGGGTCACCTCGCCTTCGAGCAGGGCCGTTGTGCTGAAAGTGACGGTGACGGTCACTCGGCGGCGATCATCTGCGCCAGGCGCTTGCGGAAATGCAGGGGGCCCTTGTCGATCTTGAGATCGATATTGTCCCTGGTCCTGCTGTTCATGCCCCGATGAACGGCCTGCATGATCACGCGGTCCTCTTCGAACGCGGTGCGCACGTTTTTGGCCATGGCCGCGGACACGGATTCGTCGTTGGGCGCGAAGTTGCGCATCTGGAACCAGTAGTAGCGCGTCAGGTTCTCGTTGATGGGCGTCAGGAAGTTATAGCTGTCCATCAGGAACACGTCCTGATGGAGCGGCTTGTCGTCCCCGCCCGTGCCCGCCGGCACGAAGATCGCCTTGATGATCGCATGGCTCGGGTAGCGCACTTCGTAGTGCTGCTTGCGGTCGCAATTGCCGGGGAACTTCAGGAAGGGCGCGTAGAAAGGCGCGGGCTCGGTGTTGCGCATCCAGCGCGACACGGTCACGCCGTTGTCGGCGACGGTCGTGTCCAGGGCTTCGTCGGCGCAGGCCGCGTTCCCGAACGAGGTCTGATGCACCCAGGCCACATGGGAGGGGTCCAGCAGGTTATCCGTCATGTAGAGGTAATTGCATTCCACCGTCATCGCGTCGCCGCGGTTCAGCCCCCAGGCGGAATCGCCCCAATGATCGACGTTCATGATTTTCGAGGGATCGGCTTTCGCGGCCTCGCCCATCCAGATCCAGATCAGGCCGTAGCGTTCTTCCACCGGATAGGAATGCACACAGGCCGCTTTCGGGATGCGCTGGCCGCCGGGCGCGCGCGTGCAGGCGCCCTCCCGGTTGAACGTCAGGCCGTGATAGCCGCACTCCACCTCGTCGCCCTTGAGGCGCCCCATGGACAGCGGCAGCTTGCGGTGCGGGCAGGCGTTCTCGAGCGCGACCGCCTTGCCCGCGCTGTCGCGGTACATCACGATGCTCTCGTTCAGGATCGTGATCGCCGTGAGCGCGTGGCCGATCTCGTTGTCCCAGCCGGCCACATACCAGGCGTTTCTCAAAAATGCGGGCGATTCTCCCCCGCGCTCAATGCTCGTCATTGGTGGTTACAGTCATCTCGCGGTGAACCCCAGGGATATCGTCGGCGCCGCTTCGTGGCGGCATCTTGTTGATGCGCATCATTGTCGGACAGGGGACCTGCCCGACAAGGCGCGTTGGCGTACGATATTATTTAGGAAAACTAACGCTTTTTGGGGAAATCAAACGCGCCCGGGGCGCCCGTATTTCTTCAACGGGGCGTAATTGTAATGACATAAAGGGTCGACAAAACCTCGGCCCGGACGGTCAGGGGGCCGCCCGGCGCGGGGCCCACCGCGGTGTCGCGTGCTTTTAGAGTTTCTCCATCGGGAAGAGTCACCGCCCCCGTGTGGCAGAACAGGATCAGCGTTCCGGACGCCGTCGTCACGGATTTTTCGCCCATCACCGACAGACGCCGCACGTCGTGCGTGAAGCCCGCGCGGCGCGTCATGACGTTCAGGTCCGTCACCGGGCCCCGCAGCACCGCGCCGTGCGTCGCCGCGTCGCCCGGGAAGCCGTGCGGCGGCGACATTTCCATCAGATCGACATTCACGCCGTCGACGGACAGGCGCAGCGTGCCCGAAAGGACCGACAAGGTCCGGTCGATGCCCGGGAAGGACGAGAACGGGCCGTCGCTCGCCACGGTCGCCATGGATACGCGCCAGTCCATGGACGTGAAATCGGCGGCGGGCGGCCAGACCATGATCTCGATGGTCTCGCCGCCGCCGTTTTTCCACGGCATGCGCGTGTAGCCGGAAGACCGAAGCAGCTGCATCGTGAAGAGTTGCTTTGTGAAGAGTTACTGCGCGAGGCTGGGCAGATCGAGACCCTTCTCGCGCGCGCAGTCGATCGCGATCTCGTAACCGGCGTCCGCGTGACGCATCACGCCGGTCGCCGGATCGTTCCACAGCACGCGTTCAATGCGGCGCGCGGCGTCTTCGGTGCCGTCACAGCAGATCACCATGCCGGAATGCTGCGAGAAGCCCATGCCGACGCCGCCGCCGTGATGCAGCGACACCCAGGTCGCGCCCGAGGCGGTGTTGAGCAGCGCGTTCAGCAGCGGCCAGTCGGACACGGCGTCCGAGCCGTCCTTCATGGCTTCGGTTTCGCGGTTCGGCGAGGAGACCGAACCGGAGTCGAGATGATCGCGGCCGATGACGATCGGCGCCTTCAGCTCGCCCTTGGCGACCATTTCATTGAACGCGAGGCCCAGGCGATGGCGTTCGCCGAGGCCGACCCAGCAGATCCGCGCCGGCAGGCCCTGGAACTTGATGCGCTTCGCGGCCATGTCCAGCCAGTTGTGCAGGTGCTTATCGTGCGGGATCAGCTCCTTCACCTTGGCGTCGGTCTTGGCGATGTCGGCGGGATCGCCCGACAGCGCGGCCCAGCGGAACGGACCGACGCCGCGGCAGAACAGCGGGCGGATATAAGCCGGCACGAAGCCCGGGAACGCGAAGGCGTCTTTCACGCCTTCTTCAAAGGCCATCTGGCGGATGTTGTTGCCGTAGTCGACGGTTGGAATTCCTTGCTTGTGGAAGTCGAGCATCGCCTTCACATGCACGGCCATGGATTCGCGCGCGGCCTTCGCGACGGCCTTCGGGTCCTTCTGGCGCATCTCCTCCCATTTCGCGAGACTCCAGCCGATCGGCAGGTAGCCATTTACGGGGTCGTGGGCGGAGGTCTGGTCGGTGACCGCGTCGGGCTTCACGCCGCGCCGGACGAGTTCCGGCAGAATCTCCGCGGCGTTGCCGAGCAGGGCAACCGACAGCGCCTTCTTTTCCTTGGTCGCCTTTTCGATGATCGCGAGCGCGTCGTCGAGATCCTTCGCCTGAACGTCCACATAGCCGGTCCGCAGGCGGAATTCGATCGAGGTCGGACGGCACTCGATGGCCAGGCACGACGCGCCGGCCATGGTCGCGGCCAGGGTCTGCGCGCCGCCCATGCCGCCGAGACCCGCCGTCAGGATCCACTTGCCGGAAAGGTCTCCGCCGAAATGCTGGCGGCCCATCTCGACGAAGGTCTCATAGGTGCCTTGCACGATACCCTGCGAGCCGATGTAGATCCACGAGCCGGCCGTCATCTGGCCGTACATCATCA
>JAYSFT010000182.1:0-6311 GCA_041913245.1 Rhodospirillaceae bacterium | reverse complement strand
CGACCTTCGGCACCAAGAGCAACCAGACCTCCAAAGAGATCAGCGAGATCCTGGTCTAAGCTAAATACCGCCCGGCGCCATGGTGCGCCGGGCGGGCGTCTTTGAGGGGCTAAAAAGGGAAGACGATGAAAAAGTCATTCATGCTGGCGGCGGTGGCGATGGCGGCTGTGCTCGCGGCCGGCGCGGCCAACGCGCAGGACAAAGCCCGCGCGGCACGCGACGCCAAGGCGTTGATCGGGGTGGAACGCGCGAAGGATGTGCCGATGCCGCCCGGCTTCAAGATCATGCCGAGCGAGATCGATGGTCCCGTCTTCGCCGATGCCAACGGCATGACCCTCTACAAGTGGCAACTGAAGGCCCTGCGCAACGGTTCCGCCGGCGAGCGCAAGAACGAGCCGGCCTGCTATGACGTCAAGACCACCGAAACCGCCGGCCTGATGAGCCCTTATCCGCCGGGCCTGGTTCTTCCCGAACTCGACACGCGCCCGGCCTGCACCGATGTCTGGAAGCCGGTTTATGCCGCCGCCAATTCCCAGGCGGTCGACAAGTGGAGTGTCCTTACCCGCAAGGACGGCACCAAGCAGTGGGCCTACGACGGCTTCGCGCTGTACACCTCCGTCCTCGATCGCGCGCCCGGCGAAGTCGCGGCCGCGCCGAAGAAAGCGCGCGGCGATGCGCCGTCATACCGTGAAGCGGTGAAGCCGCCGT
The DNA here is from genome assembly GCA_041913245.1 of Rhodospirillaceae bacterium. Lineage (GTDB taxonomy): Bacteria > Pseudomonadota > Alphaproteobacteria > Rhodospirillales > Rhodospirillaceae > SHVO01. Next base: position 5,603 of record JAYSFT010000182.1, on the reverse strand, counting down.
CCGACATCCCGCCCGGCTTTGAAGTGACCTCGACGACCCGCGGGCGCTTGCTCTCCACGACCAGCCAGCAGTCCGTTTACTTTTTCGACGGCGACACCGCGACGAAAACCGGATGCACCGGCGACTGCACGCAAACCTGGAAGCCGATCCTCGCGCCGAGCGTCGGCCAGACCACCGAAGGTTGGACGATCTTCGAACGTTCGCCGGGCGTGCGTCAGTGGGCGTTCCGCGGCAAGCCGCTTTACATCAACGTGCTCGACCGCGAAGGCCGCAGCCAGGAAGGCAGCGATACGCCGGGCTGGCATAACGTCTACTTGCAGATGTCGCCGCCGCCGCCGAAGGAGTTCACGGTGCAGATCACCAGCTCCGGCGAAGTGCTCGCCGACGCCGGCGGCAAGACGATCTACACTTATGCCTGCGCCGATGACTCGGTGGACCAGCTCAACTGCGATCACCCCTCGGAAACCCAAGTGTACCGCTTCGGCATGTGCGGCGCCGGCGACCCGGATCGCTGCCTGACCACATTCCCGTATGTGCTGGCCGGCAAGGATGCTCAAAGCCTTAGCCAGACCTGGACGGTCGAATGGATCGATCCCAAGACCGGTAAGTTCGCGCAAGCCGATGCGCCCGGCGCCCTCAAGGTCTGGGCCTACCGCCAGCGCCCCGTGTATACTTACGAAGGCGACAAGCGGCCGGGCGACATCAATGCCGATGGGTTCGGTGAATTCCGCGGCTTGCGGAATGGATACAAGGCGCTTTGGCTGCGCGACGACTTCTACAACGGTGCGGGAGACTAACCATGAATCGCTCTTTGCTGGCCTCGGCCGCCGCCGCTGCGCTGCTCGCCGCTCCCGCCGTTAAAGCGGATGAAACCGCGCCGCCGAACCGTACGATCGGTTATGTGGTGTCGGGCCTTTACTGGGCTGTGTACCAGACGGCCGATGGGAAAGCCGAGTGCCCGAACGGCCTCAACGACGGCCCGCGCGAACACTTCAAGGCGCTGTTCCCTGACAACGGCGCCAAGCGTCCGGTCGCCGAAACGCAGCTCAAGCGCGAAGCGGACGGCTACTTCCCGACGATGGCGGACGAGCCCTTCACCTTCCAGTTCTCGCAGAGCAAGATCGCCAAGGGCCTGAACCTCGACGGCAAGGCCGACGACAACGACTTCGTCAGCCCGGACGGCGAGAAGGGCATCGACAACCAGCTCTTCCGTGTTCTCGGTTGCGTGCGCGGCTACCGCGCGCCGGACGGCGACGCCTACTTCTTCGACAACAACACGCTCATCACGGACCGCTATGACCGCTGGCTGTTCGAACTCACAGACGTCGACAGTCTGGTGAACGACGACGACGTCACCGTCACGACATACCGCGGCCTTGATGGCTTGCTGAAAAAAGCCGACGGCAACGGTATGCTGGCCGGTGGCAGTCAGGTGATCGATGTGAAGTGGGGCGGCCGCTACGTCGCCAAGATCAAAGGCAAGATCAAGGACGGCGTGCTGACCACCGATCCGACCGATGTCACCTTCCCCTGGGCCACCTTCGGCGTGCCGACGGACCGCGAAATGCGCGGCATGCGCATGCAGGTGAAATTGCTGCCGACCGGTGGTACGGGCCTCATCGCGGGCTATACGGTTCTCGAGAACTGGTACCGCCAGACGCTGCGTTCGTCCTCGACGCATCACCAGGCTTACGGTCAGGTTTCGCTACCGTCGGTCTATCGCGCGCTGCGCCGCGCGGCGGACGGTCACCCGGATCCGAAGACCGGCGAAAACACCACGCTGTCCTCGGCGCTGGATGTGACGCTGACGCAAGTCCACATCATCCATCCGGACCGCCCGGTGGCGCAGGCGGACGGTGCGACCAAGACGGCCGAAGGCGTGAAAGAACGCGCGGGCGCCCGCCGCTAAGTCGCGCCGCCGGCAGACGTTATATAGATATCAGCGGCCCTTACCGTCGTTCGCATGGTAAGGGCCGTTTTTTCTCCGAAGAGGTTTTTTCACATGACCACCAATCTTCGCATCGACGGCGACCGCTTGTGGGACAGTCTGATGGAACTCGCCGAAATCGGCGGCACGGAGAAGGGCGGAGTTTGCCGCCTCGCGCTCACCGACCTCGACCGACAAGGCCGCGATCTCTTCAAGCGCTGGGCGGAAGGCGCGGGATGTACAATCACGGTCGATAAGATGGGCAACATCTTCGCGCGCCGTCCGGGTAAGGATAATTCGCTCGCCCCCGTGATGATGGGCAGCCATATCGACACGCAGCCGACCGGCGGCAAGTTCGACGGCAACTACGGCGTGCTCGCGGGTCTCGAAGTGCTGCGCACGCTCAACGATTTCAATGTCGAAACCCAGCGTCCGCTCGAAGTCGTGGTGTGGACCAATGAAGAAGGCAGCCGTTTCCAACCCTCAATGGTGGCCTCCGGCGTTTTCGCCGGCGTGTTCGACCTCGACTACGGACTTTCGCGCGCCGACACCGAAGGCAAGACCATCGGTGAGGAGTTGAAGCGCATCGGTTATGCTGGCGATCAGCCGGTCGGCGGCCGCAAGGTGGCGGCGTTCTTCGAGGCGCATATCGAGCAGGGGCCGATCCTCGAAGCCGAGAACAAGACCATCGGCGTCGTGGAAGGCGTGCAGGGTATCCGCTGGTACGAATTCCACGTCACCGGCCAGGAAGCCCATGCCGGCCCGACGCCGATGAAAGTGCGTAAAGACGCGCTCCAGGGCGCCTCGCGCATGATCACGGAGGCGTACCGTATCGCGAACGCCCGCCCGCCCAATGCATGCGCGACCGTGGGTGTCATCGAGGGCTTCCCGAACTCGATCAATGTGATCCCGGGCCGCGTGAAGTTCACCGTCGATCTGCGCAATCCCGACGGGGATGCGCTCGCCGACATGGGCCGCGAGATGCGCGACGTGTCCGAGAAGATCGCGAAAGAGCTCGGCCTCACCCTGGAGATCAAGGAAATCTGGGTCAATCCGCCGGTAAAGTTCGCCCCGGAGCTCGTGACGTCCGTGCAGACAGCCGTGGATAAGCTGGGTTACTCGAACCGGCGCATCATCAGCGGCGCCGGGCATGATTCGGTCAACATCTCGAAAGTCGCCCCCACGGCCATGATTTTCGTCCCCTGCAAGGACGGCATCAGCCACAACGAGATCGAGGACGCCAAGAAAGAGGATATCGCCGCCGGGTGCGACGTGCTGCTCCATGCGGTCGTCGAACACGCAAATATTATTTAAAATCAATTGTTTGATTTATATTTGTAACGCCCGCCAATGAGGTTTTTTCACGCGAAGTTGTCATAAAACTCCGTTGCCGGCCCCGCTGGGAGTGTCATCTTTAAGGCAGACTGAAAAGGTGCGCATGGGGTACACCCTCGCGTCTGCGCTTAATGTTGCCGGGAGAGGACCCCCGCCCGCGGGGGCATTGGCTTAATGAAGTTCAACGTTCACAGACCCTTACTTGGTGCCCTGCTGATGGGCGTGGCGCTTGCGGGCTGTTCGAACGAGGGTGGAAAGACCGAGCAGGCAACGAAGGCCGCTCCCGTTCCGCCGGCTTTTGAACTCGCGAGTTCTCCGGCCCGTCACCGGCTGATGAGCGCCTCGCAATATCAGAACACGATTTCGCATATCTTCGGTGCCGACATCGCGGCCAATGCGCAGTTCGCGCCTCTGCAGCGCACCGAAGGCCTGCTCGCGCTCGGCGCCTCGACCGCCGGCGTGCCCTTCGGCGAAATGCAGAAGCTGCAGCGCGCAGCGGCGCTGGTCGCCGCGCAGGTCGTGGACGACGGCAATCTCGATCTCGGCGTCCCCTCGCACCGCGATTCACTTATTCCCTGCAAGCCGGTTGACGACAAACAGGCCGATCCCGCGTGCGCGAAGACTTTCCTCGGCATGACGGGCCGGCTGTTGTATCGCCGCCCGTTGTCCGACGCGCGCCTGACGCAGATGGTGGGCGAAGCGGGCAAGTCGGCTGCCGAACTCAAGGATTTTTACGCCGGTCTCGCGTCCGTGATTGAAGGCATGCTCATCAGCCCCGAAGTGCTGATGATCCACGACCGTTCCGAGCCCGATCCCGAACGCCCCGGCCGCCGCCGCCTGGACAACTATTCCTATGCCGCGCGCCTCAGCTTCTTCCTGTGGAATGCCGCGCCTGACGACCGCGTCCTGCGCGCGGCGGAAACCGGAGAACTCTCCACGGCGAAAGGCCGTGAGCGTATCGTCGACATGATGCTGGCGAGCCCACGCCTCGAAGAAGGCGTGCGCGGCTTCTTCGACGATATGATGGCGTTCGACACCTTCGATAATCTCGCGAAGGATGCCAGCGCCTATCCGGCCGAAACCGGCGCCGCGCTCACCGCCGCGCGCGAGCAGACTCTGCGCACGATCTACGATCACCTGATCGTCAAAAAGGCGGACTATCGCGACCTTTACACCACGCGTTCGACGTTCATGTCGCCGGAGCTTGGCCCGATCTATCGCGTGCCGACGCCGAAGGGCTGGGTGAAATATGACTTCCCGCCCGATAGTCCGCGCGTCGGCATCATGACGCATGTCAGTTTCCTCGCCTCGCACGCCCATCCGGGCCGCAGCTCGGCCACGCGCCGCGGCAAGGCGCTGCGTGAGCTGCTGTTGTGCCAGCCGGTTCCGCTGCCGCCGCCGAACGTCGACTTCTCGGCGCTGAATGATCCGACATCGCCCTTCAGGACGGCACGCGACCGCGTGAACTTCCATTTGCAGAATCCCGTGTGCGCGGGCTGCCACAAGATCACCGACCCCATGGGTCTTGCGCTGGAGAACTTCGACGGCGCCGGTCAGTACCGCGCGACGGAAATGGGCACCGCGATCGATCCGAGCGGCGCGCTCGACGGCAAGAACTTCAGGGATGTCGCGGGCCTTGCTGAATCGGTGCGCAACCATCCGGCGCTGCCGTCGTGCCTGGTGCGCCGCGTGCTCAGCTACGGCACCGGCTCGGCCGTCGAACGCGAAGACCGCCCGCTGGTCGACTATCTGACCGGCCATTTCGCCGAGAAGGGCTACCGCTACACCGATCTGCTGCGCGAAATCGTGCTCAGCCCGGCTTTTTACGATATCACCGAGCGTGCGCCTGAACAGAAATCTGCGTCGGCCGCCAATTAGGTCAAAGAGGGAGGAACTCTTATGAATCTCGATCGTCGCCGTGTCCTGAAGGGCATGATGGGCGGAAGCGCGGTCACCGTGGGTGTGCCGCTGCTCAACCTTTTCCTCAACGGCAACGGCAACGCGCTTGCCGACGGTTCGGCGATGCCCGTGCGCTTCGGCACCTGGGTGTGGGGCCTCGGGATGAACGATGCGATCTTCACGCCGAAGAAAACCGGCCGCGACTTCGACCTCCCGGAAGAAATCACCGCGCTGAAGCCGGTGCAGAAGCACATCAACCTGTTCACGCGCTTCAATACCTTCAAGGATGGCGCGCCGTTGATGTGCCATCACACCGGCTGGGTGATCTTGCGCTCCGGCATCGCGCCGACGCCGGCCGTCACCCGCCCCGGTGAAACCATCGACGTCACCGTCGCCAAGAAGATCGGCAACGCCACGCGTTATTCGATCCTGTCGGCGACGG
>JAYSFT010000181.1:0-6327 GCA_041913245.1 Rhodospirillaceae bacterium | reverse complement strand
TCAGCCCCGGCCTATAGGTCATATTTCTGTAATCGGAATTCAAGGCGGGATTAGGGTGGATATTTTTGTATGTATTTCAATAGTTTACCACGATCCCGGCCCCGCCCCGTCAAAAAACGGCCGCAAAAGGCCCCGTAAAACGGAAACCGGCCTGTCCGATTCTTGCTGTGATTGCAGCGGTTTAGAGCGTGTCCAGGAAAAGTGGACACCGGTTTTCCGTCCGGACACGCGACAAATTAAGAATCTAGAGCGGGATGGCGATTCAAACAAAAGTCATCGGGCTCTAGGCTGCGGCCAGGCGGCGGGAGGAGCGCTTTTTCAGGCGGTGGCCGACACTGACGATGGCGGCGATGGCCGGCATCAACTCCTTGCCCAGGTCCGACAGCGAATATTCGACCGACGGCGGCGAGGTCGGTTTCACGTCCCGATGCACGACGCCCATGTCTTCCAGTTCGCGCAGCCGGTGCGTGAGCACCTTCGCCGAAATTCTTCCGATGTCGCTGCGCAGCTCGCCGAAGCGGCGCGGGCCGCCGCTCAAGTTCCAGATGATCGCCGGAGTCCACGCGCCGCGCAGGAACGCCATGCACTCGCCGATCGGGCACTGCGGCGCCGGCGACTTGTTCTTGCGGACCTTGAGCGCCATGACACGCTGTCCCCTCTTCGTTTTCGTTACGGCGTGGAAACGGACTTACCATCCGGAAACCGGATAATCACGATATCCGAACGACACGTAGTTTACAAAGGTAACTGCATCGCTTAGCAGTCGGGGCATGACCATGGACATGACGAAACGTTTTGGGCTCCGGCACCCGATCATGCAGGGACCGTTCGGCGGCGGCCTGTCGTCGCCGCTGCTGGCCGGCGCCGTTTCCAATCTCGGCGGGCTTGGTGCTTATGGGGCCGAGCATCTCGCGCCGGAAGACATCCTGAAGCTCGCCGCCGACATTCGCGCCCGCACGTCCAACCCGTTCAATCTCAATCTTTGGGTTTCCGTCGCGGACCCCGGCGGCGAAGACCTGACCGAAGCCGCGTTCGAGCGCCTGTGGCCCTTGTTCGAGCCCTATTACCGCGAGCTCGGCGTCGCCAAGCCGGAGCGTCCGCAGCGCCTGCACGCGCCCTTCGCGGATCAGTTCGAGGCCATGCTGGAAGCCGCGCCCGCCGTCTTCAGCTTTGTCTTCGGCATCCCCACGGCCGATCAGCTCGCGCGTTGCCGCGGCAAGGGCATCCTCACCGTCGGCACGGCGACGACCATCGCCGAGGCCGTCGCGCTCGATGAGGCCGGCGTGGACGCCATCGCGGCTACGGGTCTTGAAGCCGGCGGCCACCGCGTGTCCTTCCTTGCATCCTCCGAGGAGTCGCTGACGGGAACGTTCTCCCTCGTCCAGACCGTCGCGCCGCGCGTCAAAGTCCCGGTGATCGCCGCGGGCGGCGTCGTCGACGCTCGCGGCGTGAAGGCCGCCCTGATGCTCGGCGCCGCGGGCGTTCAGGTCGGCACTGCGTTCCTGGCCTGCGAAGAATCCGGGGCGAGCCCCGAGCACCGCGCCGCGCTGTTCAGCGAGCGCGCCCAGCGCACGGTGCTCACGCGCACCTATTCGGGGCGTCTCGCGCGCGGCATCGGCAACCGCCTTTATGAGGAAATGCCGCGCAACGTCGCGCCGTATCCCGTTCAGGGATGGTTCCTCAACAAACTGAAGGCGGCGGCGCGCGCGCAAAAGCGCACCGATCTCGTCTCCATCTGGTGCGGCCAGTCCGCGCCCAATCTCAAGCACCGCGACGTCCCGGCCCTCATGGCCGATCTCACCAACCTCTAACTTCAGGAGTCTTCTCTCGTGTCCTATCAACTTTACTACGCGCCCGGCGCCTGCTCCCTCGCTCCCCACATCGTGCTGCGCGAGCTTGGCGAGGCCTTCAGCCTGGTGAAGGTCTCCACCAAGACCCACCAAACCGAAGACGGGAGGGACTTTTTCGCCATCAATCCGAAGGGCTACGTGCCGGCTCTCGGCCTCGGCAACGGTGAAGTGCTCACCGAAGGCGCCGCCATCACCCAGTTCCTGGCCGACAACAAGCCCGGCTCCGACCTCGCGCCGCGCGCCGGCACCATCGAGCGCGCCCGCGTCAACGAATGGCTGGTCTTCACCAACAGCGAAGTGCACAAGACCTTCAGTCCGCTGTTCAATCCGGCGACCACCGACGAACAGAAGAAGGCGATCAAGGAAAAACTCGCCGGCCGTTTCGACTTCATCGAGAAGTCCCTGGGCGAGCGCGCGTACCTGACCGGCGATAAGTTCACCATCGCGGACGCTTATATGTTCACCGTCGTGAACTGGTCGAACTTCACTGGCATCGACCTCGGTCCCTGGCCTAAGTTGAAGGCGTTCCAGGCGCGCGTGGCGGGCCGCCCGCACACCCAGGCCGCCATGAAAGCCGAAGGTCTTATCTGAGCCAGTTTGCGATCATCGTTGCGGTCGGACCGTGGGATCCTTCGTCCTGGCGGGAGCACTTCCAAGCCGCCGCCGGGGGACGCGAGGTCCGCTTCTGGCCGCAAGATGGCGCGATCAAGCTCTCATCTCCTTACGTCATCTGCGCGTGGAAAGCGGACCCGAAGCTTTACACGGAGTTCCCCGATCCACGCGCGGTCTTCTCGCTCGGCGCCGGGGTCGACCACCTCGCGCCGCTGAAGGGCCGCGACGAGCTTCCGGTCTATCGGGTCATCGACCCCGACCTCTCGGCGCGCATGGCCGAGTATGTCGCCTTCGCCGCGCTTTATCTGCATCGGCAGATTCCGCTCTACCTGCGTCATCAGAAACAACGCGTTTGGGATCCGCCCGACCAACCGGCGGCGTCCGGCGTCCGCGTCGGTCTGCTCGGGACCGGGCTGATGGGCCAGGCCGGCGGCCGCGCGCTGCAAAGCCTTGGCTTCGAGGTCGCCGGCTGGGCGCGCGGCGCGCGCGCGGGCTCCGCGTTCCCGATTCATGCGGGCCGCGAAGCGCTCGGCGCCTTTCTCGAAGACATCGATATCCTGATTAACGTGCTGCCGCGCACGGACGAGACCACCGGGCTCGTGGATCAAAGTGTATTCGCGCGATTGGGCCGGCGCCGTCCCGGTCCGAAATATTTCGTCAACGCGGGGCGCGGCGACACGGTTGTGCAAACCGACCTGATCGACGCGCTGAAATCCGGCGTCCTTCACGGCGCGGTGCTGGATGTCTTCACGCCCGAGCCGCTGCCCGCCGACAATCCGCTGTGGGCCATGGACAATGTGCTCATCACCCCGCACGTCGCGGCGGACTCCAATCCGCTCACCATTATCCCGCAGGTGTGCAGGGATGTGGCGCGCCTCGAGCGCGGCGAAAAGCCCGCCGGCGTCGTCGATCTCGGGCGCGGATACTAGTCTTCCATGGCGGCCGGCCTCGATAAAGTGGATCTCAAGATCCTCGGCGAACTGCAGGAGAATGCCTCACGCTCCTCCGCCGAGATTTCGGAAATCGTCGGCGTCTCCACCTCGACGTGCGGTCACCGCATCAAGCGCCTCGTGGCGGAAGGTTACGTCAGGAAAACGGTCGCGGTCCTGAACCGCGACAAACTCGACATGCGCACGCAGTTCTTCGTGAAGGTGAATGTGCGGCAGCACGATCCGCGCTACATCCGCGATTTCACCGAACGCATGAAAAACATGCCCGAGGTGCTCGAATGCCATGTTCTGCTGGGCGACTTCGACTTTCTCCTGCGCGTCGTGACGCCCGATCTTCACGCCTACGAGGACTTCTACTTCAAGAAGCTCTCGTGCATCCCGGGTGTGCGCGAGGCCTCGACCTTTGTCAGCCTCTCCGAAGTCAAGATGACGACCGCGCTGCCGCTGCCGCGGAAATAGCTAACCCTGCGCGAGCGGCGTCAGCGGCGCCGTCGACACCATCTTGTCCAGGACGAAGGACGTGCGCACGGCCTGCGCACCCGGCAGGGTCATGATCTGGTTGAGGACGCCGCGCGTGTAGGCGTCGAGGTCGGGCGCGATCACATGCAGGAGAAAGTCGGTGTCGCCCGACAGGAGATAGCAGGCGCGCAGGTTTTCAAGCTTCTTGATCTCCACCATGAAGCTGTCGGCCGTCACTTTTGCCTGCCGGTCGATGGTGACGGCGACGAAGGCTTCGACCTGATAGCCGATGGCGCGCAAGGACACGGTGGCGCCGTAGCCGGCGATCACGCCGGCCTTTTCCAGTTTGTCGATGCGCTTGTGGCACGCGGTGGCGGACAAATTCACGCGCTCGGCCAGATCCACGATGGCGATCCGGCCTTCGCTCTGCAGCAGTTTGAGGATGCGGATATCGGCGCTATCAAGCTCGATCATAGTGAAAATCACACCATTTATGGAAAATTGGTGTGATTATATCACTATTTATATGAAATCGCTCACAATTTCGCCGAGATCGCCTCCCGACTCCCCCGCTACACTTTTCCCAAGGGTCAGGAATGTTTGGGAGGATAGCGCATGGCCAAGGCACAGGCTGTCAAAGCCGATCACAACGTCACGGCGAGTGTGGACTGGGAGAAGGTGGCCCGCGCGCTGTTTCTGTCGCGCCGCCTCGACGACATCGAAGAGCAGAAGCTGCTTCCCGAACGCAAGATGTTCTACCAGTTCTCGGGCCGCGGTCACGACCTCGCCCAGATCATCCTGTCGCAGCGTCTGACGCACGCCTACGACGCCGCCGCGGGTTATTACCGCTCGCGTCCGCTGCTGCTCGGCCTCGGCATTCCGCTTGAAGAAGTGATGGCCGCGACCTTGATGAAGGTCGGCGGCTACAGCGACGGCAAGGACGTCGGCACGGTGTTCAACTTCACGAATCCGGGCGGCGCCAAGGGCCTGCCGATGGCGGGCGGCGTCGGCACGCAGTACACACCGACCGCGGGATGGGCGCAGGCGATCGAATATTATCGCAACGTGCTGAAGGACAAGAACGTCGGCAACGCCATCGCCGTCGTGCTCGGCGGCGACGCCTCCGTCGCCACCAACGGCTTCTGGGCCTCGCTCACCATCGCAACCACCCTCAAGCTGCCGATGCTCTTCTATATCGAGGACAACGGCTACGGCATCTCGGTGCCGTCCACGTTCCAGACGCCGGGCGCCAACATCGCGCTCAATCTCGCGAGCTTCAAGAATCTCACGATCTTCAACGGCGACGGCACCGACCCGGCCGAAGCCGCGCGCCTGGTGAACGACGCGACCACGCATGTGCGCGATCGCCAGGGGCCGGCGCTGCTGCGTCTTACGGTGCCGCGTCTTGCCGGTCACTCGGGCCAGGATACCCAGGCCTACAAGGGCGCCGAACGCATCGCGCAGGAAAAGACCCGCGACCCGCTGCCGAAGCTGAAAGCCTTCCTGGTTCCGTCCGTCTTCTCCGAGCAGAAGTGGGCCGCGCTTGAGGAACAGGCCGGGCGCGATGTCGAAGCGGCGCTTGAAGCGGCCTCGAACCGCCCGAACCTCGATACGAAACAACTGAAGCGCCACGTCTTCGCCGAAGTCGACGAGGCGGGCAAACCGGAGCTGCAGCAAATCGGCGGTCTCGCCCCCGCGGGCCACCGGTTCCCGGCTTCGAGTGAGGTCGCCAACCCGCAAGGCCCGCGCATCAACATGGTCACGGCGATCCGCCGGACCCTCGAAGTCGAACTCGCGAGCAATCCGAAGATGGTCCTGTTCGGCGAAGACGTCGGTCCCAAGGGCGGCGTGCACGCGGTGACCATGGGCCTCCAGGAGAAGTTCGGCGATCAGCGCGTGTTCGACACCAGCCTGTCCGAGGAAGGCATCATCGGGCGCGCCGTCGGCATGGCCATGGCCGGCCTGCTGCCGGTTCCGGAAATCCAGTTCCGCAAATACGCCGAGCCCGCCGTCGAGCAGCTCAACGACTGCGGCACCTTGCGTTGGCGGACCGGCAACCGCTTCGCCGCGCCGATGGTCGTGCGCATGGCGGGCGGTTTCTCGAAGTGCGGCGATCCGTGGCACAGCCAGACCAACGAAGTGCAGTGGGTGCACGCCATCGGCTGGAAAGTCGCGGTGCCGTCCAATGCCGAGGACGCGGTCGGCCTGCTGCGCACGGCCCTGCGCGGCAACGATCCGGTGGTGTTCTTCGAGCACCGCGCGATGCTCGACCACGCCTGGTCGCGCCGTCCGTATCCGGGCGACGACTATGTCGTTCCGTTCGGCAAGGCCGCCAAGACCATGACCGGCGAGCACATCACCCTGGTGGCCTGGGGTGCGATGGTCGACCGTTGTGAAGACGCCGCGAAGGCGTCGGGTTATACCGCCGACGTGATCGATCTGCGCACGCTGATGCC
>JAYSFT010000180.1:0-6353 GCA_041913245.1 Rhodospirillaceae bacterium | reverse complement strand
CGCGCCGCATCGCCGCGCTCACGCTCGCGCCCCGACCGCGCGTGCTGGAGATCGGCTGCGGCACGGGGTTCCTTTACCAGGCGCTCGCCCCCGACCTGAAGGACGCGAACTGGCTTCTGACCGATCTTTCCGAAGCCATGGTGCGGCGCGCGCGCTCCGGCCCCGCCGGACTTCATGCGCGTTTTGCCGTCATGGACGGCGAACACCCAGCCTTCGCTCTGGGCAGCTTCGATCTCATTTGCGCGAGCCTCGTGTTCCAATGGTTCGAGGATTTGCCGGGCGCCCTTTCACGGCTCACCGGTCTGCTTGCACCCGGCGGGGCGCTCGCCTTCACCACGCTCACGGCCGAAAGTTTTCCCGAATGGCGCGCGGCGCATCATGAACTCGGCGCGCGGTCGGCGGTGCGCGGTTATCCCACCGTCCGCGAACTCGCGCGCATGATTCCCAAAAGCACACAGGTCGACCTGGAAGCCGAGGCCCTCGCGCGGTCCTATCGCAACGCCCACGCCTTCCTCGCCCATTGGAAGGAAATCGGCACCCATGTGCCCGATACCGGCCGCGCGCCGCTCACGCCCGGCACCATGCGCAAACTCCTGCGCAAGTTCGATCACGGCATCACCGTGACCTATCACGTCGCCTACGGCTCCACCATCAAGGCGCGAGGACTTTGACCACCGCGCCGGTGAGCCGCGCGAGATCGTCAGGCGGGATGGTGAAGGCCGGCGTCAGATAGACGATATTTCCGAACGGCCGCACCCAGACGCCTGCATCGACGAACTGGGCCTTCAGCGCTTTCATATCCGCGATCCGCGCAAGTTCCACGACGCCGATGGCGCCGAGCACGCGCACGTCTCTCACGCCGGGAAGGCTGCGGCACGGTTCGAGCCCTTCCGCGAGGGCGCGCGAAATAGTCTCGACCTGGGCAAGGCGCGGCTCTTCCTCAAAAAGGTCGAGTGACGCGTTCGCCGCCGCGCAGGCCAGCGGATTGGCCATGAAGGTCGGGCCGTGCATGAGCGCGTGGGACGCTTCGTCGCTCCAGAAGGCCTCGAACACATGATCGCGTGCGACGGTCGCCGCCAGGGCCATCGTGCCGCCGGTCAGCGCCTTTGACAGACACATGATGTCGGGAATGATCCCGGCAGCTTCGCTCGCGAACATCGCGCCGGTGCGGCCGAAACCGGTGAAAATCTCGTCGCAGATCAAAAGCAGATCATATTTGTCGGCAAGCCGACGCAGCTTCTGGAGCACCGCGGGCGGGTGGAAGAGCATACCGCCCGCGCCTTGCGCCAGCGGTTCGACGACCAATCCCGCCAATTCCTCCGCATGGGCGGCGATGAAATCGTCCAGCGCTTCGGCGCTTTGTTCATCACGCGGAAGATCAAGCACATGATGTTCGGGCAAAAGGCCCGCGAACATCTTGTGCATCCCCTCGTCGGGGTCGCTGATCGCCATCGCGCCGGTGGTGTCGCCATGATAACCGCCCTTGAAGGCGATGAATTTTGTACGGCCCCGCGCGCCTTTGTTCAGCCAGTACTGCACCGCCATCTTCAGCGCGACTTCGACGGCGACGGAGCCTGAATCGGTGAAGAACACGCGGTTGAGGTCGCCAGGCAGAAGCGCGGCGAGGCGGCGGGCCAGGGATAATGAGGGCTCGTGGGTGAGGCCGCCGAACATCACATGCGGCATCATATCAAGCTGACGCATCACGCTGTCGCGGATATGGCGATGGTTGTAGCCGTGGCAGGCCGTCCACCACGACGCGATGCCGTCGATCAACTGACGGCCGTCGGTCAGGGTGATGCGAACGCCGTCGGTGCGCGCCACCGGAAGCGGCGGCGCGGCGGTCTTCATTTGCGTATAGGGAGCCCAGATGTGCGGCAGACCCGCCTCAAACCAGGCGGCCCAAGGACCAGGAGGCCTGCGCGTCACGTCGAGCTAGGCCATCGGCTGCATGCCGAGCCGGTCCAGAAGGCCCATATCGTGGTTCTGGTCCGGATTTGCGGTGGTGAGCAGCTTCTCGCCATAGAAGATCGAGTTGGCGCCGGCGAGGAAACACAAGGTCTGCGCCTCGTCGTTCATATGCTCGCGGCCCGCCGACAGTCGCACCATGGACTTCGGCATGGTGATGCGCGCGGCGGCAATCGTGCGCACGAAGTCGATGTGATCGAGCTTCTTCACGTTCTTCAGCGGCGTGCCTTCGATCTGCATCAGCATGTTGATCGGCACGCTCTGCGGATGCTCGGGCAGGATCGCGAGGGAATGGATCATGCCAATGCGGTCGTCCTCGCCCTCGCCCATGCCGACGATACCGCCGCAACACACATTGATGCCCGCTTCACGCACATTGGCGAGCGTGTCGAGACGGTCGGCGAAAGTGCGCGTGGTGATGACCTTTTCGTAGTACTCGGGCGAAGTGTCGACGTTGTGATTGTAGTAGTCGAGGCCCGATTGTTTCAGGCGGATCGCCTGCTGCGGCGAAAGCATGCCGAGGGTGACACAGGATTCCATGCCGAGGGCCTTCACGCCTTCGATCATCGCGCAGACAGTATCGAGATCGCGGTCCTTCGGCGAACGCCAGGCGGCGCCCATGCAGAAACGGGTGGCGCCGGATTCCTTGGCCTTGCGCGCTTCGGCCAGCACCTTCTCGATTTCCATGAGTTTGGAGGCCTTCAGGCCGGTGTCGTGATGGGCGCTCTGCGAGCAGTAGCCGCAGTCTTCGGGGCAGCCGCCGGTCTTGATCGACAGAAGGGTCGAGATCTGCACTTCGGTCGGCTCGAAGTTCATCCGGTGCACGGTCTGGGCCTGGAACATCAGGTCCGGGAACGGCAGTTCGTAGATCGCCTTCACCTCGTCGCGCGTCCAGTCATGGCGAACCGCACCCAATTGATATGGAACGGCTTTTTGAGCCGTTGCGGAACGGGACGCGAAGGTGACAACCGGGGTAGACATGGAGCGAAGGCCTCTTCTATAGGGGCATTGTCGTAAACCGGGTAAAGGTACACCCACCCTGGGTCAAGGCGAAAGCCGCCCCCTCTCGCTCGCTATATATAAAGTGCATGCCCGCCCTGGACACCTTTGCCGCCGAAAAGCTGGCGCGGCTCGACCATAAGCACCTGCGGCGGCGCCTTGTCGAGACGGCGCGCGGGGACGGGATCTGGGTGAACCGGAATGGCCGGCGCCTACTCTCCTTCTCCTGCAACGACTATCTCAACCTCTCGCAGCATCCCGCGGTGAAGGACGCTGCCATTGCCGCCGTTCGTACATATGGCGTGGGCGCGGGCGCCTCGCGCCTGGTGACGGGCAATCATCCCTTGTTCACTCAGCTCGAAGCTCGGCTCGCGGCGTTGAAGGGCACAGAGTCGGCTTGTGTGTTCGGCTCGGGCTATCTCGCCAATATCGGGATCGTCCCGACGTTTGCGGGGAAGACCGATCTCATTCTCGTCGACGAACTCGCGCACTCGTGCATCTGGGCGGGCGCGGACATGAGCGGCGCGACCGTCGCGGGCTTCCGCCACAACGACCTCGACGACGCCCGCAATATCCTGAAGGCCCAACGCGCGGCGCACCGGCACGCGCTCATCGCCACCGACGGCGTATTCTCCATGGACGGCGATCTCGCGCCCTTGCCCGCCCTCGGATCGCTCGCCGAAGACTACGACGCCTGGCTTCTGTCCGACGACGCGCACGGCATCGGTGTCCTGGGCGGCGGGCGCGGCTCGACCTTTGCTCATGGATCACCCGCCAAGGTACCCTTGCAGATGGGCACGCTTTCAAAGGCCATCGGCGGCTATGGCGGCTATCTCTGCGGTTCGCAGCCCGTCATCGATCTCGTGAAAACCAAGGCGGCGTCTTTTGTTTACTCTACCGGCTTGCCGCCGTCCTCGGTCGCGGCGGCCATCGCCGCGCTCGATTTCATCGCCGCGAATCCCGACTACATCGAGCGTCCGCTTCATAACGCGCGCGCCTTTACCCGTGCGCTCAATTTGCCCGAGGCGCAGAGCCCCATCGTGCCGATCGTCATCGGCCCCGCGGACAGGGCGCTGAAAGCCTCGCAAGACCTGGAAGATCAGGGTTTCCTCGTCGTGGCAATCCGTCCGCCGACGGTGCCGAAGGATACGGCGCGCCTGCGCGTCGCCTTCACCGCCAATCACAGCAGCGACGATGTCCAGCGTCTCGCCGACGCCGTCGCACCCCATATCGGACGCGCCTGATGCCCTCCTTCTTCGTCACCGCCACCGGCACCGACATCGGCAAGACCTATGTGACCGCAGGCCTGATCCGCGCCTGCCGCCGCAAGAACCGCGTGGTGACCGCGTTGAAGCCGGTCGTGAGCGGCTTCGATCCCTTGTCGCCGGAAAGCAGCGATCCTTACGCGCTGATGGAAGCGCTCGATCTGCCCGTCACCAACCTGGACAGCATCTCGCCCTGGAGATTCGCCGCGCCTTTGTCACCGGACATGGCGGCCGCGCGCGAAAACCGCGACATCGACATGAAGGACGTGCAGGGTTTCTGCCGCGCGGCCGTCACCACGCA
The DNA here is from genome assembly GCA_041913245.1 of Rhodospirillaceae bacterium. GTDB lineage: Bacteria > Pseudomonadota > Alphaproteobacteria > Rhodospirillales > Rhodospirillaceae > SHVO01. Next base: position 1,820 of record JAYSFT010000180.1, on the reverse strand, counting down.
GGAGACCGTGTTCATCGAAGGCGTGGGCGGCGTGATGGTGCCCATGAACGCACGCGAGACGGTCGCCGACTGGATGGCGGCGCTGCGGCTGCCGCTGATCCTGGTGACCGGAAGCTACCTCGGTACCATCAGCCACACCCTGACCGCCCTGGATGTCGTCCTGCGCCGCGAGTTGCAGGTGGCCTGCATTATCGTCAACGAAACCGACAACAGCAGCGTGCCCCTCAAGGACACCATCGAAACCATCGCAAGATTTTCACAGGGCATTACCGTCGCGACCCTGCCGCGCCGCGCCAAGGATGCGGACTTCGATAAGGTGCTGGCCGCCCTCTTGTCGTTTTCCGGTCATCCCGGGTTGCGCCCAGGGTGACGACCTCAAGAGCCCTCATACGCCGTCTTCAGCGCCGGGAGATCCAGCTTCTTCATCTTCAACATGGCCGCGACCGCGCGGCGGCCCGCGGCGCGGTCCTTGCTCTTTTCCATCTCCAAGAGCGCGCGCGGCGTGACCTGCCAGAACATGCCGTACTTGTCCTTGAGCCAGCCGCATTGCTCGTAGGCACCGCCCGCGCCGAGCTTGTTCCAATAGTGGTCGATCTCGGCCTGGGTCTCACAAATGATCATCTGCGAGATGGCGTGATTGAACGGATCCAAGGGTCCCGCCTGCATGGCCAGGAACTGCACGCCGTCGAGGGTGAAATCCACCGTCACCACGGAGCCTTCCGGACCGCTCGGCGTGTCCGACGGCAGGACATTGACGCTATCAATGCGTGAATTGGGGAAGATCGACACGTAAAAGCGCGCCGCTTCCTCGACCTTGTCGGCATACCAGAGGCAATTGACGATCTTCTGCGTCATGGATTTTCTCCCTGAAAGGAAACTCCAACGCAGGAAACGGGATTAAGTATCCCAGCTTTTAAGTATCAACGTCCTCGCAGGACAGGCCGAACTCGTCCAGGCCCTGTTCCAGTTCGTCGGCCAGCAGGGGCTGGCCGAGCAGATAGCGCGCCGCGTTCTTGGCGTGTTCGTCGCGCGCGATGTCCACCGCCTCGTCCCAATCGTCGGCCGTATAGGTGCCGCGTCCGATCCAGGCCAGCGCCACCAGTTCGACCTGCTCGTCTTCGTTCAGGTTTTGGATGTACTCCTTCAGCTCCTCGTATTCGGGAGAGTCGGAGAGGACGCCCCCGTCGTCTTCTTCAGGCAGGTCCTCGGCGGTGTCGTCGACCGAGCGCTTGCCCGGCTCATCGTCCAAAGGATTCAAATCCGCGACCAGCTCGCGGGCGCGGTGAATGACGTAACAGACGATTTCGAGGGCGATATCCATGACATGAAAAGAGGGAATGCGCGCTGTGCCTACCGGGGCATTGGACAGGATTCGTGAAAAGCTTTCAACGCCCGATCGGGCGTATCGGTGAAGATCCCGTCCGCGCCGAGGCTCGCGAAAACACAGTACTCCTTGGCCGGATCCCCGCCGTAGCTGGCGGGCAGGTACTGCTTTTCGGGGCGGAAGGTGTAGGGATAGACCGTGAGCCCGGCTTTGTGCGCCCGCGCGATCAGATCCGTCGGCTTGCCGGCTTGCCCGCTCTTCACCGGCACGATCAGCTCTTTCGGCGGACCGATCCCGTCGGCGTATTTTTTGATGGCGGCGAGCGCGGCGTCGGACACATCGGCTTTTCCGTCCAGAAGCTGAACGGCCTGGATGTTCGGCATCATCTCGTTCAGCTTCGCGACGCTGGCCTTGTCGAAAGACTGCGTGATGAGCGGCGAACCGGCGCGGTCCAGCGCCCAGGCTTCCATGATCTGCACCGTCCAGCCTTCGACCG
>JAYSFT010000179.1:0-6415 GCA_041913245.1 Rhodospirillaceae bacterium | reverse complement strand
CCGTTCGGATAAACGGTATCGTCATCAAGTCCTTCTGGCTCAAGGAAAATCTGATGCCGCTCACGGTCGGAAAAGCGCACCACCTTGTCTTCGATCGAGGGGCAATAGCGTGGCCCCGCGCCTTGGATCTGGCCGTTGTAGATCGGCGCCCGGCTCTTGTTGGCCAGGATCAGGGCATGGCCTTCCGGGCTGGTATAAGTGACGCCGCACTGAACCTGGGGCGTCGTGATCTTGTCGGTCAGGAACGAGAAGGGCCCCTGCGGGTCGTCGCCCGACTGCATCTCCAGGCTCCGCCAGTCGATGGTGCGGCCATCGAGGCGGGGCGGGGTCCCGGTCTTGAGGCGGCCGACGCGGAAGGCCAGGCGCTTCAAGGTTTCCGAAAGCCCGAGCGCCGGCGCTTCGCCGATGCGCCCCGCGGGAATTCGGTTTTCTCCTCGGTGAATCAAGCCGTTAAGGAAGGTTCCCGTGGTCAGGACCACCGCTCCGGCCCGGATTTCGGCGCCGTCGCCGGCCACAACGCCCAAAATGCGGCAACCCATTGAATCAATTATTAAATCCTCAATACCGCCAGCACGGATGTCGAGATTAGGCTGTTCCGCCAGAAGGTCCTGGACCGCTTTTTTATAGAGTTTGCGGTCGGCCTGGGCCCGGGGGCCCCGCACGGCGGGACCCTTGGATTGGTTCAGCATCCGGAACTGGATACCGCCGAGGTCCGTCGCCCGGCCCATGATTCCGTCGAGCGCGTCGATTTCACGGACAAGGTGACCTTTCGCCAGGCCGCCGATAGCCGGATTGCAGGACATCTGGCCGATGGTCTCGACCTTATGGGTGACCAAAAGCGTGCGCGCGCCAATGCGGGCCGCGGCGGCGGCGGCTTCGCAGCCCGCATGACCTCCGCCGACGACAATGACGTCGTATGTCCGGGCCACAGTGGGGTCCATGGATAAGTCCGGGAAAAGCTGTGGATAAAGGTGCGCCCTTATATCGCGGCCCGGCCGAGTCACCCAAAGGGTTTTAGGCCTCTCGCCCGAGACTCAGCATCCCGGGACTCCATAAAATATTTTTGGGGCGAACTTACTTTCCGATGCAGAAATCGCGGAAGACGACGTCCAGGATCTCGTCCACGTCGACCCGGCCGGTCAAACGGCCCAGGGCCCGGGCGGCGAGTCGCAAGTCTTCGGCCGCCAGTTCGGCGAGCGGGGTGGCCTTGGCGCGATCAAGAGCATCCCGGCATTCCTCGAGCGCGACTCGGTGACGGGCCCGCGTAAGCGGCGCGGCGCCGCCGGCGTCGCTTTCATCCCTTACACGTCCTTCGAGCGCCACAAGGAACGCCGCGAGCCCAAATCCGGACTTCACTGAAATGAAGTGCAAGCCTTCACGCGGATCAAACGCTTTCGCGCCTTTGATGAGGTCGGCCTTATTGACCACCGCGAGGGTCTTCGAATCCCGCAAGGTTTCCGTCGCCGCGTCCCGCGCCGGGAATGTCGCACCGTCGAACAACACGATTTTGAGATCGGCCTCTTTCGCACGCTTGTGGGCGCGCCGGATGCCTTCATCCTCAATCGCGTCTCCCGCGTCCCGCAAACCGGCCGTGTCGGCAATCGTCACGGCGAACCCGCCGAGATCGAGATGCACTTCGATGACATCGCGCGTGGTGCCGGGAATATCCGACACGATCGCGGCGTCACGCCGCACCAGCGCATTGAGCAAACTCGACTTGCCGGCATTGGGCGGGCCGACGATCGTCACATGTATCCCGTCGCGCGTTCTTTCGCCGCGATGGCCGTCGTCGAGATGTCCTGTGATGTCGCGGCGCAAGTCCGCGACTTCATCCCACATGCGCGCGGCCACGTTCTCCGGCAAGTCCTCGTCCGGAAAATCGATCACCGCTTCAAGATGGGCGAGCGCCCGCACCAGACGGTGACGCCAATCGTCATAGAGCTCTTTCAGCGCGCCGCCCATTTGCCGCAACGCCTGGCGTTGCTGCGCACGGGTTTCCGCGTCGATGAGATCGGCGAGCGCTTCGGCCTGGGTGAGGTCGAGCTTGCCGTGCTCGAAGGCGCGGCGGGTGAATTCACCGGCTTCAGCCGGACGCACGCCGTCTATGGACGAGAGCGCGTCGGAAAGATGCGCGATCACCGCGCGTCCGCCGTGGATGTGCAGCTCGGCCACATCCTCGCCCGTGAAACTCGCGGGCGCCGGGAACCACAGCACAAGCCCGTCGTCGATCAGCGTGCCGGCGGGATCGTGGAACTTCGCGCGCGTGGCGCGTCGCGCTTCGGGAATGAGACAGCCGAGCGCGCGAAGCGCCGCGCCCGTGCCCGGGCCCGAAACGCGCACGACCGCGATGCCCGCGCGCCCCGGAGCGGAGGCCAGCGCGAAGATCGTCTCGCTGATCATCTCGCCAGCCTTATTTCTTGGCCGCGCCCGTGAACTGATTCCAGAAGGCTTTTTGGAATTCGGCCATGCCCTCGGACTGCAAGGGAAACAATGTCCTTAACATCTTCTCCGGGTCCATCGCCGCGGCGGCGGTGCTCATGCGGTTCTTCATCTCGTCGAGCATCGCATTCTGAAACGGCGCGACATCCGGCAGCCCCATGAATGAACGCGCTTCTTCCGGCGTGCAGTCGATATTGATGGTGACTTTCATGATGGGTCTCACGGGAAAGGGGATGGAAGTGGCGGGAACGGACGCCTAAGGTAGCCGCCCCCAAGTTAAGGCCCTGCAACGCGTGTGTCCATGAACGCCGGCCGTAACCGCCTCGGCGAAGAGACAAGCCCTTATCTGCTCCAGCACAAGGACAATCCGGTCCACTGGTGGCCCTGGTCTGACGCGGCTTTTGCGGAAGCGAAGGCACGGGGCGTGCCCGTCCTGCTCTCCGTCGGTTACTCGGCCTGTCACTGGTGCCATGTCATGGCCCATGAATGTTTCGAGAACCCGGCGATCGCCGCCGAGATGAACCGGGGCTTCGTCAACATAAAGGTGGACCGGGAGGAGCGTCCCGATGTCGATGCGATTTACCAGAAGGCGCTGGCGCTGATCGGCGAACAGGGCGGCTGGCCGCTCACCATGTTTATCGCACCGGACGGAAAACCCTTCTTCGGCGGCACTTATTTCCCCCCCGAGCCGGCTTATGGCCGGCCGAGCCTGCCGCAGGTCCTCGCCCATATCGAGAAAGTCTGGCGGGAACGCAAAGACGAAGTCGCCGCGCACGGCGACGAACTCACGGATTCCATCGGCGCAGCGCACCCCGAGCGTTTGCGCGATGGGCTTTCCTTCCCCTTGCTCGAGGAAGCGGCCGTTCGCCTCCTGGATTACGTCGATTTCTCCGCCGGCGGCATGAACGGCGCGCCGAAATTCCCGATGCCTTTTGTATTCGAGTTCCTGTGGCGCGCCTTCGTCCGCACGGGAAACCCGCGCTTTGAACAAGCCGTGACCACAACGCTCGCTCATTTATGTGAGGGCGGGATTTACGATCATCTTGCCGGCGGCTTCGCGCGTTATTCGACCGACGGCGCCTGGCTCGTCCCGCATTTCGAGAAGATGCTTTACGACAACGCCCAGCTCATCGATCTCATGACGCTGGTCTGGCGGCACAACAAAGAGCCGCTGCTGGCCGCCCGTGTCCGTGAGACCATCGCGTGGCTGAAGCGCGATATGATGGGCGAGACTGGCGCTTTCACCGCCGCCTTCGATGCCGACTCCGAGGGCGAGGAAGGCAAGTTCTACATCTGGACAGAAGCGGAGATTGACGCGCTGCTCGGCCCCGACGCCGCGCCCTTCAAAAAAGCTTACGGCGTGACGCCCGGGGGGAACTGGGAAGGTCATACCATCTTGAACCGTACGCATCTCATCGGCACAGCGGTGGACGATGAGGCGGCGCTGGCGAAGAGCCGCGCGGCGCTTTTGGCGGCGCGCGCGAAACGCATCCCTCCGGCGCGGGACGATAAGATCCTCGCCGACTGGAACGGCCTCACCATCGCTGCCCTCGCGCGCGCCGGGGCCGCCTTCAATGAACCGGCCTGGATCGCGCTTGCGCGTGAAACCTTTGAGATCGTCTGCCGCACCATGACCTGGATGGACGCAGCGGGGCGAAAACGCCTCGGCCATTCCTTCTGCCGCGACCGCTTGCAAAACGTCGCGATGCTCGACGACTACGCCAACATGATCAACGCCGGCCTCGCGCTTCATGCCGCCACGGGCGAGGCGTCTTATCTCGGCCAAGCGGAAAGCTGGATCGAACTCGCGAACGCGCTGTATTGGGACGACAACGACGGCGGCTATTTCTTCACCGCCGCCGACGCCCATGATCTCGTCCTTCGCACCAAAAGCGCCAACGACAGCGCGGTCCCGTCCGGAAACGGCGGCATGGTTTTCGCCCTCGCCCGCGCCTTTTATCTCACCGGTAAACAAGCCTACCTGATGCGCGCGAAATCCACGGTGGATGCCCTGGAAGTCGAAGCCATGAAAAGTTTTCCGCATGGCGTGACCCTCCTGAACGGCTTCGAACTTCTGGAACGGGCCGTTCAGGTCATCATCATCGGGGAGCGGACGGCCGAAGACACGAACGCGCTGCTTGCGGCGCTGCAGGAGACGTCCGTCCCGAATCTCGTGCTCGACGTCATCCGTCCCGGAATTTCGCTGCCCGATATGCATCCGGCGCACGGCAAAACTGCTGCAAGCGGCGCGGCGACCGCCTATGTTTGCCGCGGTCCCACCTGCTCGCCGCCGCAAACCGGCGCGGCGGGCTTGATTGAGGCCTTGAAGTCCTAAAGGTGCCGCATGCCGCAGCTTTCCATGCACTCTCCCATCGGCGATATCACCATCAGCGAGGATGACGGCGAAATCGTCTCTATCGACTGGGGCTGGGCCCGCGATCAGAAGGCGACTCCGCTTCTGAAGAATGCCAAGCGCCAACTCGATGATTATTTCGACGGCGCGCTGGAGACATTCGACCTGCCGCTGCGCGTCGAAGGCACGGACTTCCAAAAAAAGGTCTGGCGCGAGATGTGCAAGATCCCCGCCGGCAAGACTCTTACATACGGCGATATCGCCAAGCGCCTGAAAGTCAGCGCGCAAGCGGTCGGCACCGCCTGCGGCCGTAATCGTTTCCCGGTGATTATTCCCTGCCACCGCGTCGTGGGCGCGAGCGGTCTTGGCGGCTACTCCGGCGCCGGCGGTGTGGAAACCAAAATCGCGCTTCTCGAACTTGAAAAGGCGATGATGCCCCTATGACCAAAGCAATCCTCGTTCAAACCTACGGTGGCCCCGATGTCATGCGGCTCGCCGACGTTCCCGTCGGTGACCCGGGCCCCGGCGAAATCCGCATCGCGCAGACTTACGCGGGCGTGAACTATATCGACACCTATCACCGCACCGGCCTTTATAAAGTCGCGCCGAGTGTGAAGGGTTTTGGCGACGTCGCGCTGATCCCGGGTTCCGAAGGCGCGGGCAAGGTCGCGGCCGTCGGTGTCGGGGTCACCGATCTTAAAGTGGGCGATCGTGTCGCGTACGGCTTTGGCCCTGTCGGCGGCTATGCGGCGGAGCGCCTCTTTCCGGCCGACAAGGCGGTGAAGATTCCGGACGGCGTCACCGACGAACAAGCCGCGGCCATGATGCTGCGCGGGCTCACCGTCTGGTACCTCCTCCATGAACTGCGACCCATCAAGGCCGGTGAAACGGTCCTCTGCCACGCGGCCGCCGGCGGCGTCGGTCTTATTCTCGCCCAGTGGGCCAGACATCTTGGCATCGACGTCATCGGAACCGTCGGCTCCGAGGAAAAGGCCGGGCTCGCGCGCGAGGCCGGCTGCAAACACGTCATTTTCTATAAAGATGACAATTGGGTCGCTCAGGTGCGCGAACTCACCGGTGGCAAGGGCGTCTCCGTGGCTTTCGATGGTGTCGGCAAAGACACCTTCATGAAGTCCCTCGACTGCTTGATGCCGCGCGGCCTTGCCGTCGCGTTTGGAAATGCCTCCGGCCCCGCGCCTGCGGTGGATCCGCTTCAACTCGCCGCACGCGGCTCTCTCATGATGACGCGCCCGCGCCTCGGTGATTTCGTCGCCACGCGCGCCGATCTCCTGCGCGGCTGTGACGCGCTGTTCGCCGTCGTGAAATCCGGCGCCGTGAAGATCGACATCGGCCAGACTTTCCCGCTGGCGGACGCGGCGAAAGCCCATATCGCGTTGGAAACTCGCCTGACCACGGGTTCGACGGTCCTGAAAGTCTAGGGCGTATCCCGTTCTAACCACGGTTGAGCCACAAAGAAAAAGAGCGGACGCTTCAAACGTCCGCTCTTTTTATGTGTTCGTCCGCTTATTTGTTCATGCGGTCGAAGAAGTCGCCGTTGTTCTTCGAATCGCGGAGCTTGTCGAGCAGGAACTCCATGCCGTCCTGGACGCCCATCGGGTCCAG
>JAYSFT010000178.1:0-6460 GCA_041913245.1 Rhodospirillaceae bacterium | reverse complement strand
GAATCATCGGACAGCGCGATCATCTGCGCGCCCATGGCCGCGGCCAGCGCTTTCAGTTCCGCGTTGGCGACGAACGAAAGGCCCGTTTCTTCCGGCTCGGGCAATCCCAGGTCGCCGGCCGAGATCACCTCGGCGCTGAACGGCGCCAGCAGCTCGCGAATCTCGCGCAGCTTGCCCTGGTTGTGGCTCGCCAGTACAAGTTTTCCGCCGGGAAAGCGCCGCGGCATGTTCTAGAGCCCGATCTTGGCCAGCGCCGCGCGCTGCAGCACCACGAGTTCGCCGATACCCTTTTTCGCAAGCTCGAGCAGCGCGTGGAATTCGGCTTCCGTGAACGGATGATCCTCCGCGGTGCCCTGCACTTCCACGATGCCGCCCGAAGCGGTCAGCACGAAGTTCGAGTCCGCTTGCGCCTTGGAATCCTCGGCGTAGTCGAGATCGAGCACCGGCGCGCCGTTGTACAGACCCGCGCTGATCGCCGCGACCGGCTCTTTCAACGGGATGCGGTGAATGGCGCCCAGCTTCTTCATGGTGCCGAAGGCCTGGTGCAGCGCGACATAGGCGCCGGTGACGCTCGCCGTTCTGGTGCCGCCGTCGGCCTGGATGACATCGCAATCGAGGCGGATTTGAATCTCGCCGAAAGCGCGAAGATCCGTCACGGCCCGAAGCGCGCGGCCGATCAGGCGCTGGATCTCCTGCGTGCGGCCCGACTGGCCGCCCTTGGCCGCCTCGCGCGCGGTGCGAGTGTTGGTCGCGCGCGGCAGCATGCCGTATTCCGCGGTCACCCAGCCCTTGCCGCCGCCCTTCAGCCAGGGCGGAACCTGTTCTTCGATGGTGGCGGTGCACAGGACGTGCGTATCGCCGAATTTCACCAGACAGGATCCCTCGGCGTGTTTGTTCACGCCCAGCTCAAGGGACACCGGACGCAGGGCATCGGCGGGACGTCCCGAGGGACGGCGGGCTTCGGTCATAGAGGGCGGCTCCAAAGTAAGGGCGTCCGTCTACACCTTAGGCCAATGTGGGTAAAGCCATGGGAATCCCGGCAAAATCTCCTGGCGGAGGTCAAAATCGCAAAGAAAATCAACGGTAGAGCGCATTGACGCCCCCCTGGGGCCGTCCTACATACCGGCCAGCCTATCTTAGGTTTTGGAGTCCATGCTTCCGCCCGACGGCCACAGCGTAGTCGCACTGAACGAACGTTCGCGGGAGATTTTCCGCCACGTAGTGGACGCCTATGTCGAGACGGGCGAGCCCGTGGGCTCGCGCACCATCGCGCGCAAACTCGGCGGCTCTCTCTCGCCGGCCACCATCCGCAACGTGATGGCCGATCTTGAATACGCCGGCCTGCTTTATGCGCCCCATACCTCCGCGGGCCGCCTTCCGACCGACGCCGGCCTTCGCATGTTCGTCAGCGGCCTTCTCCAGGTCGGCGGACTGGACGCGACCGAACGCAGCGCCATCGATGCCCACTGCCATGCGGCGGGACGTTCGCCGGAAGAAGTGCTCGGCCAGGCCACGGGCGCACTTGCCGGCCTCGCGCGCTGCGCCGGCCTCGTGCTCGCGCCCAAGCTGGAAGCGCCGCTGAAACACATCGAATTCGTGAACCTCAAGCCCGGCCGCGCGCTGGTGGTCATGGTCGATGAAAGCGGCAACGTCGAAAACCGCGTGTTCGAAGTGCCGAAGGACCTGCGCCCCTCGGCGCTGGTGGAAGCGGGCAACTTCCTCGCCGCGCGGCTCGCCGGCAAGACGGTCGCCGAAGCGCGCAGCGGCATCCTGACCGAACTTGAATCGGGGCGCGCCGAACTCGACGAACTCACGGCGAAAGTCGTTCAAGCCGGTCTTGCGACCTGGAGCGGCGACCGGGCCGGCGATCTCGGCGGCGCGCTGATCGTCAAAGGCCAATCCAATCTCCTCAGCAACGTCACCGCGCTGGAGGACCTGGAGCGCATCCGCCAATTGTTCAGCGCCCTCGAAGCGCGCGAGCAAATGGTCCGCCTGCTCGATCTCGTCGGCAAGGCGGACGGCGTGCAGATTTTCATCGGCGCCCAGAACGAACTTTTCGGCATGGCCGGATGTTCAATGGTTGTGGCGCCGTTCCAGAATTCCCGCGAGCAGATCGTGGGCGCCATCGGGGTCATCGGCCCCTCGCGCCTCAACTATGCGCGCATCATTCCCATGGTCGACTACACCGCGAAGCTGGTGGGCCGCATCCTGGACAGTTAAAATAAGACATCGGAAAATATTACCAATGACCAACGCAGAACCCCCGTTTGAATCCGCTCCCCAGGCCGAAGGCGCGCCGCAAAGCGCGCCGACGGAATGGGAGATGAACGCCCAGAAGCGCATCCTCGAATTGGAAGCCCAGATCGAGGAGCTGAAGAAAGACAAGCTGCTCGCCCTCGCCGAAGCCGAGAACGCCGGCAAGCGCGCCGACAAGCGCATCTCGGACAACGCGAAATACGCCGTGACAAATGTGGCGAAAGCGCTGTTGCAGGTCGCCGACAATCTCTCCCGCGCGCTGCTCGCCGCGCCGGCGGAAACACGCGCCGGCAACGAGGCACTCAAGAACCTCGCCGTCGGCGTCGAGCTCACGGAAAAAGAGCTGCACACGATCCTTGAGAGCCAAGGCGTGCGCCGGGTGACTTCGCTCGATCAGGCTTTCGATCCCAACCTCCACAACGCGATCCAGGAAGTCGAGAGCACCGCCGTGCCTGCGGGCACCGTCGTGCAGGTGTTCCAGGACGGCTACCTGATCCATGACCGTTTGCTGCGCCCGGCGATGGTCGTTGTCTCGCGCGGCGGCCCGAAGCGTGCGGCCGTGCCGCCGCAACAGGCCGCGTCCGGAGTAGACACCAAGATCTAGCCTCGCGGCCCAGCCGCATCACCGTTGCACCAGTGACAAAGGGAAAAGGCGATGAAGCGGTTCTGGAAGATATCGGCGGCCCTCGGTGTCATGAGCGCCGCCGGCCTCGCGTGGGCGCAGTCCGACGACCTGAACACGCGCGAGCAGACGCCGGGCACGGTGATCGAGATCGCCGCGGCGACGCTCGCCAAACCCTACGCCACGCCCAGCCGCGCCAACACCTCGAACAACAAACCGCGCTCCGGGCAGATGCCGACGGTGCCCGCCGGTTTTAGCGTGAATGTGTTCGCGAGCGGCCTCAGCCACGCGCGCAACATGTTCGTTGCGTCGAACGGCGATGTTCTTCTTGCCGAGCAGCGCCCCGGCAAAATCACCCTTCTTCGTGATACCGACGGCGACGGCAAAGCCGAACTCACGCAGACCTTTGCGGACGGGTTCAGGAATGTCTATGGCCTGGCCGCGCATAAGGATGCGCTCTTCGTCGGTGACGCCGACGGCATTTGGCGCATTCCCTACACGCCGGGCGATACCAAGGCGCGCGCGCCGCAGGAACGCATCACCGCCGACGGCGCCTTCGGCGGCGGCGGCGGTCACATCACCCGCAGCGTGACCCTCGCGCCCGACGGCGCGAAGATCTACGTGTCGATCGGTTCTCGCGGCAATATCGCCGAGGAAGAAGAACAGCGCGCCACCATCCAGGAATTCACCCTCGAAGGCGGCAAGGCCGTCAAGCAGCGCACCTTCGCCAGCGGTCTGCGTAATGCGGTCGGCACGGCTTTTTATCCCGGCGCCAATACGCTCTACACCGTGGTCAATGAACGCGACGGTCTCGGCGACGAACTCGTGCCCGATTATCTGACAAGCGTGAAGGACGGCGGCTTCTACGGCTGGCCCTACAGCTACCTCGGCCAGAATCCGCAGCCGGGCTTCGCGGACAGGAAACCGGAGCTCGTGAAAAAAGCGATTCTGCCGGACGTGCTGTTCCGCTCGCACTCGGCGCCGCTCGGTCTTGCATTTTACACGGGCACGAGTTTCCCGGCCGAATATCAGGGCGGCGCCTTCGTCGCGCTGCACGGTTCATGGAACGCGGAAAGGCCGCGCGCCTATCACGTCGTCTTCGTCCCTTTCAAAGGCGGTAAACCGGCCGCGAATTCCTACAAGGTTTTCGCCAGCGGCTTCTGGACCGGCGGCGACAAACCGGAAGTGTGGGGCCGTCCCGCCGGCGTGGCCGTCGCGAAAGACGGCAGCCTGCTCATCGCCGACGACGGCTCGCAGACCATCTTCCGCGTCAGCGCGCAGGTCCGTTAGCGAATAAGCCGGACCTCGACATCGAGCGCGAGGCGGCTCCAAGTCCGGTCCGCCGTGACGACACAGGCTTTCAGACTTCGTGCGAGAGCCAGACAGGCGCGGTCGCCGAGCGACAATCCGAGTGAACGCGTCGCCGCCCGCAGTTTGCCCGTTTCGAGGGCGGCGGCTTCGTCGAAGGGGACGACGCGTAAATTCAGCGCGGCCAGCACCGCGCGGCAAGCCTCGTCATCGAGGCCAAAATCGGAAAGGCGCGACAGCACCTCCGTCAGGTTCACCGCCGAGATCGCGGCGTCCGTCATGTATCCGGCGACGATGTCGGCGCCCGGCTCATTGTTGACGGCGGCAAGGACAGCCGAGGCGTCGAGAACGACGTCCTTCATTCGCCTCTGTCTTCGCGCGCGGCTTCCGCGCGTCGCTCCGTGATCAGCGCGTCGACCATTGATCCTTTGCCGCGCGTGTAGGACGCCACAAACTCCTGAAGGTCCTTCAACGCCCTCTCTTTGCTTTTCATGCGCAAAGTCCCGTCCTCCAGCTTAAGGTACACAGGGCCGCCTTTGGCGCCGGTCAGCAAGCGGCGGTATTCCGCCGGCAGGACCAACCGGCCGTCCGCCGCCATCGTGATCCACAGCCCCGGCGGCGGCGCTTCGGTCTCATAGGAGGCCGCGGATTCCTCGGCCTGAATGAGGACGTTGCGGACGTGCTGGTAGCGGATATCGAGAAACCGGGCGATATCCGCGCGCGCGTAACCGGCTTTCGCCAAGGCGCGGATTTTGTCCGACTTGGTCTTCAGGCCTTTGACGACCATGCTCATGGCGGCGGCATCCGCTTGATCAAGGTGTTTCATTGTGAATATCATATTATTTGATAGTATTGTTAGTACTATCAAAAATACCAATTGTCAATATTACAGCGCCTTCCTGAACGTCAGGCTGATCCGCCCTTGAAGATCGGCCAGCGGGCTTGTGCCCGGGTGGATCTTGCGCACGCCGTGGAACAGCATCCGTCCCGGCGGACCCATGAGAAGGGCGTCGCCGCTCTCGACGATGAAGGCGGTGGTCTTGTCCGTGCGCTTGAGGCCGCCGATCAGCCAGTCGGCGTCGTCGCCGAGCGAGAGGGTGACGATCGGCTGGCCAAAGTCCTTTTCATCGCGGTCCTGGTGCAGGCCCATCTTGGCGCCGGGGGCGTAGAAATTGATCAGGCATGCGTCGGGCTGGAAATTTGGCCAGGGACTCCCATTTACCGCATGCCGCACGCCCTCAAGAAAGGCATCCGGCATCGGCGGCCACGGCTGGCCGGAGCCCGGTTGGGTCGTGATGTAGCGGTAGCCGCGCCCGTCACTCCACCAGCCGGCATCGCCGGTGTTGGTCATGGCGGCGGAGGTCGTTCCGCCGCCCCGGGTCCGGGGATGCTGGAACGGCGCGGCCTGGGCGACTTCGCGGACGGCGGCCAGCAACTCTTGCTGCAAAGCGGAAGGGGCCGCCTTGGGGCGTAAAATCACCCCTTTCGGTAGCGCGGGAAGAGGATTTGAGTTCCCAAAAAGGTTCAGGTTCCCGTTTTTCAGGGGATCCAGGCTCCAAAACCGGGTTTTCAAGAGGTCCAAAACCCCGAAAACCAACGCGAAAAGAGTCAGTTGGCCCGTTGCGGCCCTATTTGCCCCCCCTTATATACGCCTCAGGTTTGAAGCGCCTGGACGGTTGGGAGAAATTCCGGCGGTAAGGCCTTGAGCGAACAGAAGAAGCGAACATAAGCAGGGGACGCCCCGGGCGCCAGTATGGGCCCGCCCGTGTCCGCCTCATGGAAGGAACAGAAAGTATGGCTAAAGTTATCGGCATCGACCTTGGTACGACGAACTCCTGCGTCGCGGTGATGGAAGGCAAGACCGCGCGCGTGATTGAAAACGCCGAAGGCGCGCGCACCACGCCGTCGATGACCGCTTTCACCGAATCCGGTGAGCGCGTTGTCGGCCAGCCCGCGAAGCGCCAGGCGGTTACAAATCCCGAGAACACCCTCTTCGCCATCAAGCGCCTGATCGGGCGCCGCAACGATGATCCGATGGTGGAGAAAGACAAGAAGCTCGTGCCCTATAAGATCGTGAAGGGCGACAACGGCGACGCGTGGGTCGAAAGCCGCGGCGAGAAGTATTCGCCCTCTCAAGTTTCGGCCTTCATCCTCCAGAAGATGAAAGAGACCGCCGAGAGTTATCTCGGTGAAAAGGTGACCGAAGCCGTCATCACCGTTCCGGCCTACTTCAACGACAGCCAGCGCCAGGCCACCAAGGACGCGGGCCGCATC
>JAYSFT010000177.1:0-6489 GCA_041913245.1 Rhodospirillaceae bacterium | reverse complement strand
GCCACCACTTCGGGCCAGCGCGCCCAAGCCACCGAAGGCGTGGAATCGCGCGCGAAGCTGGTGCAGGAGATGGTCGACAGCATCTTCAGTTTCGCCGAACCGGGTTTCCAGGAAGTCCGCACCTCGGCCTATATCACCGGCATCCTCGAGAAGGAAGGCTTCAAGGTCACGCGCGGCGTCGCCGGCATTCCCACCGCCTTCACGGCGACATGGGGCGAGGGCGGCCCGCTCATCGCGCTGGGCAGCGACATCGACGGTCTCCTCGGCCTTTCGCAGGTGCCGGGCTCGCCGCAGATCAAACCGATGCTCGACGGCGCGCCGGGGCATGGCGAAGGCCATAACTCCGGCATGCCGCTGGTCGTGGCGGCCGCACTGGCCGCGCGCGATGTGATGATCAAGAACAACATCAAGGCCCGCCTGATGATCTGGCCGGGCGTGGCGGAAGAACTGCTCGCGACCAAAGCCTTCTATGTGAAGGAAGGCCTGTTCAAGGACGTGGACGCGTCCATCTTCACTCACGTTTCATCCGACTTCAGCGTCGGTTGGGGCGATCTCGGCAATACCGGCCTCGTGTCGGTGGAATACCGGTTCCACGGCAAGACCGCCCATGCCGCCGGCGCGCCGTGGTTGGGACGCAGCGCGCTCGACGGCGTGGAACTGATGAACATCGCCTGGAACATGCGCCGCGAGCACCTGCCCATAACCCAGCGTTCCCATTACATCATCAGCAACGGCGGCGGTCAGCCGAACATCGTGCCGGGAGAAGCCGCCGTCTGGTATTATTTCCGCGAACGGACGTTCAAGCAGATCCAGGAGCTCTACGATCTCGGCAATGAGATCTCCGAAGCCGCCGCCAAGGCCACGGGGACAACGGTCACGCGCCAGGTGCTCGGCTATGCCGCGCCGAACTGGGGTAACCGTCCGCTGGCGGAAGCGGCCCATCAGAACATGGTGCGCGTCGGCATGCCGAAGTGGACCGCCGAGGATCAGGCCTTCGCCAAGCAGGTGCAGGAAGCCAACGGCTTCAAACTCCAGCCCTTGAAGACCGAAGTCGAAAAGATATCGACGCCGGAAAGCCGCGGGCCTTCGAGCGGCGGCGGGTCCGATGATATCGGCGACATCATGTGGACGGTGCCGACCATCACCATGCGTTATCCGGCGAACGTGCCGAACACCACCGGCCATCACGTCACCGCGGCGATGGCGATGACGACGCCGATTGCCCATAAGGGCGCGCTGGCCGGCGCGCAGGCGCTGGCGCTGACGATTCTCGACATCGCCACGACGCCCTCGCTGGTGGCCAACGCAAAGGCCTACTTCCGCGACGTGCAGACCAAGGACGAGAAATACGCGCCGGTGCTGGTCGCGAGCGACAAGCCCGCGATCCACCTGAACCGGGAGTTGATGACCCTCCTGCGTCCGCAGATGGAGAAGTTCTATTACGACCCGAGCAGGTACGGGACCTATCTGGAACAGCTCGGCATCAAGTATCCGCCGGACGCTCCGGCGAAATAAGTCGTCGGTGAAAAATCGGCGCGCGCGGGTTTAACGCCCGCGCGCAGCTCCTTTTATTTGCGCGTCTTGTCCACGACCACGGCGCCGTCCTTCATCACCCAGCGCACATTGTTGATGACGACGCCGATGTCCTTCAACGGATCGCCTTCGACCGCGACGATGTCGGCGAAGTAGCCGGGCGCGACGCTGCCGATCTGTTTTTCCATGTTCATCATGCGCGCGGCGGTCGTCGTCGCGGAGGCCAAGGCCTGCGCGGGCGTCATACCGGCTTTGACGAACCATTCCAGTTCGCGCGTGTTCTGGCCGAACATGTCGTAGATCGCGTCGGACCCCATGACGATCTGCACGCCGGCTTTGAGGGCCTTGCGCGTCGCTTCCAGGTTCCGCTCGATATAGTCGGTGAGATTCTGCTTCGCACCGGGCTGATACCGGAAGCGCTCGGCGTTATCGAAGTAGTAGCGGTTGTGATCGATGGTGGGTACGAAGAATATCTTCTTCTTGGCCATCTCGGCGATCGTGGCGTCGTCGAGGTCGGCGCCGTGTTCGACGGAGTCCGCGCCCGCGCGGACGGCGTCGTGCACGCCGGTGGGGCCGTAGCTGTGGATCGCGATGCGCTTGCCCATGGCGTGCGCCACCTCGACGGCGGCTTTCATCTCTTCATAGGTAACGGTTTGGAAGCCGGTGACGTCTTCGCCGCTGCCGGTGGATCCGAATATCTTGATCCAGTCGGCGCCGGCCGCGACCTGCTGACGGGCCGCGCGCGCGAATTCATCCGGGCCGTTGCCTTCGCCGCAGCCGAGAGCGTTGCCTGCCGGATTGTAGCGGCTGCGCGTCGCGCGCAGGCCGCACCCGACGACATACATGCGCGGGCCCGTCCAGCGGCCCATGTTGACGAGATCGCGCATGGAGATGTCCATGTACTCCGACGCATTCATGTCGCGCACGGTGGTGACCCCGGTTTCCAGTGTCTTCATCAGCGCGTCCTGGCCCAGCACCATGTTGATCGCGTTCGAGCGGCCGCCGCGTAACAGCGGGTCCGGTCCGTAGGTGAGGTGGGTGTGCGCGTCGATGAGGCCGGGGATGCCGGTATAGCGTGACAGATCGATCACTTCGGCGCCGGCCGGCGGCGCGCCGGTCGAAACGTTGGTGATCTTGTTGTCGGTGACGATGACGGTCACGTTCTCCTGAACGCGGCCCGAACCATCGACCAGCCTGCCGAATTTGATGGCCTTGGTGGCGGCCTCGGCGGGCGCCGTGAGAAGCGCCAGTGCAATGAGACCTAAAATGGATCCTGATTTGAACATGGCGTTTCCCCTTTTATTTGTCCGCTAGGCCTTGCCGATCCGCGGCGGCCCGCCCTTGGCGTTGGCCCCGAAAGCTCTGTCGAGAACACGCGAGGAATCCTCGGCGAGCGCAATGGCCTCGCTGATGAGGCCCAGGATCTTCATGTTGTTGCGCATGACGTGCTGGGCTTCCGACCGTTTGTCATCGGCGATCTTCAGCGCGCGGGTGAGCATGTCCTTGCGCACGAGGTCAAGAATGTCCTCGAGCTTGTAGCCGTCGGGTTTCTCGTCGGTAACCAGAAAGTGAGTCATAAGTCCCCCAGGGAAATGTAATCCCCGCGATCCTAGAACGAGGGCGGGGCGGATGTCAGGGGCTCAAGTTGTACTTTAACTTAAGCATCCCGTAGACGCTGTCCGTCCGGTGGGCGCCGAAAGCCGGACCCGGCATGAACCAGCCCCCGAAAAACTCGAACTCCACGGCGGTCCGGTCGCGATAGCCGACCACCAGGTCGACGGCATCGCCGGCGTTGTTCGAAGCGCCGGTTGGTTGACGGTTCAAACGGCCGGCGATCAGCCCTCCGTTGGCGTGCGCCAGCTCATAGTGGTGAGCCACGAGATCGACGGAGCTGAGCGCGCCTGGTTTGAAGCCGACAGCGGTCGTGGCGACGGCGAGGTTGCTCAGTTCCGGGTTCAGCGATTCGCCGTAGTACTTAAAGCGGCTCACACCGCCGTATTGATAGCGGTTCTCCTGGAGTCCGCTCTGGCGGAAGCGGCGGTCGACGCCGTCGGCCGCATTGCCGTCACCGGAGCCGTAGGCGTAGCTGCCCACCACATGGAACTGCAGCGCGTCGAGGAACTTGTAGATGACGCCCGCGTCGAAGGCGTAGGAGCGCATGGGGAGGGTTCCCGCCGTTCCGCGCAGCACGATGGTGTCGGTCCAATAGTCGATATGGCCGGAGGCGACCGTGCCGCGCGAACGCGCGCCGAAATAGGTGCGGTCCACGCCGCCGCTTTCGCCCTTGCGGTTCTGCAGCAGCAGAAAACCCCCGCCGCGCATGCCGTTCGGGAAGTTGTGCTCGAACGTCGCGGCGTAGTTCAGGCTGCGATGCTGGTCTGACGGTTCGAACAGATTGCTCGGCAGCAGATCGCGCGCGGCCGCGACAACCTGAAAGAAATCGGTGTCGTCGCGGTACTGAAGCTGGATGTTGTCGTTCATGTCGTCCGAACTGGCCAACAGCCAGTTGCGCGGATCGTTCATGCGCGAACGGCCGACGGACACGATCGCGTTTTGAAAGGGGATCCAGCGCACATAGAACTCGTCGAGCTCGGCGAGCAATTCGCGATGCTCGGGCGCCGCGCCTTCGTTCACCGCGATGTCGCGGTTGATCTTGGTGGCCGAGAAAAACCGGAATTGACCCGGCATTTCATAAAGGAACGCCAGCTTTACGCCCGGCTTGATATTGGCGATGTCGCCTTCAGTGGCGGAATCGAGGTCGGCGTCCTTCTGCGCACGGCCCTCGAACTGACCGGTTACGCCCATGAACCAATGTTCGCTGATCACGAAGGGCGTCGGGGGCGGCGAGTCGGCGTCCCGCGACGGCGGCGGCGGGACAACGGCTGCGCTTTGCGCCCGCGCGGCTGCGCTCTGCGCCTGCGCGCCGGATACCGCCGCCGCGGCGGCAAGCAGGGTGATAAGGCCGGCCGCATGAGGCCGGAAGAATGAACGGATCATCGTCTTGAACGGGCGGGCCGCCGTCATGATAGCTGTCGACACGCGTCCCGCTGAGATGTCGATCCCTCACCATCCCACGGCGGTTGCCGGAATTCCAGAGCGTCAGTTCATCCAGAAACCTTCTTGCGGTTCACGCTCCGGCGTGATGCCAAGCCGCCGCGCCGCCAGGGCTTCCGCCGGGCAGGGCCGCAGCGCGTAGGGCAGTTGCGGCAGATGGAGGCCCGCCCTGACCATTCCGATCGCCAACTCGTCCAGATGGCTGAGGACGACGCGGGCCGCCGCCGGCGGCAAAAGGCGCCACAGGACACGCCGTGCGCCGAACTCGTTCTCGTGCTGGAGCAGCAAGAGGATCTGGAGCACGAGTTCCTCGTCTTGGCCGATCTCGGCGCAGCGGATGTTGTGGACGTCCAACGGTCGGCCGGACGCCGTCTCCATGATGCATAGGGCGGCGGACAGATGCAGGGCGTGGGCCATCGTCAGGCGCGCCGCGTCGAAGCCTTCGCGGCACAAGGGTTCGATCGCGTCGCCGGCGTGCCGCGCCTGCGTGATCAGGCGGATCGAACAGAGGATGAAAAGCTCGGAGGTGCTGAGCGCGCAGAGGCGGCGCGAGGAGACGGAAGGTGACATATGCTCTCCAATCGGGATCGCCGCCGGATCGCGGCACCAAGGGAGCATACGCCCAACTAATAATGATTCGCAATGATATTAAGAACGATTCGCAATTATGGGGCGGACCTTCGCTCGGCGCGCCTTGACGGGGGCAAACCGAAGCCCGGACCAACGCGAAATACAACACGTTGATTTTACATGGTTTCCAAGGAGCTATCGGCCCAAGAGCCAAGAGAAGGTCGCCGCCGGCATCTCTTTCGGCATCCTGCGCAAGGAGTGGCGAAGCGTTGCGCGCGCCGTGTGGAAAGAGGTCAAGGAGGACAACCTTCGGTGCGACTGTTTCACTCTATGGGCTGATCGCGGACCCGCAAACGATCCGCGAGCATCTCGGCTTCGTGCGTTCCGTGCTGCCGCGCGACGTGTACCAGGTCCTCGCTGTCTTGGGTCATCGCCTCGGGTGGATTTTCGGCCTACGTCTCCAGCTTCGGCAAATACAATGAGACCTTCGGTTCTCTCGCGGCGGGAATCATCCTGCTGATGTGGTTCTACGTGTGCGCCTACGTCGTCTGTGTCGGCGCGGAGGTTAACGCCGCGCTGGAATTCCGCGCCCGGACACCGGCGCATCACCGTGCCGCACGCGAGTTTTCCACAGGCGGCGGCGCGCCCTGACCTTCGCGAAAATCCGACCGCGGCGCCGAGGCCCGGTGCAGATGGACGCGGCCGCCGACGGGGCGCCGTCCCGCGGCTGCAACCGCGCGGCGCGCGGCGCGTTTCCTAAGGTTCACATGGCGCGCAGCGACTCTTTGGCGAACCCGCGCTGTGCAGTTTGCATCGAAAGGCAAGGCGTATCGCGCACACGACCTGTAAAAAATGTCGCAAAATATGCGTTAAACCGTGGTCCTTGCGCTTGCGTGGTTCCAGGACCTGCGATAAGAGTGCAGCCAAGACGGCGCTGTTACCCTTATAAATAAGGCGTCCGTCGGGGTTTGCCGATCAACAATTCAGGGGTGGAAAAATGGCCACATCGTCCGATAAGCCTGCGGTTGTCACGTTGAAGCATCTGGCGGCGACGCTCGCCGACAAGCATGAACTGTCGAAGAAAGTGTCGGGTGAGATCCTCGCCGACCTCGTGGGTCTGCTCACGAAGCATCTCAAGAAAGGTGACAAGATCCGTATCGGCGGTTTCGGCGTGCTGCAGGTCCGCAAGCGCCCCGCGCGCATGGGCCGTAACCCGGCGACCGGCGAACAGATCAAGATCAAGGCCAGCAAGAAAGTCGCTTTCCGCGCTGCCAAGGAACTCAAGGAAGCCGTCTAATACGGTTTTCTTTGCGATACGCGCCTTGCCCGGAT
>JAYSFT010000176.1:0-6490 GCA_041913245.1 Rhodospirillaceae bacterium | reverse complement strand
TGTTTTAACTGAGCTAAACCCGGGGGACAGATCCGTGGTGCTTATTCCTACCATGCGGGCGGTACAGGCCTTCGAGGCCGTTGCGAGATGCGGCAGCGTCACCGCCGCCGCCGAGGAGCTTTGCGTTTCGCCCGGCGCCATCAGCCAGCAAATCCACAATATCGAAGAAGCCCTGAGTGCGAGCCTGTTCGAGCGGCGCGGCCGTTCGCTGAGCCTGACGTCGTGGGGCCGGATGTATTACGAGCGGGTGCGCGTGGCGTTCGATCAGCTGCGCCTGGCGCAGGACACGCTGCAGCTGGCCCGCACCAAGCCCGGCATCGTCATCAGCGCGCTGCCGTCCCTGGCGATGCGCTGGCTGCGGCCGTTGGTCCAGGACTGGCGCGCGACGCACCCGAACGCGACGATTCGCCTGATCGGCACGGATGAGGAAGCCGCGCTGCAGAACGATCACATCGACTTCCGCCTGTCCTACGGCACCGACGCGCGCAAGTACGATCACTTCGCCGAACTTTTCACGGATACGGTGGTGCCGGCCTGCGCGCCGCAGGTCCTGGCCAAGTATCCGGTCAGCACGCCGGCCGACATCCTGGCCGGACCGCTCATCGATATCGAATGGGACATCCGTCATTCGACCGCGCCGTCGTGGGCCGATTGGGCCCAGAGCGTCGCCGAGCCGGCGCCGAAAGCCGCCGGAGAACTCACCTTCTCGCTGTCCGCGTCGGGCCTCGACGCGGCGGTGGCGGGCGGCGGCTTCGTATTGGCGCAAATGTCGATGATCATGGACGACCTTGAGCACCAGCGCCTCGTCATCCCGCTCGACCGCCGCCTCAGCATGCCGGAACCTTATTTCCTGGCCTGGGACCGCGCGGCCCTGGACCGTCCGTACGGCTCGGATTTCCGCGCATTCCTGCTGGCGGCGGCGCGCCGCCAGGCGACGCTCTCCGCCGGCCGGGATCAGGCGCCGGTTGCGACGCGCATGAAAAGAAGCGCGCGCGCCTGATTAGAGCGCGCTGAGTTCACGCATCGCGACGGCGAACTTGCGTGCGATGTCGTCGCGGCGGCGATGACGCCCGCCCGCGACCACTTTCCCGCCCCCGGCCCACACGCAATCGACCGGCGAATCGCCGCCGGTGAAAATCCACGTATCGAGGATATCGTCGCCCTTGCGGGCCGCCAGCGCGGTTTGCGCACGCCGGAGGGTGAACATGTCGGCGGGCGCGCCGGCCGACAAACCACCGGGATGCGTGCCGACGGAAAGCGCGCCGCCGACCACCGCGCTTTCATAGAGCGCGCGGCCCGTGGAATGGCCATGAGCCGCCATCACGTTGCGGGCGCGATTGAACAGGCGCTGGGAGTATTCGAGCATGCGCAACTCGTCGGCGATGCCGATCTGGACGTTGGAATCCGAACCGATCCCGTAACGGCCGCCGTGAGCGACAAAGACTTTCGCGTTGAAGACGCCGTCGCCGAGATTGGCTTCGGTGATCGGCGCCAAACCGGCCGTGGCGCCGGAGCGCGCCATGCGCATGGTTTCGCCGTCGGTCATGTGCGTCGCGTGCACCAGGCACCACTGTTCGCCGACGTCGTTGTGGTCGAGCAGCCATTCGACGGGACGTTGACCGGACCAGGCGACGCAGGCGTCGACCTCTCCGGTTTGTTCGGCGATGTGGATATGGATGGGCGCATCGCCCGCCATCCCGGCCACATCTTTCAATTCGTCGGGCGTCACGGCGCGCAAGGAATGCGGCGCGACGCCGACGATGCCGGTCCCCAACGGCTTCACCGCCGCGCGGCAGCCTTCCAGCAGGCGGTTATAGCCGCGCACGTCATTGATAAAACGCCGCTGATCGTCGCGCGGCGCGAGCCCGCCGAAGCCGGCGTGCGCATAGAACACCGGCAGAAGCGTGAGGCCGATCCCGGTTTCACCGGCCGCGGCGGCGACACGCGAGGCCATCTCGGCGACGTTGGAATAGGGTTTTCCGTCACGGTCGTGGTGCAGATAATGGAACTCGCCGACCCGGCAGAAGCCGGCTTCGAGCATTTCCACATAGAGCTGGGCGGCGACGGCCTCGACCTGTTCCGGCGAGATCTCGAGCGCGAAGCGATACATGAGATCGCGCCAACTCCAGAAATTGTCCTCGCTGGGGCCGCGCAGCTCGGTGAGCCCGGCCATGGCGCGCTGGAATGCATGACTATGCAGATTGGACATCGCCGGCAGCAGGATCGCGTGCTGCTCGTCGCCGTCGCGCGCGGGCGTGTTCGCGGTGACCGACACGATCCGCCCGGCCGCGATCACGACCCGCACGTCGGAATTCCATCCGAGGGGGGTGAGCGCCTGGGCGGCGTGGATGACGGTCATCAGCGGGTCCTTTGAAATGAGCTAAACCCCTTTAGAGTCGGGAGTCGGCTTGCTTTCGATCTGAATATGTCTATACATTATCCGGGTCGGGACGTCTTGGAAACCGGGAATTCACATGCCAGAGGGCACAAAATCGCGCGCCGCGGAAAGGCTTTTCCGTAACGCCCGCCTCGCGACCGTCGCACCGGGACTCGAAGGCCTCGGACTGGTCGAAAAGGGCGCGATCGCCGTGAAGGACGGCCGCATCGCCTACGCCGGCCCCGAAGCCGACCTGCCCGCCGCGATGAAACGGGGCGAGATCACGGACTGCGAAGGCCGCTGGATCACCCCGGGCCTCATCGACTGCCATACCCACCTTATATATGCGGGCGACCGCGCCCATGAATTCGAATTGCGCCTGAAGGGCGCGACTTATGAGGAAATCGCGCGCGCCGGCGGCGGCATCGTCTCGACCGTCAAACACTCGCGCGACGCCGACCAGGCCGAACTCGTGCGCCAGACCCTGCCGCGCCTCGACGCGCTGATGGCCGAAGGCGTCACGACGGTAGAAGTAAAATCGGGCTACGGCCTCAACCTTGAAAGCGAAACCAAGGCGCTGCGCGCCGCGCGCCAACTGGGCGGCGAACGTCCCGTGACGATCCGCACCACCTTCCTCGGCGCGCACGCGGTGCCGGCCGAAGCCAACGGCGACAAACACGCCTATATCGATTCCGTGGTCGACGAGATGCTGCCGGCGGTGGTGAAAGAAAACCTCGCCGACGCCGTCGACGCCTTCTGTGAGGGCATCGCCTTCTCGCCGGAAGACGTCGCGCGGGTTTTCGAGGCGGCGGCCGCCTACAATCTGCCGGTCAAATTACACGCCGATCAGCTTTCGAACCTGCGCGGCGCCATGCTGGCCGCGAAGTTCAAAGCCCTGTCCGCCGACCACCTGGAACACACCGACGAGGCCGGCGTCGCGGCGATGGCCAAAGCGGGCACCGTCGCCGTGCTGCTGCCGGGCGCCTTCTATTTCATGCGCGACACGCGCCGGCCGCCGATCGCGCTGTTCCGTCAATACAACGTGCCCATGGCGGTTTCGACGGATTCGAACCCCGGCACCTCGCCGCTCACCTCGATCCTCATGTCCATGAACATGGCGGCCACCTTGTTCCGTCTTTCCGTGGATGAATGCGTGGCCGGCGTGACGCGCGAGGCGGCCAGGGCGCTGGGCATGTCCGGCGAGATCGGCACGCTGGAAGCGGGCAAGAGCGCCGATCTCGCGATCTGGGACATCGAGCGGCCGGCGGAACTGGTCTATCGCATGGGCTTCAACCCCCTGCATGCGCGTGTCTGGAGAGGCCAATGAGCGTTGTCTTGAAGCCGGGCGCGACCAGCCTCGCCGACTGGCGCGCGGTTTACCGAGGCGCGGGCGCGGCGCTCGATCCCGCCTGCCGCCCCGCCGTTGAAAAGAGCGCGGCGGCCGTCGCACGCATCATCGCCAAGGGCGCGCCGGTTTACGGCATCAACACCGGATTCGGAAAGCTGGCGAGCGTGAAGATCGCGGACGCCGATCTCACCCAGCTTCAACGCAACATCGTGCTGTCGCATGCGGCCGGCGTAGGCGAGCCGATGCCCACGAATGTCGCGCGCCTGATGATGGCGCTGAAACTCGCGAGCCTCGGCCAGGGCGCGTCGGGCGTGCGGCCCGAGACCCTCGACATGCTCGAGGCGATGATCAGGCACGACATCATCCCGGTCATTCCGAACCAGGGTTCGGTGGGCGCTTCGGGCGATCTCGCGCCACTGTCGCATATGACGTCGGTCATGATCGGCGTCGGCGAAGCGTTCACGCCCAAGGGCCGCATGAATGCCGCCGACGCCTTGGAAAACGCAGGTCTCGCGCCGATCACCCTTGGCGCCAAGGAAGGCCTTGCGCTCCTGAACGGCACGCAGTTCTCCACCGCCTATGGCCTCGCGGGCCTGTTCGAAGCCGAAACGCTGTTCCAGGCCGCCGTCGTGACCGGCGCGCTGACCACCGACGGCGCGAAGGGCTCCAACACACCCTTCGATCCGCGCATCCATGCGCTTCGCAAGCACAAGGGCCAGATCGAAGCCGCGGATACCTACCGCGCGCTCATGGACGGCAGCGCGATCCGCGCGTCGCACCTCGTCAACGACAGCCGCGTCCAGGACCCCTACTGCCTGCGCTGCCAGCCGCAAGTCATGGGCGCGTGCCTGGACATGCTGCGCAACGCCGCGCGCTTCCTCGACACCGAAGCGAACGGCGTGTCGGACAATCCGCTGATCTTCGCCGATGACAACGAAGCCCTGTCGGGCGGCAATTTCCACGCCGAACCCGTGGCCTTCGCGGCGGACATGATCGCCATGGCGATCTGCGAAATCGGCTCCCTCGCCGAGCGCCGCCTCGCCATGCTGATCGATCCGGCATTATCCTGCCTGCCGGCGTTCCTGACGCCGAAGCCCGGCCTCAACTCCGGATTCATGATCCCGCAAGTGACCGCGGCGGCGCTGGTGTCGGAGAACAAGCAGCGCGCTTATCCCGCGAGCGTCGATTCCATTCCCACCTCCGCCAACCAGGAGGACCACGTATCCATGGCCGCGCACGGCGCGCGCCGCCTGCTGCCGATGGCCGAAACCGCGAGCGCCGTGATCGCCATCGAACTCCTGGCGGCCGCCCAGGCGTGCGATTTCCTGGCGCCGCTCGCCTCCAGCGCGCCGCTGGAAACGGTGCGCAAACGTCTGCGCGCCGAAGTGCCGAAGCTGGATGACGACCGCTATTTCCATCCCGACATCCAGAAGGCGCTTCATCTGGTGCGCTCGGGCGCACTGAGCGACGCGGTGAAAGGCGTGAAACTGCCGGAGGCGATTGCATGAGCCCCGCCTGGCTGACCGTCGCCGAGGGCGACGCGCCCCTGATCCTATCCATGCCGCACACCGGCACGGAACTCGCCGATATCGAATCCAAGCTGGTCTCGCCCTGGATCGCGCGGAAAGACGCCGACTGGCATATCGAGAAGCTGTACGACTTCGGGCGTGAACTGGGCGCAAGCATCGTGCGGACCGGATTGTCGCGCAGCGTGATCGACGTGAACCGCGATCCGACCGGCGCGTCGCTTTATCCGGGTCAAGCCACGACCGAGCTTTGTCCGACCACGACCTTCGACGGCGAGCCGCTTTACAAAGAGGGCCAGGCGCCGGACGACGCCGAGATCGCGCGCCGCCGCGCGCGGTATTACGACCCGTATCACGCCGCGCTGGAGAAGCAGATCGCGCGCCTCCGGGCCCGCCATCCGCGCATCGTGCTTTACGACTGCCATTCCATCCGCTCGGTTGTGCCGCGGCTGTTCGAGGGTGAGCTGCCGAACTTCAATATCGGCACCAACAGCGGCAAGTCGTGCGATCCCGCATTGGAAACGGCCGTCGCCGGCGCCTGCGCCAGGACGAGCTACAGCCATATCGTGAACGGCCGCTTCAAGGGCGGCTACATCACGCGCCACTACGGCCGGCCAGCCGGCAACGTGCATGCGATCCAGATGGAACTCGCGTGCCGCGGTTACTTGAAGGAATGCAACGGTCCGGTCGATGAGAAGGGCTGGCCCGTCGGATACGATGCGAACACCGCCGCGCCGATGCGCGCGGCGCTCACGCAGGTGCTGAACGCCTGCCTCGATTTCACCAAAAATAACCGACCTCAAGGGGACATCACATGAAGCGTCTGGACAACGCCCGTAAGATCAGCGCGCCGCGCGGCACCGAACTGAACGCCAAATATTGGGTGACGGAAGCGCCCCTGCGCATGCTGATGAACAATCTCGACGCCGAAGTCGCCGAGAAGCCGGAAGAGCTGGTGGTGTACGGCGGCATCGGCCGCGCCGCGCGCGATTGGGACTCTTTCGATCGTATCGTCGCGACCCTGAAGCGCCTGGAGAAGGACGAAACCCTGCTCATCCAGTCCGGCAAGCCGGTCGGCGTGTTCAAGACTCATGCGGATGCGCCGCGCGTGCTGCTGGCGAACTCCAACCTCGTGCCGCGCTGGGCGACGTGGGAGCATTTCAACGAGCTCGATAAGAAGGGCCTGATGATGTACGGCCAGATGACGGCCGGCTCGTGGATCTACATCGGCTCGCAGGG
>JAYSFT010000175.1:0-6589 GCA_041913245.1 Rhodospirillaceae bacterium | reverse complement strand
GCCGGCATCACGCCGTTCAACTTCCCGGCCATGGTGCCGATGTGGATGTTCGCCATCGCCATCGCCTGCGGCAACACTTTCGTCCTGAAGCCCTCGGAGAAGGATCCGAGCGTGCCGATGCGCCTGGCCGAGCTGATGCTCGCCGCCGGCGCGCCTCCGGGCGTGCTGAACGTCCTGAACGGCGACAAGGAAGCCGTGGATGCGATCCTCACCGACCCGGTCATTCAGGCCGTCAGCTTCGTCGGTTCCACCGACATCGCGCGCTACATCTACAGCACCGGCACCGCGCACGGTAAGCGCGTGCAGGCCATGGGCGGCGCCAAGAACCATATGATCGTGATGCCGGACGCGGACCTCGACCAGGTCGCGGACGCGCTGATCGGCGCGGGCTACGGCTCGGCCGGCGAACGCTGCATGGCGATCTCGGTGGCCGTGCCCGTCGGCGACAAGACCGCCGATGCGCTGCGCAAGCGCCTCGAACCGCGCGTGCAGTCTTTGAAGGTCGGCATCTCGACTTCGAACGACGCGGACTTCGGCCCGCTGGTCACCAAGGCGCACATGGAGAAGGTGCGGGGCTACATCGACCTCGGCGTCAAGGAAGGCGCCGATCTCGCCATCGACGGCCGCAAGCCGAGCGTGTTGCAGGGCTATGAAAACGGCTTCTTCATGGGCGGCAGCCTGTTCGACCGCGTGACTCCGGACATGCGCATCTACAAGGAAGAGATATTCGGACCCGTGCTGTCCATCGCGCGCGTGAGCGACTTCGACGCCGCCCTCAAGCTTCCCTCGGAACATGACTTCGGCAACGGCGTGTCGATCTACACCCGCGACGGCGACACCGCCCGCGAGTTCACCCGCCGCGTCAACGTCGGCATGGTCGGCGTGAACGTGCCGATCCCGGTGCCCGTCGCGTTCCACACCTTCGGCGGCTGGAAGGCCTCGGCGTTCGGCGACACCAACCAGCACGGCACCGAAGGCGTGAAGTTCTTCACCAAGATCAAGACCGTGACCTCGCGCTGGCCGACCGGCATCCGCGCCGGCGCGGACTTCTTCATCCCGACGATCAAGTAGAGAGCGATGCGCGCGCGCGTCCGCACCAAATTCGGGTGCGGGAGCGCGCCGCGTGCTATATGCGGCCCATGGAACGTGCCGCATCCGTTGCAATCATAGGCGCCGGCCCCGCCGGTTTGATGGCCGCCGAGGTCCTTGCCGAGGCGGGACATGCCGTGGACGTCTACGACGCCATGCCTTCGGCCGGGCGCAAGTTCCTCATGGCCGGCAAGGGCGGCCTCAATATCACCCATACGGAACCCGCGGCCGCCTTTCGCGCCCGCTACGGCGCGCGCGAGGACGTGCTCGCGCCCTTTCTCGACGCCTTTGGGCCGGACGATATTCGCGCCTGGATCCACGGTCTTGGGATCGAGACCTTTGTCGGGACCTCGGGGCGTGTTTTTCCCCTTGAGATGAAAGCCGCGCCGCTTTTGCGCGCCTGGCTCCGGCGCTTGCGGGGGCAGGGCGTGCGCCTGCACATGCGCCACCGCTGGACCGGCTGGACGAAGGACGGCGCGCTCAGGTTCGACACGCCGGCCGGCGCGGCGGCGCGCCCCGCGTCCGCCACGGTCCTCGCGCTCGGCGGCGGCTCCTGGCCGCAGCTCGGCTCCGACGGGGCCTGGATCGAGATCCTGCGCGGGAAGGGGATCGATGTCGCGCCGCTTCTGGCGTCGAATTGCGGTTTCGATGTCGGCTGGAGCGATCACTTCCGCGCGCGTTTCGCCGGCGCGCCGGTGAAGCCCGCGGCGATCGGCCGCCGGCAAGGCGAATTCATCGTCACCGCCACCGGCGTCGAGGGCGGGCTTGTCTATGGGATTTCCGCGCGGGCGCGCGACGAGATTTCGGCGAAGGGGGTTTCGCTTCAACATGTCGATTTGCGCCCCGAGCGCACCGAACGTCAGCTCCTCGACGCGCTTTCGCGCCCGCGCGGCCGCGCTTCATTCGCGACCTATCTGCGCAAGGCGGGCGGCCTTGAAGGCGTGAAAGCCGGGCTTGTGCGCGAATTGCTGCCTGACGCCGACCGCGCCGACGCGCGCACGCTCGCCGGCGCCATCAAGGCGCTGCCGGTGCCGCTTCGCGCGGCGCGCCCCATCGCGGAGGCGATCAGCAGCGCCGGCGGAGCCTCCTTCGGCGCCGTCGATGAAAACCTGATGGCGCGCGCGCTTCCGGGAGTTTTCCTCGCCGGCGAAATGCTCGATTGGGAAGCGCCCACGGGGGGCTACCTGCTCACGGCCTGTCTGGCGACGGGACGCGCGGCCGGAAAAGGCGCGGCGCGCTGGCTCGCGCGCTGAAACTTTGCGCGGCGGCGGACGTTCTGCCGCCATGAAGCGAAAATCACCTCAACCCGCACGCGCGCCGCAGGCGAAGCCGCGCCGCGCGCCGTGTCCCGCCGCCGGCCGGACCCGCGAAAGCCGCGGGCCCGAAACCTCGCGTTTCCTCGAGGACGATACCTTTTCGGTGGAACGGCGGCCGAAGACACGCCCTGGTCAAGCATTCGACGACGATCTCATTCGCTGATTGCGGTCCCCGCGGCGCATGGAACCCGCTCCGCGCCACGCGCATTTACGCTTTCGGACGAGGTCACAAGGGAGTTCTCGAATGAGTGATACTTCAAACGGCGGCGGCAACAACGGCCTGTACTTCATCGTCGGCGGCCTGGTCGTGATCGTCGGTCTCGGCGCCTTCCTGTTCTTCGGCAACGCCAACCGCAGCGGCGCAAGCTCCACCGGCGGGTCTTCGACCACGATCGAACGCACCATCACGCCGGATGGGTCGTCGACGACGATCAAAAAGGAATAGCGCCGTTCAGGCGTTGACCAGTTCGAGCCAGGCTTCGAGGTTGGCGCGGCCCTGGGTCGAGGCGACGAGAGGCCGCTCCTGCCGCTGCAAAGCGTTCATCCAGTCCTCGAGATCGGCGCTGGACTCGGTGTGGGCGGGGCTCTCAAAGCGGCGCGCCTGAAGGTCATCCACCAGGAAGGTCAGCGAATTGCCCGAATCCTGCATGACAGGGATCAGGTGGGGCATTTCGAGGCTTTGAAGCGCGAGGCCCATGGCCGCAGTCCTTCCGGGAAAGTGAAGGACATGACCTTCGGCCCAAAAGGTTAACGAAACGGGAATCGCGGGCCCGGTTTAGTTGGTCCGGACCGCGAAATAAGCCATCATTTCAGAGCCGTCGGCGAACTTGAGCTTGATGGGCAGGGTCTCGCCCATCTTCAAGGGGCCGGTCAGGCCCATGATCATGATATGGCCCCCCGTTGGGGTCAGTTCGGCCCGCCCGCCCGCGGGCACCGTCAGGGCCTTCACCATGCGCATCTTGACGATATCCCCATCCACGGCGGTCTCATGGATCTCGGCCTTGGCGCCGCCGGCCATTTCCAGCCCCACCAGGGTATTGCCCTTCCCGGACTGGTCGATCAGGGCCATGTAACCGGCCGTCGCCCGGGACTGGCCGAAGGTCACGCGGACCCACGGATCCTCGACCTTGATGCCCGGTTCGGCCGCGGCCCAAGGCGCGGCCCAAGGCGCGAGCAGGGGGAAGGCGGCCGCCATGACGAGAAGGATCCGGCGCGGCATCTTCAAGCACTCCTGTCGTTTGACCCGTGGCATGACGCCGCACCTATGGTAAACGGCGCGCCCATGTTGCGTATCGACAATCTTACCTACCGTATCGGCCCCCGGCTTCTTCTTGAAGAGGTCAGCGCGTCCGTCAATGTCGGCGACCGGGTCGGCCTTGTGGGCCGCAACGGGACGGGCAAGACGACCCTCCTGCGTTTGATCTGCGGCGATATCGCTCCGGAAAGCGGCGGCATCGAAGTGCCGCGCCGCTGGCGGATCGGGATCACCCGGCAGGAAGCGCCGGGCGGCGACAAAAGCCTGATCGACACCGTGCTCGCCTTCGACACCGAACTCGTGTCGCTGATGGCGGAAAGCGAGACGGCGACGGATCCCTATCGCATCGCCGAGATTCACACGCGGCTCGCGGACAAGGACGCTTACAGCGCGCCGTCGCGCGCGGCGTCGATCCTCTCGGGCCTTGGTTTTGACGAAGCGGCGCAGCAGCGCCCTTGCGGTTCGTATTCGGGCGGCTGGCGCATGCGCGTGGCGCTCGCGGGCCTGCTGTTCACGCAGCCTGAATTGTTGCTGCTGGACGAGCCCACCAACCACCTCGACCTCGAAGCGACGTTGTGGCTCGAAGAATATCTGAAGCATTATCCCGGCACGATCCTGATGGTCAGCCACGACCGCGACCTGCTCAATCGCGCCGTCAACGCCATCCTGCATCTCGAGAATGCAAAGATGACGCTCTATCAGGGCAACTACGACCGTTTCGAGGCCACGCGGCGCATGCAGCTCGAACAGAACGAGAAGCTGCGCGCCCGGCAGATGGCGCGCCGGGCGGAGCTCGAAGGGTTCATCGCCCGCTTCCGCGCCAAGGCGTCCAAGGCCAAGCAGGCGCAGTCGCGCATCAAGATGCTTGAACGCCTGCAGCCCATCGCCGAGCACCACGAGGAAGCGTCCATCGATCTCAGCTTCCCGGAGATCGACGAACTCGCCCCGCCGCTGTACGCGCTGAACCATGTGAACATCGGTTACGGCGACAGGATCGTCCTGCACAATATCTCGCTGCGCCTCGACAACGAGGACCGCATCGGCATTCTCGGCGCCAACGGCAACGGCAAGTCCACGCTCGTGAAGCTGCTGGCCGGCCGCCTCGCGCCGATGTCGGGCGAGGTTTCGCGCTCGTCGAAGCTCCGCATCGGCTACTTCGCGCAGCACCAGGCCGACGAACTCGACCTGTCCGTGACGCCCGTCGTCGAAATGATGCGCCGCCTCGAAAAGGCGAGCGAACAACAGGCGCGCAACCATCTGGGGCGGTTCGGGTTCACCCAGCAGCGCGCGCAAACGCAGATCGGCAAGCTGTCGGGTGGCGAGAAGGCGCGCCTTCTGTTCGCGCTGATGACGCTCGCAAAGCCGCATATCCTGCTTCTGGACGAGCCGACCAACCATCTTGACATGGACACGCGCGAATCCCTCGCGCAGGCCATCAACGCCTTCGAAGGCGCCGTGGTGATCATCAGTCACGATCCCAGCGTCATCGAAATGACGGCCGATCGCCTGTGGCTCGTGGAAGACGGCAAAGTCGTGAATTTCGAAGGCGACCTCGACGATTACCGCGCCCGGACATTGCAGGCGCGCGACAAGGCGCCCGAGAAAACGCAGGCGCCGCCGGGCGAGGACGATCGCAAGGCGCAGCGCCAGAAGTCCGCCGAACGCCGTCAGAACCTCGCGCCGCTCAAGAAGAAAGTCGACCAGGCCGCCGCCAAGGCGACCAGGCTTGAAGGTGAAAAAGCGAAGCTGGCCGCCAGGCTCGCCGACCCCAAACTCTATGCCGACGCCGCCAAGGCGCTCGAAGTCCAAAAGGAAATGGGACGCATCGAGAAGGACCTGGCGGAGGCGGAGGAGGCCTGGATGGCCCTTGAGGGCGAACTGGAACAGGCCGAAAACGCGGCCTAAACCGCTTTGGCGGCTTCCAATCTTGGGTATGATGGGCGGAAGATCGCGCGCCGATCATCAGCTTATGCAGAGTTCATCCCAGGGGAGGGTTTTCCATGCGCATTGCGTCACTCGCCGCCGCTTTTGTTGTCCTGTCGTTGGCCGGTCAGGCCGTGGCCCAGGCGCCGGCCACCGCGCCGCGGCGCGAACTGTCGCCGGAAGATAAGGTGCTCAACGCCAGTCTCGTCGAAATGATCAAGACCGTGCCGCTGCTCCCCATGGAGAGCACGGAAATCAAGGTGCCGATGAAGCTCGGCATGGTTTCGGCGATGGCGGCCGACAAGGCCGGCAACATCTACATCCTGCACCGCCCGAAAGACGGCGACCCGATCGTGGTCGTGGACAAGACCGGCAAGATCCTGCGCAGCTTCGGCAAGGGGATGTACACCATCCCGCACAGCATCCATGTCGATCCGCAAGGCAACGTCTGGACCACCGACGCCAACACCTCGAAGGTCCGCAAGTTCTCGGCCGAGGGCAAGGCGCTGCTGGAAATCACCGTCGGCGAAATCCCCGACGAAAAGCGTCCCTTCTGCAGCGTGACCGGCGTGGCGTTCCCGGCCGGCGGCAACGTGCTCGTTTCCGACGGCTACTGCAACGCGCGGATCCTGGAATACACCCAGGACGGCAAGCGCGTGAAGACCTGGGGCGCGAAGGGCAAGGGAAACGGCGAATTCGTCCTGCCGCATGACGTGACCATCGGGACCGAGGGCCGGATCTTTGTCGCGGATCGCGAGAACGGCCGCGTGCAGTGGTTCGACAAGGACGAGAAGTACCTGGGCCAGAAGCTGATCGGCGGACGCCTCTATAGCGTTGCGGCGGCCCCCGACGGCAGCGTCTATGCCGGCGTCGCGGCCAAGGGCGGCGCGACCCTCGACGAGAACGCGAATATCTTCAAGATCAACACCAAGACCGGCGCGGTCGAGGGGCGCATCGAAATGATGTCGCACGAGACGGAAATCGGCGCCGACGGTTCGCTCTATCC
>JAYSFT010000174.1:0-6595 GCA_041913245.1 Rhodospirillaceae bacterium | reverse complement strand
GGGCGACGTGGATTAATGCGGTTTGGCGCAGCAAGTCAAGGCGCGAGTCGGCGAAATCCAGGCGGCCCAGGCGCTCTTCCACATGGTCGAAAATATCAGGGTGTGTCAGCAGGGTAGCCAGCAGAATCCGTTCCCGGACCTTTCGGGCGTTGTCGGGGTCCCCGGCGGGGCGGGGGGGCGGGAATCCGGCAAAGCGTCCCGGAGTCGCGCCCTTCGCTCCCGGGCCCGGCCGGAAACCCTTCCCCTTGGCGCCGGCCGAGCCGCCCGGGAATGTCCGCGGGGCCCGGAAAAGCTCGAAAAGCCGGTTCCGGAAGTGCTGGCGGTATTGCGCCTGGACGCTCTCGTCGCCAATGACGCCGGCCTTGGCCTGGGCGGCCCGCTCCAACCCGGCGCGCCGTTCCGGGGTATCGGCCGGGTTCTGCGCCAGAAGCTGCTGCCAGACGACTTCGGACAGGGGAATGGCGGCCGCGAGCACGGCTTGCATCGCCGCGGCGCCCTCGCGCCGGCAAATATCGTCCGGGTCCTTGCCCGCCGGCATCAGGGCGAAGCGCAACGATAATCCGGGCTTGAGCAGCGGCAGGGCGCGTTCGGCCGCCCTGAGGGCCGCGGCCCGTCCGGCGCGGTCGCCGTCGAAACAAAGAATAGGCTCGGGCGCGAGCCGCCAAAGAATAGCCAGCTGCCCTTCCGTCATGGCCGTGCCGAGCGGCGCGACCGCATGGGTGAAACCCGCCTGCGACAGGCCGATCACGTCCATGTAGCCCTCGGCGACAATCACCTCGCCCTTGTCGCCGGCCGCGGTCCGGGCCAGCGAGAAATTGTAGAGCATCTGCCCCTTGTGAAAGAGCGGCGTGTCCGGAGAATGGAGATACTTGGGCTCGCCTTCGCCCATGACGCGCCCGCCGAAAGCGACCGGGCGTCCGCGCATATCCAGAATCGGGAACATCACGCGGTCGCGGAAAAAGTCGAAGGACTCCCGGCCCTCTTTGCCCGGCGAAACCAGGCGCACATCCAGGAGCAGGTCTTCCTTGAGGCCCCGCGCGGTCAGCTTGGTTTTGAGCTGGTTGCCGTTCGGCGCGTAACCGAGGCGAAAGCGCTTGATGGTCGCGTCGCTGAGGCCGCGATTACGCAAATAGTCCAGCGCGTGACGGCCTTCGGGCGCGTGCAGCATCTGCTCGAAGAAGGCGCAGCCCGCTTCGGCCGCTTCGCGCAACTTGGTCTCGCGCGCGGCCTCCGCGGCTTCCTGCGGCGTCGCGCGCGGCATCTCCAGCCCCGCCTCTTCCGCCAGGCGTTCCACCGCCTCGACGAACGACAGGTTCTGGGTCTTCATCAGGAAGGTGAAGATATCGCCGTGCTCCTGGGTCGAGAAGCAGTGGTAAAAGCCCTTCTCGTCGTTGACGGTGAAGGACGGCGTCTTCTCGTTGGAAAAAGGCGACAGGCCCACATACTCGCGCCCGCGCTTGATCAGGCGCACGCGGCGCCCGACCACCGAGGAGACCGGCAGCCGGGTGCGAATATCGTCGAGGAAGTTCGGCGGAAACGCCATTAGGCCTCAACCTCGGCCGGGGCGAAAGGATCAGGCCCCGAGCTGCTGTTTCACGACGCCGGACACTTTCGAGAAGTCCATCAGCCCGGTGTACTTTTCCTTCAGCACGGCCATGACTTTGCCCATGTCCTTCACCGACGCGGCCCCGGACGCGGCGATGGCGTCCTTCACGGCCGCGGCCACCTCGGCCTCGTCCATCTGCTTGGGCATGAAGCTCTGGATGACCTCGATCTCCTCGGCTTCCTGCTTGGCGAGCTCGGGACGGTTGCCCTTCTCGAACATCTCGATGCTCTCGCGGCGCTGTTTGATCATCCCGTTCATCATTTGCAGGATTTCGGGCTCGCCGATGCCCTCCTTGTTGCCCGACGGGCGCGCGTCGATATCTTTGCTTTTCAGGGCGGCGAGGATCAGGCGGATGGTTCCGACCTTGCGCTCTTCCTTCGCGCGCAGGGAGTCCTTTAACGCATCGGCCAAACGGGTGCGCAGCATGTTCACGTACTCGGATTTCTATTGCGGAAAGAGTCAGCGTAGCGCGATTCGCGCGGGTTTTGCAAAAGCTTCACGCATCTAAAACCATACTTATAGTTCACAATGCTCGCAGCCGGCCCAAGCACTTGACTCATAGGGTCGCTTTGCTTACACCGCGCCGGATAGCGTGCGTTTTCGCCCGCGCGCCATCCAAACACACGACGACCCGTTCCCAACTGCCCAGCCGCGCGCCTCGCGGAAGGACGGTGCGAATGAGCGCAAACCTGAAGCCGAGTTGACCCGACCGATGAAACAACCCTCCGGTGCCACGGCCGTTCTCGTTCTAGATGACGGCGAGGTCATTTGGGGGAGAGGAATCGGGGCCACTGGGGCGAAGGTCGGCGAGGTGGTGTTCAACACCTCCATCACCGGCTACCAGGAAGTGATGACCGACCCCTCCTACGCCGGTCAGATCATCACCTTCACATTCCCCCACATCGGCAATGTCGGCGTTAACCCCGAAGACCTCGAAAGCATGACGCCCGCCGCGCGCGGCTGCATCGTGCGCGACGACATCACCGATCCGTCCAACTACCGCTCGGCGCAGCACCTCGACACCTGGCTGCGCTCGAATGATCTTATTGGTTTGTCGGGAATCGACACCCGCCGCCTGACCCGCCGCATCCGCGCCAAGGGTGCGCCGAACGGCGTCATCTGCCACGAGCCGTCGGGCAAGTTCGATTTAGATGCGCTGAAGGCACAAGCAAAAGCCTTCCCCGGCCTCAACGGCATGGACCTCGCCAAGGACGTCTCCTGCAGCCAGACCTACACCTGGTCGCAGACCCTGTGGTCGAAGGAAAAGGGCTACGGCGATCTCGAGAAGGACGGCAGGACGGCCCCCTTCAACGTGGTCGCCGTCGATTACGGCGCCAAGCGCAACATCCTGCGCTGCCTCGCCGACGCCGGCTGCAGAGTGACCGTGGTGCCGGCCACCGCCACCGCCGAGGATATCCTGCGCCACAATCCGGACGGCGTGTTCCTCTCCAACGGCCCCGGCGATCCGGCGGCCACCGGCGTCTACGCCGTGCCTGAAATTCAGAAGATCATCGCCGCGGGCAAACCCGTGTTCGGGATCTGCCTCGGCCACCAGCTGCTCGCACTGGCCTTCGGCGCGAAGACCTACAAGCTCCAGCTCGGCCACCGCGGCGCCAATCAGCCGGTGAAGGATCTGGAAACCGGCAAGGTGGAGATCACCTCGCAGAACCACGGCTTCTGCGTCGACCGTTCGACTCTGCCCAAGAACGTGATCGAGACCCACAAGAGCCTGTTCGACGGCATCGTCGAAGGCATGCGCGCCACCGACAAGCCGGTGTTCAGCGTGCAGTACCACCCGGAGGCCTCGCCGGGCCCGCAGGATAGTCATTATCTGTTCCATCGCTTCACGAAGCTGATGGCCGATCAGAAAAAGGCGTAGTGAGCCGATGCCGAAGCGTACAGATATCAAGAGCATCATGATCATCGGCGCCGGGCCGATCGTCATCGGCCAGGCCTGCGAGTTCGACTACTCCGGCGCGCAAGCCTGTAAGGCGCTGCGCGAAGAGGGTTACCGCGTCATCCTGGTGAACTCCAACCCCGCCACGATCATGACCGATCCCGAGATGGCGGACGCGACCTACATTGAACCCATCACCCCGGCGATCGTCGCCAAGATCATCGAGAAGGAGCGTCCCGACGCGCTGCTTCCCACCATGGGCGGCCAGACCGCGCTCAACACCGCCATGAAGCTCGCCGACACCGGCGTGCTCGAGAAGTTCGGCGTCGAGATGATCGCCGCCAAGCGCGACGTCATCATGAAGGCCGAAGACCGCGAGCTGTTCCGCGACGCCATGAGCAAGATCGGCCTCGAGAGCCCGCGCAGCGTCATGGTGAAGTCGCTGGAGGAAGCCCGGGAGGCCATGAAGTTCGTGGGCCTGCCCGCGATCATGCGCCCGTCCTTCACCCTCGGCGGCGAAGGCGGCGGCATCGCCTACAACACCGAGGAATTCGAACATATCGTCGGCACCAGCCTCGCGGCGTCTCCGGTGGGCACCGTGCTCGTCGAAGAATCCGTGCTCGGCTGGAAAGAGTACGAGATGGAAGTCGTCCGCGACAAGGCGGACAACTGCATCATCATCTGTTCGATTGAAAACGTGGACCCGATGGGCGTGCACACCGGCGATTCCATCACCGTCGCTCCGGCCCTCACGCTCACGGACAAAGAATACCAGATCATGCGCAACGCCTCGATTGCGTGCTTGCGCGAAATCGGCGTCGACACCGGCGGCTCGAACGTCCAGTTCGCCATCAATCCCGCCGACGGCCGCATGACGATCATCGAGATGAACCCGCGCGTGTCGCGCAGCTCGGCCCTGGCGTCGAAAGCCACCGGCTTCCCGATCGCGAAAATCGCCGCCAAGCTCGCGGTGGGCTACACCCTCGACGAGCTCACCAACGACATCACCAAGGCGACGCCGGCATCCTTCGAGCCGACCATCGATTACGTTGTCACGAAGATCCCGCGCTTCACCTTCGAGAAGTTCCCGGACGCCGACCCCTTGCTGTCCACCAGCATGAAGTCGGTGGGCGAAGCCATGTCCGTGGGCCGCACCTTCGCGGAAAGCCTGCAGAAGGGCCTGCGCTCGCTGGAAACCGGCCTCAACGGCCTCAACGAGATCTCGCTCGACGACAGCGGCGCGCCGACCCTGGACAAGGACGCGCTGCGCCTGGCCATGACCAAGCCGCGCCCGGACCGCCTGCTCGTCGCCGCGCAGGGCCTGCGCGCCGGCATGAGCGCCGATGACGTGCACCGCGCGACCAAGTTCGATCCGTGGTTCGTCGCCCAGCTGAAAGCCATCGTCGATACCGAAGCCGAGTTGCGCGCGAAGGGACTTCCTTCCGACCGTCAGGGTCTCCTGCGCCTCAAGAAGATGGGTTTCGCGGACTCGCGCCTTGCCGAGCTCACAGGCAAGAAGGCTGCCGACATCTTTAAGCTGCGCCATCAGCTCGGCGTGCGCCCGGTGTTCAAGCGCATCGACACCTGCGCGGCCGAGTTCGCCTCGCCGACGCCGTACATGTACTCCTGCTACGAAGGCGACGGCCTCAACGAGCCCGAGTGCGAATCCGAACCTTCGGCGAAGGACAAGGTCATCATTCTCGGCGGCGGACCGAACCGTATCGGCCAGGGCATCGAGTTCGATTACTGCTGCGTCCACGCCGCTTTTGCGCTGCGCGACGCCGGGTTCGAGACCATCATGGTCAACTGCAACCCCGAGACCGTGTCCACCGATTACGACACGTCGAACCGTCTCTACTTCGAGCCGCTGACCGCCGAAGACGTCATCGAGCTCATCACCACCGAACAGTCGAACGGCAAGGTGCTCGGCGTGATCGTGCAACTCGGCGGCCAGACGCCGCTGAAGCTTGCCCATGCGCTCGAAGCGGCCGGGATTCCCATTCTCGGCACATCGCCGGACGCCATCGACCTCGCCGAGGACCGCGAGCGCTTCCAGCGCCTGCTGGAAGACCTCAAGCTGCGCCAGCCGGCCAACGGCACCGCGCGCAACGCCGACGAAGCGCGCGCCGCGGCGAACCGCATCGGCTATCCAGTCGTCATTCGTCCGTCCTACGTGCTCGGCGGGCGGGCGATGCGCATCGTCTACGACGAAGCCGGCGTGTCGGAATATATCCGCAGCGCCATGAAGGCGACGGGCGACAACCCGCTGCTGATCGACTCCTATCTCTCCAACGCCATCGAGGTCGACGTCGACGCCCTTTCGGACGGGAAAGACGTCTATATCTCCGGCATCATGGAGCACATTGAGGAAGCGGGCATTCACTCGGGCGACAGCGCCTGCGCGCTGCCGCCGCATACCTTGTCCAAGGAGATCGTCGCGGACATCCGCCGCCAGACGAACGCGCTTGCGCTGGCGTTGAAGGTCGTCGGCCTCATGAACGTGCAATACGCGGTGAAGGACGGCGTGGTGTACATCCTCGAGGTCAATCCGCGCGCGAGCCGCACGGTGCCCTTCGTGGCGAAGGCGACGGGCGTTCCGGTCGCGAAGATCGCCGCGCGCATCATGGCGGGGGCGAAGCTCGGCGACTTCGGCCTGGCGGGCCGCGAAGGCGCGGCCGCGTCGAATCATGTTGCGGTTAAAGAAGCGGTGTTCCCGTTCAACCGCTTCCCGGGCGTGGACATCGTGCTCGGACCGGAAATGAAGTCCACCGGCGAAGTCATGGGCCTGGATACCGACTTCCCGCGCGCTTACGCAAAAGCCCAGCTCGGCGCCGGTCTCGCGCTGCCGGTGTCCGGCACCGCGTTCCTGTCGGTGCGCGAACGCGACAAGGAACAAGCGGTGAACCTCGCGCGCCGTCTTGTAAATCTCGGCTTTAAAGTCATCGCGACCCGCGGCACGCAAGCCGCGCTCGCCCAGGCCGGCATTCCGGCCGAGCCCGTGAATAAAGTGGCCGAGGGCCGTCCGCACTGCGTCGACGAGATGATTTCCGGTAACATCCAGATGGTTATCAACACCACGGAAGGGGCGCAGT
>JAYSFT010000173.1:0-6662 GCA_041913245.1 Rhodospirillaceae bacterium | reverse complement strand
CGTGAAACCGACACCTTCGACACCTTTGTCGAATCGTCCTGGTACTTCGCGCGCTTCTGCTCGCCGCATGTCGATGACCGTCCGTTCGACAAGGCCGAAGCGATGAAGTGGCTGCCCGTCGATCAGTACATCGGCGGCGTGGAACACGCGGTTCTGCATCTTCTGTATTCGCGCTTCTACACGCGCGCCATGACCGAATGCGGCTACCTCGACTTGAAGGAACCGTTCGCCGGCATGTTCACCCAAGGCATGGTCTGCCACGAGACCTATCGTGCGGCCGACGGAACCTGGGTTGAGCCGGGCGCTGTCGAAGTCGTGAACGGCGTGGCCATGGCGAAAGGTCAGCCCATCACGATTGGCCGTTCCGAGAAGATGTCGAAGTCGAAGAAGAACACGGTCGACCCGCAGCATATCATCGAGACCTATGGCGCGGATGCGGCGCGTCTGTTCATGCTGTCGGACTCGCCGCCGGAGCGCGATCTGGAATGGACCGACGCCGGCATTGAAGGCGCGTGGCGGTTCCTCAACCGTTTGTGGCGCATGGCCGCGGCGGCGAGCGAAATCCCGGCGCGGGATATCCCGGCGGACCTCGACGCCTCCGCCGCGACGGTGCTGCGTCAGATTCACCGGGCCATTGCATCTGTCGGTGACGATCTCGAGAAGTTCCGCTTCAATTCGGCCGTGGCGCGCATTCGCGAACTGACGAACCGCGTGGAAGACATGGACCGCAAGGTGGCCGGCGGCGACGCCGTATTTCGTTTCGGCGTGACGATCATCGCCCAGATCGTCAATCCGCTGACGCCGCACATCGCCGAAGAAGCGTGGGAACTGCTCGGCAACAAGACGATCCTGGCCCAGGGCTTGTGGCCGGCTCACGATCCGGCCCTGCTGGAAGACAGTATCGTGACAATCGCGGTTCAGGTGAACGGTAAGCTGCGCGGCACTATCACCGTCGCCAAGGGCGCCGATGCCAAGACCTGTGAAACGGCGGCGCTGGAGCTGCCGTCGGTTGCCAAACAACTGGATGGCAAACCGCCCCGAAAAGTCATTGTGGTTCCGGAAAAAATCGTCAACATCGTTGCGTAATGGCATTCGCGGTTAAAACTCTGCGGGCAGTCGCGATCACGGTGGTTCTCGCCGCCGTGTCCGGCTGCGGCTTCACGCCGCTGTACGGCGAACGCAGCCTATCGGCCGCGCCCAGCGTGAACGACGCCATGCGCCAGGTCGTAATCCGCCCCCTTCCTGATCGTCAGGGCCAGAAGCTGCGCCAGGTGCTGCGCGAACAGTTGCAGCCGCGCGGCATGACCGACAGGCCGCTGTACGATCTTGAAGTCCAGCTCACCACACGTATCGAAGAAGTCGGCGTGCGGCGCGACGCGACGAGTTCGCGCGCCAACTACATCCTCATCGCCAACTTCTTCCTGAACGAGGGGCCGAACCGCCTCGTCGGCGACCGCGTGCAAGCCATCGTCAGCTACAACATCCTCGATGAACAGTATGCGACCGTCGCGTCTCAGGCCGACGCCGAGAACCGCGCGATCCGCATCGTCGGCGAAGACATCAAAACCCGTCTCGCGGTCTATTTCCACAAGCGCGCGGAAAAGCCGGTCGCGCAGGCCATACCCTAACTCCTGATGAAGATCACCGGACGCGCAGACGCCTTTGTCGCCAAGCCGGATCCGAAGATCCGCGCGGTGCTGGTGTACGGCCCGGACTCCGGGCTGGTGCGCGAGCGGCTCAACGGCTTGACCAAAGCCGTCGCCGGCGCCGTCGACGATCCGTTCCGTGTGGTCGAGATTCCGGGCGATGCGCTGCGCGACGACCCCGCGCGCCTGCGCGACGAAGCCGCCGCCATGTCATTCGGCGGCGGGCGCCGCGTGGTGCGGGTGCGCGACGCGGGCGATACGCTGGGCGAGCTTTTTGAATCCTTTGACGCGGACGCCGTAGGTGACGCGCTGGTCGTGGTCACCGCCGGCGATCTCAGCCCGCGTTCCAAATTGCGCGCCGCTTTCGAAGGGGGCGAACGTATCGCCGCGCTGCCCTGCTACGCCGACACCGCCGATGCGGTGGAGGGCGTTGCGCGTGAAATGCTGCGCGCCGCCGGATTGCAGATCGCACCGGAAGCCTTGTCGTGGCTGGTCGATCATCTCGGCGGCGACCGCGAGCTGTCGCGCCGCGAGTTGGAGAAGCTGATCCTGTATAAAGGCGGCGCCGGCACCGTGACGGAAGAGGATGTGCTTGCCTGTGTCGGCGATACGGCCGGTTTCAGCATGGACGATCTCATTTACGCGCTCGCCGACGGCGATCACGTCACCATGCAGCGCGTCTATGGCCGCCTAGTGAATGAGGGCACGTCGCCCATCAGTATTCTCACCATGGTGTCGCGCCACCTTTCGCGCCTGCATGAAACACGCGGCCGCATGGCCGAAGGCAAAAGCGCCGACGCCGCTGTGACGGCATTGCGCCCGCCGATCTTCTTCAAATTCAAGACGCGTTTCACGAATCAGGCCAACCGCTGGAGCGAGAACCTGCTCGCGCGCGGGCTCGAGATCGTCACCGAAGCCGAGATGCAGGCGAAGACCACCGACATGCCCGCGGAAGCGCTGATCGAGC
This sequence comes from Rhodospirillaceae bacterium, assembly GCA_041913245.1. Lineage (GTDB taxonomy): Bacteria > Pseudomonadota > Alphaproteobacteria > Rhodospirillales > Rhodospirillaceae > SHVO01. The sequence goes on along the minus strand of JAYSFT010000173.1, from coordinate 4,049 downwards.
GCGCGTTCATACAGCTCGCGCAAGTGGGGCGCGGGGGGCGGCGCTAACGCCGCTCTACCGACCCTGGCCGATCGCAAGCGGCGGCTCCACCGGACACGCGAGCCGCGTCGCCTTCCAGTGTTTGCGCTCCCTCGTCGGCGGCATCATTTCGAACAACGTGCAGTTCTGGACATGCACGGTTTCGCCGAGCAGTTCTTCCATCGCCCAGAAAGTACCGCCGTGCGCGACGATGAGCACGGGCGCGGGATGTAAGAGCGCTTCATTCAGCGCACTGCGAACGCGGGCGATATAGTCGACGCGGCGCTCACCGCCTTCGATCGCGCCGCCGGCCATCCAGCCCGCGCGCCATGGCCCATTTGAGTCCTGACCTTCATACACACCGAAGCCGCATTCCTTCAGCGTGTCGATCACAACGATGGGCGCGTTGTTGACATTGACGATCTCCGCCGTGCGGCGCGCGCGCGACAGCGTGCTTGTGCAGATCGTCTTGATCGGCAGCTGCGCAACCGCCGGCGCGACGTCCATGGCCTGACGCAGTCCGACATCATTGAGCGCGATGTCGATGTGACCCTGCATCACGCGGCGGCGATTCCAATCGGTCTCGCCGTGGCGCAGGAAATAAAACGGAACGTGCGGCAACATTATTTAGTCGTGCAACTCATGGCGCGGCGCGCCGGTCGAAAGGCGATGCACGATGTCATCGAGCTGCTCGAGGCTGGCGTAATTGATGGTCACGGTACCACCGGTGCCGTCGAAGGCGATGTTCACCTTATAGCCGGTCGCTTTGGCGAGGCTCTGTTCGAGCGCCGCCGTGTCGGTGTCCTTCGGCAGCATGTTCGCCGCGCGCTTTTTCCGGCCGAAGCTTTTTGCGTAGCGTTCCGCCTGGCGCGCGCTCATGCCTTTCTTGACGACTTCACGCGCGATGTCTTCGGCGCGCGACACGCCGATGAGCGGACGCGCCTGGCCCGCCGTGATCTTTCCTTCCTCAAGCATCTGCAGAACCGAGAAGGGCAGATTGAGAAGACGCAAGGTGTTGGCGACGTGCGCGCGCGACTTGCCGACGATTTCGCCGACGCGTTCCTGGGTATGCCCAAACTCGTCGAGCATGCGCTGATAACCGCGCGCTTCTTCGACTGGCGTGAGGTCCTGACGCTGCAGGTTTTCGATCAGCGCGACTTCGAGCGTCTCGGCGTCGGAGAGATCGGCGAGATGCACCGGCACCTCGTGCACTTGCGCGCGTTGTGCCGCGCGCCAGCGCCGCTCGCCGGCGATGATTTCGTAATGGCCAGGCTTCGCGCGCGCCGGACGGACCAGCAGCGGCTGGATCACGCCTTTCTCACGCACCGAGTCGGAAAGCTCGGACAGCGCGGTCTCGTCGAAATGACGGCGCGGTTGATAAGGCGAGGGCGAAAGCAGGTCGACGGCGAGGCGCGTGACCGGACCTGCGGACGCGGCCACGACGGCCGGCGCGGCGACAACCGAAGCCGGCGCGGCCGGCGTTTCGGGCGCGGCGTCCTGGTCGCCGAAGAGGGCGTTCAGCCCCCGGCCAAGACGTTTCGGGCTATCGGCGTTCATGCTGCAGCACTCGGCGGGGCGCTCTCGCGCTTGAGCACTTCGCCGGCCAGATCGAGATAGGCCTTGGAGCCGGTCGACTTGAAATCATAGAGCAGCACGGGCTTTCCATGAGACGGCGCCTCGGAGATGCGCACATTCCGGGGGATGGTCGTGGTGTAGACCTTCTGGCCGAAGAACTCGCGCACATCATTTTCCACCATCACCGACAGCGAGTTGCGCCGGTCGACCATTGTCAGAACGATGCCCTGCAGTTCGAGATTCGGGTTGAAGCTTTTCTTGACCCGCTCGATGGTGCGCACAAGTTGGCTAATTCCTTCTAATGCAAGGAATTCTGCCTGCAACGGAACCATCACGGCGTCGGCGGCCACCAGCGCATTGAGGGTCAGGAGACCGAGCGAGGGTGGGCAATCGATCAGGACGAAATCCCAGTTCTGGCCATGGCCGGCAAGTGCATCTTTAAGGCGCGCCTGACGGTTCTCGAGGTCCACAAGTTCAAGTTCCGCCGCCGCTAGATCGACGCCTGAGGGCACGATGCTGAGATCGGGGATCGTCGTCGATACCACGGCCGCATTCATGTCGGCGCCGCCGGTCAGCAGATGATAGGCGTTCACCGCACGGTGCTTCTGATCGATACCGAAGCTGGTCGAGGCGTTGCCCTGAGGGTCCAGGTCGATGACCAGCACCCGCTTGTTCACCGCTGCCATGGCGGTGGCGAGGTTCACCGTCGTGGTGGTCTTCCCAACGCCGCCTTTCTGATTGGAAATGGCGATAACCCGCGGGCGGCGCGGCTTATTTTCCGGGCTCGTTTCAGGGACGGGGGAGCTCGTCTCGGACGTTGTCGTCTCGGACACGGCGGACCTCACGAAGGGACAGAATGGTTCCTGTGGGATCGGTCAGGCTTTGCCGCCGATCGACCGCCATTGTCCATTGCTTGTGGGCTTCCGTCAATTCGGCCTCAACTGTTTGACCCTTTAAAAACAGGCATAAGGTCTCGGGTCCCCGAAAGGGCTCGGTCCAGTCCAAAAGGCGCGCCAAAGCCGCCAGCGCGCGGGCGGTCACCGCTTGGACCTGAAAAGCGGGGATAGATTCGATCCGGGCGCCGTGGAAGGTCACGCGGACCCCCGCCAGGCGAGCCGCCTCCCGCATGAACGCCACTTTCCGCTGGTCCACTTCCACCAAATGCACATCCGGAACGCCCATGATCGCCATGACGAGCCCGGGGAAGCCCGCTCCAGAACCCACATCCAGTAAATTGCGAGTATCTTGGGGAATAAATGGAAAAAGTTGAGCAGAATCAGCGATATGGCGGTGCCATAAGGTGGGGATGGAATCGGGACTAACCAGATTAATCTTCGCGTTCCATGTCACGAGAAGATCCGCATAGGCTTTCAACCGCTCTAGTGTTTCATGTGAAACATTGAACGCAGATTGGAAAGCTTCAGGGCCAGTAATAGGAGGGTGTTTCACGTGAAACACTCACGCGACTTCCGCGTCGCGGTCCCGACGGACATGGCGGAGAAGCGCGGTCAGCGCCGCGGGCGTGACCCCTGGGATACGGGCGGCAGCGCCCAGCGTGGCAGGGCGTCCGGTCTTGAGTTTCTGACGAACCTCGTTCGACAGCCCCCCGATAGCGTCCACATCCAGGTCGTCCGGAAGCCGCAGCGCTTCATCCCGGCGGAAGGCCCGGATATCGGCGGTTTGGCGATCCATATAGCCGGCATAGCGCGCCTCGATCTCCACCTGCTCGATAACGGCCGGGGTCGCATCGGGAAGGTCGGAAAATAGCTCTCGTAGATGGGCGTAATTCATCTCCGGCATCGACAGGATATTCAGCCCATTCCGGCGCACACCGTCCTGATTGACGGTCAGGCCGCGCTTTTGCAAGTCGGCTGGGGTGACGCAGATCTCGGCGAGACGCGCGCGAAGCGTATCCAGAGCGGCCTTCTTTTCGGTAAAGCGATTGGCGCGCAAGGCGCCCACGCATCCAGCGGCAATACCTTTTTCCGTCAAACGGAGGTCCGCGTTATCGGCGCGCAGCTGGAGCCGGTATTCGGCGCGGGACGTAAACATGCGATAGGGCTCGCTGGTGCCCAACGTGGTCAGGTCATCGACCATGACCCCGAGATAGCCTTCGGCGCGGTCAAAGGTGATCGGCGCAGCCTGGCCGACTTTTCGCGCGGCATTGAGGCCAGCGATCAACCCTTGCGCCGCGGCTTCCTCATATCCGGTCGTTCCGTTGATCTGGCCGGCGAAATAGAGCCCGGAAACCTTGCGGGTTTCGAGAGTGGCCGAAAGTTCGCGCGGATCGACATAATCATATTCGATGGCATAGCCGGCCTGAAGCATGACCGCGTTCTCGAGCCCCGCGATCGTCTTCAAAAGGGCCAGCTGGACGTCCTCAGGCAATGAGGTGGAGATTCCGTTCGGATAAACGGTATCGTCATCAAGTCCTTCTGGCTCAAGGAAAATCTGAT
>JAYSFT010000172.1:0-6663 GCA_041913245.1 Rhodospirillaceae bacterium | reverse complement strand
AAGTGAAGCGTTTCGAAATGACGCCGCACCCGGTCGAATTCGACATGTATTACTCAGTCTAAGCGATTTTTACTTAAAGATCAGATAGTTAGAGAAAAGCGCGTTAGACTTTTTGAGGGTCAACAGGCCCACAAAAACCCAAGTAAAACTGCTGTTTTCTGATCAGAGTCTAACGCCTCGCAGCCTGCCACTGCGGGGCGTTTTACTTTGCGCCGACACCCCTATTGCCTGCTTTGCCTGGACACGCCCCAAAGCCTAAAATATCGCAGCCGACAAATTCTTTTAGGAGGGTTGACAATGGCTCTTTCGGTCGCGGAAGTGAATATCACCTCAGACCTAGAGGCGCGTCCGTCCCGCAGACCTGATGTGGATGGAGAGCTAGCCGGCATGCGCCGCATCGCCGACACGATGGGCGCACATCCCAACATGACTTTTAATGCCTGCGTGAACGTGGCTCTCGAGTTGTGTCGCGCCGACACCTGCGGCATCAGCATCCGTCAGAAAAATGCAAAGGGCGAAGATGTATTTCTGTGGGTGGCGCTCGCAGGTCGGCTGAAAGCCTACCTTCACGGAACTATGCCACGGTTTGATTCGCCGTGTGGGGTAACAGTCGATAACGGTACGCCGATACTTATGCGACGGCCCGATCTGGCCTATCCGCCGCTCGACGTCGGCGTACCATTTCATGATGTTCTACTTATCCCGCTTGCTTCGAACGATACTCACCTCGAAGGCACGATTTGGATCGTGAGCCACAACGAGGATCGCAAGTTCGATGCCGAAGATGCACGCCTTATGCAACGAATTGGATTCTTCACCGCATCGGCAGCCCGCATGTACCTCGGCAAACGTGAATCGCTGGGTCCCGAAGATGGGGCTCGTGCGCTGCCGCATTAGGGCGCTGTGGCGGATTCGTACCGGCGCTTCCGGGGCTACTAGCTTTTCGTCCACCGAGATAGAAGGTCCCTCGCCCGTCATTCCAAACACTAGCAAAGCGTGTTTTGAAGTCGTAGGCGTCCCACTTCGGAATCGGCGGCGGGTCGTCCTCGCCTATTTCTGTGATGACTTGCTCGCTCGTGCCGAGCTAACCCGGCAAATCTATGGTGCCGTCAAAGATCGTGAATTGTCTCAATCTGAAGCAGGACAGCTGCTCGCCTTGAAGCAGCCCGACGTCTCTCTTCTGATGCGAGGGAAGTTCACGCGCTTGTCGACTGATCGCCTGATGCAGTTGTTGGACACTTTAAACCAAATCAGACATAGCGTCCGTTGGAGAGATCGTGCTCTCCGCGTTCGTGGATGATGTTGGCGCGGCCGACCAGCAAGTCATCCACGGAGCCGATCCGCTCGACATCCTTACCGGTGTAAGGCATCGAGTGCAGAACATAACGCATGGCGTTCAGGCGCGCGCGCTTCTTGTCGTCCGATTTCACGACCGTCCAGGGCGAGTCCGCCGTGTCGGTGTGGAAGAACATCGCCTCCTTGGCCCGGGTGTACTCATCCCACTTGTCAAGCGAAGCCAAGTCGACCGCCGAAAGCTTCCATTGCTTCAGCGGATGAACTTGACGCTCCTTGAAGCGCCGCCGCTGCTCGTCACGGCTCACCGAAAACCAAAACTTGATCAAATGTATTCCGCTGCGCACGAGATTACGCTCGAACTCGGGCACCTGGCGCAGAAACTCCTCATATTCCGCGGGCGTGCAAAAACCCATGACCCGCTCCACGCCGCATCGATTGTACCAGCTGCGATCACAAAGGACGATTTCGCCGGCCGTCGGCAGGTGTTGAACGTAGCGTTGGAAGTACCATTGACCGCGCTCCACTTCGCTGGGCTTCTCGAGGGCGATCACGCGTGCGCCGCGGGGATTGAGGTGCTCCATGAAGCGTTTGATGGCGCCGCCTTTTCCAGCCGCGTCACGCCCCTCGAACAAGATGACGATACGCTGGCGAGTCTCCTTCACCCACGCTTGCAGCTTGAGCAATTCGGTCTGGAGGACGAATTTCTGCTTTTCATAGTCGCGGCGCAGCATCTTATATTTATAGGGATAGCCGCCGCGCCTCCAGTCCTCGGCCAGATCGTCACGCGTGCACCGCGACGCCTTGTCCTTTGCCGGCGCCGTCAGCGCTGCGCGCAGGTGGGCGGCGTCGTCGGGCGCATCACCCGCGAGGATGGCTTCCAGTCCATTGCCGGCCGCGCCCCCGATGGCCTGCACCGCCGCGAGTTCCGCTTCCTGAGCGGCTTTGACCGCCTGGTCCACCGTAGAGCGCGCGATACCTTCAGCGGTAAGAATCGGAGCCGTATCGCCCGCCTTGACCAGCGATGCGGCCGGGGAACGACCGCCCGAGCGTTTGCCTGCGGAGGCATTCCTGCGAGTAGACATGCGAACTCATTCTCTCTTGTAGATCGAGCCATAAACGCTACGGCTGCCCGAACCTCAGCGCCTTGATCCGCATCAACGCCATCGTGGAGCCCCTGGCCCGCGATTCCCGCTCTGTGTGGTCTGTGTGGTCTGTGATGGCGTTCCGCGTTTGACGAGACGTATCCCATGGGATACAATGCAGATATGATCGAAGTCCGGCAAACCAGCCTGTTTTCGACCTGAATGGCCGGTCTTCGCGACCGCCGGGCCAGAGCCAAGATCGTCGCACGGATCGACCGGCTTGCTGACGGCAATCCCGGAGATGTTGAGCCGGTTGGAAACGGCGTAAGTGAACTTCGGATTCACTACGGTCCCGGCTATCGAGTGTATTTTGTTCGACGCGGCGGCGTGCTGATCGTTCTCCTGTGCGGCGGCGACAAGGATACGCAGACCAAGGATATCAAAACAGCAAAGACGCTTGCCGGCAGTTTAGAGGATTGAACGATGGCCAAGAAGAAAACGAAACTAAAGACGATGGTTTTCGATTCTGCCGCGTATCTGGATAGCGATGAAGCGATCAGCGCCTACGTGGAAGAAGCGCTGGCAACGGAAGACCCGGCTTTTATCGCCCGGGCGCTGGGCACCGTCGCGCGCGCGCGGGGAATGGCGCAGATCGCCAAGAAGGCCGGTTTGTCACGGGAAAGCCTATACAAAGCCCTGAGCGCCGAAGGAAATCCGGAATTCGGGACCGTCATTCGCGTCATGCACGCCCTCGGCTTGAAATTCTCGGTTTCATCTGCGCCCACGCATTAACGCGCCTGACGATTGAACGATGCAGCGGCGCGGGCTTTCCATCTACGCCGCGGCGTTCGCGCGCACCGTGCGCAGGAACATCTCGACTTCCGCGTTGAGATGTTCGGATTGGCGCGAAAGCTCCTGGGCCGCGCCCAGCAGCTGGCCGACTTCCGAAGACGTGGTTTGAGAGCCGGTCGTGATCAGCGCCATCTGGCCGGAGACCTCGGACGCCCCCAGCGCGGCCTGCTGCACATTGCGCGCGATTTCCTGGGTGGTGGCCGACTGTTCCTCGACCGCCGAGCCGATCGTCGTCGAGACGTGGTTGATCGAGCCGATGACGTCGGAAATCTTGACCATCGCGCCCACGGAGCGCTCGGTCTTGTCGCGCATATCCCGGATCTGCGTCTCAATGTCCTTCGTGGCTTTCGCGGTTTGAGTCGCCAGCGCCTTCACTTCGCTGGCGACCACGGCGAACCCTTTGCCGTTCTCGCCGGCGCGCGCCGCCTCAATGGTGGCGTTGAGAGCCAGCAGGTTCGTCTGCTCGGCGATGTCGTTGATGAGCGAAACGATGGCGACGATCTGCTTGGCGGAGCCCGACAAATCGGCCATCTCGGCGCGCGTGTCGCTCGCCGTGCCGACGGCCGATTCCGTGATCTCCTGCGCCCTGGTCAATTGGCGCGTGATCTCGTTGACCGAGGTGCTGAGCTCCTCCGCGGCGGCGGCGACCGTTTGAATATTCGCCGAGACCTCCTCCGAGGCCGCGGCGACGGCGTTCGCCTGGCCGGCGGTATTGTCGGCGGTGCCGGTCAAGGTCTGGGCGCTGGCCTGCAATTGCGTGGCCGCCGACGCGACGCCGCGAATGATGGCGCCGACGGCGCGCTCGAAATCGTCGGCCATCTTGCGCATGGACGCCTTGCGCGCGGCTTCGGCTTCCGCGGCCTGTTCGGCCTGCCGCGCCTTGAGCCTTTCGGTTTCCGCGAGGCCGGTCTTGAAGACCTCGACGGCCCGCGCCACGTCGCCGATCTCGTCTTTACGTTGAGCGCCGCTCACCGCGACATGGAGATTGCCGCGCTCCAGTTCCTGCATCACTTCGATGATGCGGCCCAGAGGATCGATGATCGACTTCACGATCAGGGCGGCAAAACCGCCGCCGAGGACAAGCACCGTCACGACCAGCCCGATTTCGAATTTGGTGTCCGCCTCGAATTTCCGGGAGGCTTTCGTGTATTCCTCCTTGGCCACATCCGCCTGAAGCTGCTTCAGCTTGCCGAAGACTTCGATGAGGGCGGCGAATTCCGTATTCCCGTCCGCGCGATTCAAGCGCGACGCCTCGGCGAAGGCGCCCTGGTCCGAGAACTGCACGATCCGATCGATGGCGGCGAGATATTTCGGTTGTTGCGAAGCCGCCTCCTTCGCCAGCCGCGCTTCCTCCGGCGTGAGGTAGGTTTTCATGTATTCGCCCCAGATGGCGTCGATCTTGCGGCGGGCGGCGGCGATGGTGCCTTTGGCCTGCGGATGCGCCGCCGTCTCGCCGGCTTCGGCGAGAGAAGCGCCCGCTTCGCGGATGTCACCCAGCAAATCCACGATCTCGGCGAGTTGAAGGGCGGGCACGGTGCGGTCCTCGTAGACCGTCCTCAAGGACGCCTGCATCCCGACCATCTTGGTGTAGCCTTGATAGGCCACCATCGTGAGCAAACCGAGAAGCGCGACAACAAGCGCGCCCAAACGCACGCCGATTTTGAGATCGTGAAGCATGGCAGCCCTTTAGGTTTCAACCGAAGGCCACCTTGCTGCCAAAGCGGGCGCAAGGGCTAGCTGTCCCGCGGGACATACACTTTGGGATAGGGGATAGCCGAAAAAATATTTTGGGCCGGCAGAGAGTTAGACCAATACCGTTGCGAATCGAATTGATCCGCGTTCACGGCGGCGCGAACGGCGAAATGACTTCGTCACCGCGGCGAATGAGAGTCTAGAATGGAGACTCCATTTCCCGCCCCCCTCCCCCCGCGAGCCCCTCCCCGTTGAAAATCGAAGACGCACAGAAAGAAATCCTCGCCCTCGTGGCCTCGGGGACGGACCTGACTTCCGTTTTGGCGCGCACATGCCTGCTGCTTGAAACCTTCATCCCGAACGCGCGCTGCTCGATCATGCTGGTCGACGAGGACCGGCGATGCCTCGTCCCCGGCGCGGCGCCCAGCATGCCGGAAGAGTACATAGGGGCGCTTCACGGCCTTCCGATCGGCCCGGACATCGGCAGCTGCGGCACGGCCGCCGCCACGGGCAAGACCGTCATCACGGCCGATATCGCCCAGGATCCCAAATGGTCGAGCGCATGGGAGCTCACCGCGCGATTTGGGCTCGCGGCCTGCTGGTCCATTCCGCTTTTCGACGTCAAACAACGCTGCATCGGCACGTTCGCGGTTTATCACCATCACCCGCACGCGCCGCCGCCGGACGAACTTCAGGCGGCGATGGATTTTTCCAACACCGTTTCCATCGCGATCGCCTGGCAGAAGGACCGCGACACGCTTTTGAAGGCGCAAAGCGCCGCCGAGGCCGCGAGCGCCGCGAAATCGACGTTCCTGGCGCAGATGAGCCATGACCTGCGCACGCCGCTCAATGCGATTATCGGCTTTGCGGATGTCATCCGCGTCGATTTCTTCGGCGCGGCGGGGGCAAGCCGCTACCGCCAGTACGCCGGGCATATCCACGCCAGCGGAAAGCTGCTTCTGTCCCTCGTGGACAGCCTGCTCGACCTTTCGCGCATCGAAGCCGGGCAGCTTGAAACAAGAACCGAGACGTTCGAGCTCGCGGAGCTTCTGCAAGATTGCCTCGAGACCATTCAGAGGTCGGCGTCGGAGACCGCGCTGCCGATTCAGATCGCGGAGCTGCCGCCCGGACTGGAACTCGTCGGCGACCGCACGGCCATCGCGCGCGTCATCCTCAATCTCCTGAGCAACGCCGTGCGCCATACCCCGTCCGCCGGTTCGATCGTCATAGAGGCGACGGCGTCGCGCGAGGATTTGGTCATCGCGTGCGCCGATACCGGCGCGGGGATTCCCAAGGAGCTGATCGGCCATCTCGGCAAACCCTTCCTGCGCTCGAAGACGGGCGGGCGGAACGACAACGGATCCGGGCTCGGACTTTACATCAGCCGCTCGATCATCGAACACCATGGCGGCGTATTGGACATTCAAAGCGACGAGGGCCATGGCACGACGGTCAGGCTATGGCTTCCCGCCGCGCGCTTCCGCCTCCGGGGCGCGGAGCCGAACGCGATCATCTGAAGGGTCTTGCGGGCCTTGCCCGCCTCCCGGGGTTTCCGTATCGTTGGGGAGTTGGTTGGGGGGATCGGGGTGCTGAAGAGGTCGTTGCTCGCGGGTGCGGCGTTCGCCGCCCTGATGGTTCCGTTTGCGGCAAACGCGCAGCGCGCGGGTGAAAACGCCGTCACCTCCGCCGAAGACGCCTTCGGCGTTTCCATCGGCGATCAGAACGTCGGCCTTTACAGCGA
>JAYSFT010000171.1:0-6690 GCA_041913245.1 Rhodospirillaceae bacterium | reverse complement strand
TCGCTGCGCTGCTGTTCGAGGTTGGCGAGTTCGACATTGAGCTGGGCGGTCTGTTCGCCGGCGTCGATGGCGGCGATCTCGCGGCCCTTCTCGACCGTCTGGCCGTCGTCGAAATAAATCGAGCGGATGATGCCCTGCACCTTGGCCGTGACGTTGACCGACTCCTGGGCCATCACGGTGCCCAGGGCTTCGATGCGGTCGGAGAAGGTCTCGCGCGTGACCGCGACGACGTTCACCGGACGCGGCCCCATCTGGGCACGGCGCGGACCTTCGGAACCGCCGCGCATGAAAACAGCCCATCCGCCGATGGCGACGACGGCGATGAGACCGATGATGATCAGGTGACGCGGCAGCTGTGGCAAAGCCATGTAAGCAGAACCCGTACAAACGTGGTGGCGGCGCGCGTGACCCTTAAGGGTCCCTCGCCGTACCCCGGGTTATCGCAGTTTGAGGTTTATACCAGAGGCTTCCTGCGAAGCCATGGCAGCGGATGTAACCGTTGGTAACACCCGGGTAAACCTCGGTTTTTCTATGTATGGCGGTTTTTGAAGGCCTCGCCCAGTGACAGAAACGTGAGCGGGCCCCGCCTCCGTCGCTTTTCACGTTAAAATTATCCCCCCACCCGCGTCCCGGGTTCGAAGCGCGCGCAAAACGCACTTTGGACACCCCTTCCGGGACACACCCCCTGGGACAAAAAAAACACCCCGCCAAAAAGGCGGGGTGGGAAGTTAGGGTAATGGAACTTGTCAGCAGTTATGCCGCCGCCCGTCGCTCCGGATTGCGGCACACCCTTTTTCTGACAGAGTGAGTGGATTCAAGGACCTGCGAACTCTGACAGGTCGGCGGCCAAACGGCCTGTCTGTTCTGACAGGTTGGGCCGGGTTTTCCACAGGCGGGCGCCGCGCGGGCGCTCAGCAGAGGTGTTTGAAGTCCTCGGTCGCCTTCACCAGGGCGGCGCGGATGCCGGGCTCCATCGAGGAATGACCGGCGTCCGGGACAACCCGGTATTGGGCGCCCGGCCAGGCCCGGGCCAGACGGTCCGCCGCCGCGATAGGGCAAACCATATCGTATCGGCCTTGGACGATGACCGCCGGGTGGCGGCTGAGAACATGCATATTGTTGACGAGCTGGTCGGGGCCGAGAAAGCCGTGATTGACCATGTAGTGGGCCTCGATGCGGGCCATGGCGAGGGCGCCCGTGTAGTACTGGTCGTTGTCGCCGCCGCGCCCGACCGCCGGAATCAGGCGTGAACAGGCATTTTCATAGGCACACCAGGCCGCCGCGGCGGGGCGGTGAACCAGCGGGCTCGGATCGATCAGGCGCTTGTAATAGGCCATGAGGAGATCCGCCTGTTCGCCCGCCGGGATGAAGGAGCGGAACGCGCGGTGCGCTTCGGGGAAGAAGCGGCCCATGCCGGTGGCCGCGGGCACGCACTCGCCATGACTGTGGCCGACGAACCAGGACACTTCGTCGTCCGTGAACAGGAAAATCCCGCGCAGCACGAACGCGACGCAGCGCCCCGGATGCGCCTGGCCGTAGGCGAGCGCGAGGGTGGACCCCCACGAGCCGCCGAACACCACCCAACGTTCGACGCGCAAATGACGCCGCAGGGCTTCCATGTCGGCGACGAGATGCGCGGTGGTGTTGTCGGTGAGCTCGGCTTCGGGCAGCGAGCGACCGGCGCCGCGCTGATCGAAGAGAATGATGCGGTAGCGCGCGGGGTCGAAGAAACGCCGGTAGGCGGGCGCGGTGCCGGCCCCGGGACCGCCGTGCACGAACACCACGGGAAGGCCTTTTGGATTGCCCGACTGCTCCCAATAAACACGGTGGGGCGCGCCGACATCAAGCATGCCCGAGGCATGGCTGTCGAGCGGCGGAAACAACGGCCGTTCATCGCCGCCCTTCAAAAGCGGGCGTGACATGCTCTCAAGACCGGTGTTTTCCAGCGCGGCGATGGGCCTGTTTCCTTATATGCGCGAGGCACCCAATCTCAGTATATAGCGCGGCCGCGCCGATATCGACTTTTCACGGAGCCGATTTTATCGTGCCGCGCGTTTTTCCTCGCCCTCGCCTTTTTTTGAGGATCCGGCTTTCCACGAGACCTCATGCCCGTTCTGTTCCTGATCGTCTTCGTCGACATTCTTGGCTTCGGTCTGCTGCTGCCGCTGCTCCCTTTTTATGTGCAGCGGATCGGCGCGGGACCCGAGGTCATCACGGCGGTGCTTGGTCTTTACTCCCTCGCCCAGGTGGTCGCTGCGCCGATCTGGGGGCGGCTCAGCGACCGTTACGGCCGCAAACCGATCCTCGCGATGACCTGCGTCGGGCTCGGGCTTTCCTACGCCGTGCTGGCATTTGCCGATTCACTCGCGTTGGTGATCGCAAGCCGCATCGCCGGCGGTCTCATGGCGGGCAACATCGCCGCGGCGCAAGCGTACATCGCCGATGTCACGCCGTCGGAAACGCGCGCCAAGGGCATGGGCATCCTAGGCGCGGCCTTTGGACTTGGTTTCATCGTCGGGCCGAGCATCGGCGGGCTGTTCGCAGGGGCAAGCGTTGAAGGCGCCGATTACCGCGCGCCCGCACTGGCGGCCATGACCTTGAGCTTCATCGCCGCCGCGGGCACGGTGCTTTTCCTGAAAGAGAGTTTGTCGCCCGAAGCGCGCGCGCATATGGCGAAGCGCGCCACATTCAGAGAAAAACTGAAGGTCGCGCGTCAACGCCGGGCATTGCTTGTGCTTGTGGCGACAGGCTTCCTGATCATCACCGCGTGGGCGCAGTTCGAGACGGTGTTCGCGCTTTGGATCCACCAGGTGTTCGCCTTCGGTCCGCGCGAGATCGGCTTTGTGTTCGGCTTCATGGGCGCGGTGAACGTGCTGGTGCAGGGCGCGCTGATGGGAACGCTCACGCGCCGCTTCGGCGAAAAACAGCTCGCGCTCGCGGCCGGCCTGCTGTTCATCTCGGGCTATCTCGCCGTAGCGGTGAGCGTATCCTTGCCCGCGCTGATCGTCTCCTGCGCGGTGCTCGCGGTTGCGTCCGCGCTGTTCAATCCGTCGGTGACGAGCCTCGTGTCGAAGGAAGCCGCGAGCCGCGAGCGCGGCGCGGTGATGGGCGCTTACCAGTCGGCGACGGCCTTGGGGCGCGTCGCGGGCCCGTCGGTCTCGGGCACATTGTTCGCCGCCGGAATGACACTTCCTTATCTTATCGCGGCGGCGCTGGCGGCCGGCGGCCTCGCGCTGATCGCCTTTCCCCGGAAGCGCGGCGAATAGCTTTTCTCTCCAAGGGTTTACGGCCCTTGACGGGAGCCCCCAAACACCCAAAATAAGGAGTGCCGCTGCGCCAATCCTGGGCAGGGCTTTTGGGCGCCGCGAGGCGGGCTCGGAGTACGAATGACCAGAGTGAATCTCTTCTCAAGCCCGCATTTGCTGGGGTTCGACCACATCGAACGTGTGCTCGACCGCGTGGCGAAAACCGCCGGCGAGGGCTACCCGCCCTTCAATATCGAACAGACCGGCGAGCACCGCCTGCGGATCACGCTCGCCGTCGCCGGGTTCACCGATGACGATCTTTCCGTCTCCGTGGAAGACAACCAGTTGGTCGTGCGCGGCAAGCAGCAGGACGACAGCGCGGACCGCGTCTATCTCCACCGCGGCATCGCGGCGCGCCAGTTCACACGCAGTTTTGTTCTGGCCGAGGGAATCGAAGTGCGTGGCGCGGAGATGGTGAACGGCCTTTTGCATGTGGACCTTGAAAGGCCCGTGCCGCAACCCAAAGTGACTCACGTCGAGATCAAGAGCGCGACAAAGAAGAAAATTGCGCCGAAGACCATCGACATGGATGCGCAAAGCGAACGCACCAATACCCGAAAATAGCCACATTGGCCGGCTAGATTCGAGATACTCCACCGGCGGTATCGCCTCAAGGGATGCCGCCTTTCATGATCGCTCGAAAGGAGGATCATATGTTCGAGAAAGACATCAAAGCGAAAGCCGAGACGAACGACCTCGTTCCGGCCGCGACCGACACCTCCGAGACGGATGCCGCCGATGGCGGCGCGACACGGGTCGATCTGGCCCGCCTCGGTCTCGACGAGATCGCGTATATCCGCCAAGCGATCGTGAACAACGAGAATGTCTGGGCGATCTTCAACGCCTCGGGCGAACCGATCGGCGCCGCGCAGACCTTCGACCAAGCCTGGGGCGCGGTGCGCCAGCACGATATGGAACCGGCGCGCGTGCACTAACCGCATCGCCACCTACACCAACCTCACCCGCGGACGGGTGTGAGCCAGAGGGCGCCGCAGAGATGCGGCGCCCTTTTTCGTTGGGCGCGCGGGGAAGCGGCACGCCGCGCAAAATGCGTGAGGCGGGTTGGGAGCGGCGGCGCGGCTGTGATAGAACGGCCCTCGGGTCCCCGTAGCTCAGCCGGATAGAGCACCAGATTCCTAATCTGGGGGTCGTGCGTTCAAATCGCGCCGGGGACGCCACTCCTGAACAAAAACGGGCACCGAATTGCTTGGGTTTCCGGGAGGTGGCTGGACGGCTTTAGCCACCGCATCCCGAGAGCCGGTGACAATGATCTCGCCGTCGTGGACCTCAATGGTCTCGATGAAAAGACGCAGATACGCCTTCCTAAGCTGCAAGTCCCCATTGCGGAGTAGATCGCTTAGACCCGCAATGGCCCTGGCTATCTGTTGAGGTGAGAGCGGGCGATTTGCAGCGGCTATCTGTTCGTCAATTACGAGCTTTTCCCTTCGCACCTCACTAAGGCTGGTTTCGATGACATCAATCCGTTGCCGAACACTGTCGCGGTCGCGGACTGTCCCTTCTTCGACGGCCTGCAACAATCTATCCATTCGACCCGCGAGTTCACGTTCACGGGCAACCAATTCCCTGACCTGCCCGGTGATGCCCCCACCGCGCCGCTTAGTCTCCTTTCGCATTTCTTCTATCAGCGTCCCAACCCGCTCTGGCACCAACACCCTGTTTAGGAGAGTGTCGGTAATGAGGGCATCCAGCTTGGGCATTGGCAGGACGTTCCCTTTGCAGGCCGTGGCTCCGATGCGTGCTTTATTGCAGCAAGCGTAGTAACGGTAACGACCCCCTTTGCCGACACGCAACGTCATGGAACCGCCACAAGAGCCGCAGCGCACAAGGCCGCCTAAGAGGATGCCGTTTGTGACCGTCCGTGGCGGTGTCTTCTTGGGATTGCGCTCGTCCAGGAGTTTTTGAGCAACTTCGAATATCTTGCGATCAACAATGGCAGGGCATGACATAGCCACCCATTCCCCTTTCGGCTTGAGCTTCCGGTTATCTTTGCCGTGATAACGACGATTGAAATAGTGCGTGCCGTTATAGGCACTTTCTCGAAGCATGCGATGGACGAACTGGATGTTGAACAGCTTCCCGTTCCGTTGACGGCGACCGCGAGCATTTAAGTGGCTGACAATTTTCTTCACACCCATTGGGCCTTGCCGTCCGCTTCCACTGACATAGAGCTTGAACAGCTCGCGGACTACTGCCGCTTCCACTGGATCAATGTGGAGCTTCTTCTTGGATTTATCACCCCGTTTCTCGGTTTCTTTGACCTTATATCCGAACGGAGGCAGAGAACCATTCCAGAAGCCCTGCCGCGCATTCTCCTTCATGGCCCGAAGCGTGTGTTTAGCGTTTTCCCGAGAGCTATACTCGTCAAACATCTGCATCATGCGCCGGATCATTTGACTTTCAGGGCTATCGTTTAGTTCCTGCGTCATGGAATGAAGTTGAATGTTTTGCTTCGCAAGCATGCGGATCACAAACTCGCTATCCATAAGATCGCGGGCAAAACGTGAATAGCTATGGACGACAATTGCACTAAACGGGCCAGGGCGCTGACGGGCATCCGACAGCATTTGTTGGAACACCGGCCTTTCCTGCGTGGTCGCGCTTGCGCCACGCTCGACGTATTCCCGAACCACCTTCCAACCCTTGCGCTTGCAATATGCTCTAAGTTGCCTGGACTGGTCGGGGATCGAGAGGTCTTGGCGGGCCTGTTTCTTTGTCGATACGCGGAGATAAAGAGCTACATCCATGGTCGAAATTCCTATTCGTTTTCTGCTTCATCCTCGTTGTCGTTGGCGGCAACGCGGGAGGAAAGGAATTCTGACAAAGCGTTTTCTACCAAAGCAATTTCTATGCTCAGGATCGGAAGCCTATTTGGCAGGTTTGTACGCACCGAAATCTGCCGCGAGGCGTTTGGAACTCCTTCGGGTGTCGTATGTGGCCTTTCCGGCACCTGAAATTGCGTTTCTTGGGGGACGGCCCGCTGCCTACCTCGAACGCGACTTTCGCTTCCTTGCTGTCGAGAAACCCGGCTAGGCGAGGTTTGGGAAGCAATCGGGCGCTCCTGTTGGGCTTCCGCCTGTCTTTCACGCAAGCGCGCTCGAAACGCTCCGCGCCCTGCAATTATACGTGCTTGCTGATCGACGCAATGGCCCACCGCGGTTCCTTCAGGAGCCGCGCTCCTAGACGGCGCGGCTCCTGAAGGAGCCGCTTGCCCAACTGCGCGATCATGTGGGGGAACTTGGCCATCTATCCGACGTGCAGGCCATCGGATACGCAGACCTCCGGTGCGGGTTGTAGTCATGCTGCCCTCCTCTGCCTCTTCGAAGGGCGCGCAATGCCAGCCGTCTCCCTTACAAGTTGGATAGCA
>JAYSFT010000170.1:0-6709 GCA_041913245.1 Rhodospirillaceae bacterium | reverse complement strand
CGGCCAGCAGGCGGTTGTGGGTGCGGTAGGTGTAGCCGTTGAAGGTGAACTGATCGCGCGAGAAGGCCGCATAATGTTGCGGGAAGTTGTTGATCAGGGCGAGGGACAGGGTCGCCATGTCACGCGCGGTCGACACTTGCTGCGGATCCGGCAGGCCCGAGGCGTTGCGGAACGTGGTGTTGGCCATGCCCATCTCGCGGGCGCGCGCGGTCATCATCTGGCCGAACTTGCCTTCCGTGCCGCCCAGGTGCTCGGCCACGACGGTGGCGATGTCGTTGGCCGACAGGATGACGAGGGCGTTGATGGCGTCTTCGACGCGCACGGTGGAGCGGGCCTTCACCATCAGCTTCGTGGGCGGGCGGGTGGCGGCGAACTTGGACACCTTCATGCGCGTATCCATGCTCACTTCGCCGCGGTCCATGGCTTCGAACAGCATGAGCAGGGTCATCATCTTGGTCATCGAGGCGGGATGACGCAGCTCGTCGGGATCGGTCGCGTACAGGACGCGGTTCGTGCCGGCTTCCATGACGATGGTGGCGTAGCGGCCCGTCACGGGCGAGGCGATGGCTTTCGTCTTCGCGGCCTGGGCCGCCGAGGACATCATCGGCGCGCCAAGCAGCAGAGCGATGGCAGCGAAACGTACTAATCCTGCGCGAAACGCCATCCTTTTCTCCCAACTCAAAATTTAAACACGACCCCAAAACTCGCCCGCCTGTGGGTAACTCCACGGGGAGGCACGCGGTGGGCGGTCGGCTCCATGACCGCATTTTATGGGCAAAAATGTTAACCCCAGCCTTACCTGCGTGGGCAAAGGATACGGAAAACGACTCGGGCTGGCAACCCATCTCATTGAATCGAACTGAATTTCTACTTCTTTACGAACAAATCCCGTCCTCCCCCGCGGGGCGGGCGCGAGGGCACAACGTGAGGGGGTGAAGGGTGTTCCTGCTAAATTCGCCCGTCCCGGGGGCCGGGTGGTCCCGGCGCCGCGTTAGGACAGGAAGGCGCGGGGCACACCGCGGGCTGCGGGCAACACACTGGCGCCGCGTTTTTTGCGCCATACTTAATATCTCGTTTGCTATTCTTGAGCGATGCTGGGTTCCGATGTTCACCTTGGTTAAAATGACTGATTTACCGCGCCTTTTGCCCCCGGAGGGTCTCCCGTCCGGTCCCGGGACCGTTCTCGCGGGCCAAAACGGCGACGACCGCCGCAACGGCGGCGGCGACGGCCGCACCACCACCAATGTCGTGGTCAAGCCGCGCCCGAAGGTCAAAAAGCCTTCGATGTACAAGGTCCTGATGCTGAACGACGACTACACCCCGATGGAATTCGTCGTCCATGTGCTGGAGCGTTATTTCAGCAAGACCGCCGAGGAAGCCACCCGCATCATGCTGCATGTCCACCAGAAGGGCGTCGGCGTCTGCGGCGTGTTCACCTTCGAGGTCGCCGAAACCAAGGTCAACCAGACCATGGAACTGGCGCGCAAGAACCAGCATCCGCTGCAATGCACGCTGGAGAAGGAGTAGCGGGGGCGCGCCGTCGACCTATGTAAGGGGAGAGCGCTCTTAGTTGAAAAGGAAGCCCGTCGTTGTCGATGTTATCGCAGAACCTGGAAAAGACCCTCCATGCCGCGCTGGCGGCCGCTTCCGATCGCCGCCATGAATACGCGACCCTCGAACATCTTTTGATGGCCCTGTGCGAGGACGTCGACGCCGTGGCCGTGATGCGGGCCTGCAACGTCGATGTCGATGCGTTGCGCAACACCGTGCGCGACTTCCTGAACGACGAACTCACCGAACTGGTCTCCCCGCTCGGCGAGGACCCCAAACCCACCAACGGCTTCCAGCGCGTGGTCCAGCGCGCCGCGATCCACGTCCAGTCGTCGGGCCGCGAAGAGGTGACGGGCGCCAACGTTCTCGTGGCCCTGTTCTCCGAACGCGAAAGCCATGCCGTCTACTTCCTCCAGACGCAGGACATGACGCGCCTCGACGCGGTCAATTACATCTCGCACGGCATCGCAAAAAGGCCGGCCGCCGGCGGCCCCGCGGAACGCAAGCCGGTCGGCGGCGCCGATCAGGACGCGCGCGCGGAAGACGTCGTGAAGAAGGGCCGCGAGGCGCTGTCCGCCTATTGCGTCGATCTCAACGAAAAGGCGCGCGCCGGCAAGATCGACCCGCTCATCGGCCGCGACAAGGAAATCGAGCGCACGATTCAAATCCTGTGCAGGCGCACCAAGAACAATCCGCTGTACGTGGGCGATTCCGGCGTCGGCAAGACCGCCATCGCCGAAGGCCTCGCGCGCCGCATCATCAACAAGGAGGTTCCCGAAGTCCTGCACGACGCGACCATCTTCGCGCTCGACATGGGATCGCTGCTCGCCGGCACGCGCTATCGCGGCGACTTCGAGGAGCGCTTGAAGGCCGTCGTCTCCGAACTGGAGGCGACCAAGGGCGCGATCCTGTTCATCGACGAGATCCACACGGTGATCGGCGCGGGCGCGACCTCGGGCGGAGCGATGGACGCGTCGAACCTGCTGAAGCCGGCCCTGGCGTCCGGCACCCTGCGCTGCATGGGCTCGACCACCTACAAGGAATACCGCACCTATTTCGAAAAGGACCGCGCGCTGGTGCGGCGTTTCCAGAAGGTCGACGTCACCGAGCCGACGATCGAGGACACGATCAAGATCCTGAAGGGCCTCAAGCCGTACTACGAGGAGCACCACAAAGTCCGCTACACCTCCGAAGCGATCCGGACCGCGGTGGAACTGGCGGCCAAGTACATCCATGACCGCAAGCTGCCCGACAAGGCCATCGACGTCATCGATGAAGTCGGCGCCTCGCGCATGCTGGTGCCCGAGAACAAGCGACGCAAGGTGGTCTCGGTGAAGGACGTGGAAGACGTGGTGGCCAAGATCGCCCGCGTTCCTCCCAAGAGCGTCTCGCGCGACGACAAGAAGTCGCTGCAGAACCTGGAACGCGACCTCAAGACCATGGTGTTCGGCCAGGACGCCGCGATCACGGCGCTCTCCAGCGCCATCAAGCTCGCGCGCGCGGGCCTGCGCGAACCGGAAAAGCCCATCGGCTCGTACCTGTTCGCCGGTCCCACGGGCGTCGGCAAAACCGAAGTCGCGCGCCAGCTCGCCGCCTCGCTGGGCATCGAGCTGCACCGCTTCGACATGTCCGAATACATGGAACGTCACTCGGTCTCGCGCCTGATCGGCGCGCCGCCGGGATATGTGGGTTTCGACCAGGGCGGGTTGTTGACCGACGCCGTCGACCAGCATCCGCACTGCGTGCTGCTGCTCGATGAAATCGAGAAGGCGCATCCGGACCTGTACAACATCCTGTTGCAGGTGATGGACCACGGCAAGCTGACGGACCACAACGGCAAGAGCGTGAATTTCCGCAACGTGATCCTGATCATGACCACCAACGCGGGCGCCTCGGAACTGGCCAAGAACGCCATCGGCTTCGAGCGCGAGAACCGCGTGGGCGAGGATCAGGAAGCCATCGAGCGCATGTTCACGCCGGAGTTCCGCAACCGCTTGGATGCGATCATCACCTTCGCCAACCTGTCGCCGGACGTGATCAACAAGGTCGTGGACAAGTTCGTCATGCAGCTCGAAGGCCAGCTCTCGGACCGCAACGTCACGATCGAGCTGACGATGGAAGCGAAGCTCTGGCTGGCCAAGCGCGGTTACGACAACCGCATGGGCGCGCGTCCCCTGGGCCGCGTGATCCAGCAGGAGATCAAGAAGCCGCTGGCCGATCATTTGCTCTTTGGCGATCTCATCACCGGCGGCCATGTGCGCGTCGACATCGCCGACGACAAACCGTCCTTCACCATCACCCCGTCCAAAGCGGCGCCGAAGAAGGAAGGCGAAGACGAAGGCCTCGACGGCGACATCGAGGACGACACCAAAGAACCCCAGACCGTGAAGTAGAAAAAGCGCCTCCCTCTCCCGCTTGCGGGAGAGGGTTGGGGCGAGGGTGAGGGGTTAGTGCCGTTTCCGGTGTCTGAGGAACTCGACAATCAGTTTCGCCAGCGCCGGCTTGGAGTGCGTCGTGCACTCGACCCCCGACTTTCTGAGGAAACGTGTGAGGGCCAGTTCCTCGCCGTCGATCACGGGGGCCACGCTCGTCCGCTCCTGCTTGAGCTCGCGGACGAGATTGGGGGCGATGTCGAGGGACTTGGGCTTACGCGGCATGGAACATTGAAACGATAAAAGAGAACGGCCGTTCCGCGCCTGGAGCACGTTCCGGCGCAGGGAAAGCCGGTTCGCCCTAGAACGAACTCGCCGCCACCGGCGCGAGTTTGCCGGGCTTGCTGAAACGCCCGATGTACATGTTCTTGCCGACGATATGGCCGTCCATGGCCTTCAGGATCTCGTCGCGCCCCGCCGTCGCCGGCAGATCGAGTTTGATGTCCAGGGCGAACAGCTCGAACATGTAGTGCAGCTTCTTGCCCGGGCGGCCGCACATGGGCGAATAGCCGATATGGCCGTCGTGCTGCGTCTGCTGCGATCCGTCCGCCAGCGGCGTCTTCGCCGGAATCCCTTCCGGCAGAGCGCGCGCCGTGCCGGGAATGTTCCAGACCGCCCAGTGGAAGCTGTCGTCCTTGCCCTTGTTCGGGTGCACGTCCGGCACATGGAACATCAGGGTGTAGCTGACGGTGCTGGTCGGCGGATCGATCCAGGTAAAGCCGGGCGAGACGGGAGCCTTCGCGAGGCAGGTGTGTTTCTCCGGGGCGTCGCCGCCGTCGGTGAACGAGGGCGTGCTCATCTGCATCGTCGCCGGCGTCGGCGCCTCCTCGGCGGCCTGCACGCCGGTCACCGCCAGCACGGCCGCGGCGGCAATCATCGAAATACGCATCTCCATTCTCCCTAAAAATCCGAAACCAGGTTCACTTGCACGCGGCGCGCCTTGTTCGGCACGTAAGCGCCGGAGGAGGTCACCGTCCACGACCAGTCGTTCAGCACGTTCATGACCTGGACGCGGGCCGAGGCGGCGTTATCCATGAGCTTGAAATTATAGCGCGCCCCGAGGTCCAGTGTCGTGATGGAAGGAAGTTCCAAGGTATTCGCGCGGTTCGCGGCGACGGGGCCGTCCTGCACCACCGCGCCGGTCAGCGCGAGGCCGTTCCATTCCTTCGGCCCATATTGGACGTTGAGGCGGATGTTGCGCGAGGGGCGTCCGACCGGGACGGGGCCGATGACGCCCGCCGTCGCCTGGTTGCCCTGGATGCGCGCTTTCAGAAGCATCGCGCCCGCGACCACGGTCAGGCCCGGCAGCGGCTGGCCCGAGAGCGAGAACTCGGCGCCGCGGTGGCTGACGTCGCCCACGTCGGTGAACAGGTTGACGGCGTCGCGCTCGAAGAAAGGCTTCTTTACCTCGAACACGCCCGCGATCATGGTCACCCGCGGGCTGATGCGATAGCGCAGCCCCGCGTCCATCTGTTCGGTCATGCTGGCCGGCAGGGCCTCGCCGCGATTGGTCGCGTTGTCCGGCGCGATGCCGGATTCCTCGAGGCCGCGGGTATAGCCCGCGTAGAACGCCAGCGCCGGGCTCGCGTTGATCGCCAGGGTCGCGTTGTAGAGCCAGGGGCGGCTCCTGGTTTTGGCCTCCGGCAGATTGGGTTGCTTGACCTTGCGGTCGTAGAAGGTCTTCTGCACGCCGAGGCTCAACTCGCCGACATTGCGCCACTGGCCCACATAGGAGACGCCGGGCGTCGCCTGGAACACGTCGTCGCGGCTGGGCGCGGTCAGGGTGTAGACCGGTTCGGGCACCGGACTGACGACGCCGATGCGCGCCGCGCCGAAGGAACGCGTATCGCTGCCGCCGAAGTCGCGCGCCACGTCGCGGCCTTTGACCGCGAAATGGAACGTGTGCTGACGCTCGCCCTCGACAAAGGCGCGCGACAGGCGCACTTCGCCCGAGGTCGAGGCGGCGTACTGCGGCTGGCTGCGGGTGATGTCGAGAAGGGCGCTGCCGTCCGGCTGCACGTTGCGGAAGAACATGATGTATTCGTCCTGCAGGTCGTTGACGGACCGGAACAGTCCGGCGCGCAGGCGCCAGCCGCCGGCGGGTTCGGCGAGGACGATGCCGCCGAAGTTGCGGGCGTTGCGGTTGCGCGACGCCCATTCCTGCCCGAAATACACCGAGCGGTCGTACTTCGGCGGCGTGAAGGCGCCGGCGGTGAACAGGAACGGTTGGGCCTCGCCGTCCATTCCATTCAGGCTGTGGAAGAAGCCGAGCACGTTGAGCTTATCTGTCGGCGTCCAGTTCACCGCCGCCGAGGAGACGATGTTGTCGTAGGTGGCGCGCCAGTCGTATTTGTTGCGTGAGAGCGCCAGGCTTGCGACGGCGCCGAGGCGATCCTTCACGATCGGCGAGGAAATATCGGCTTCGACTTGCGCGTTGCCGTACGGCCCATATTGAAAACTCAGGCTTCCGGCGAAATCGTCGCCGGGCCGGCGCATCTGGATATCGGCGATGCCCGTCGGCGCGGGGAAGGGATAGGACTGCGCCGAGAGACCGACCCGCATGGTGGTGCCGGTGTCGATGCGCCCGTTCAGCATGAACTGCTGGTCGAAGTACAGGCCGTCGAGGCGAATGTTGCCGGCCTGCTGCGGGCTGAACCCTCGCGCGCTGGTGTCGCTGTAAAGGCCGACGTTCTGATCGCCGATGGAAACGCCGAAGGCGTCTTCGG
>JAYSFT010000169.1:0-6748 GCA_041913245.1 Rhodospirillaceae bacterium | reverse complement strand
GCGATTGCCCGCTCTCGACCTCAGCCTGAACTCGCTCCCGAAGTTCGATCGGATAATCTCCGGTCCATGCTCTGACTTCGGTCCGCTTGGCGCGCAGTCGGAGAGAATTGGTAACTGCCCGGTGCAGGGCCGGAGACCGGATCTTCGATACGGGGGTTTTTCTCCGCCAGCCCCCTAAGCGGAGCAGATTCTGCAGCGCAAAAAGCCCCCATGTCGGGGCTATTTAAGCCTTTGAATTAGCAACAAAATATTTGCCAGGACCGCCTGGCGGAGAGGGAGGGATTCGAACCCTCGGTATCGGTTTCCCAATACACTGGTTTAGCAAACCAGCGCCTTAAGCCACTCGGCCACCTCTCCCCTGGGCCGGCAGAGCGCTGAAATCACGCGCTTTTCTCTTCACGAGAGGCCTGGAGGCGGGCCGGAAGATGAAGCTTGGGCGGGGGAAAGTCAACCCGACGGGCGATGGCCAAAAAGTCAGGCTGTTCCAGGCGTTAGCTCCTCTCTAAGCTCCTGGAAACACCTGGGAGGGTCCGATGAAAGTGTCCGTTTTGATGGCCGCCGCGCTTTTCTGGGCCGGCGCCGCGCACAGCGCCGAGTTTCCAAAATCAGGCCTCATCGCGGACCGCGGCCTTGCTGAAAAGGACTTTCCGCGCTGGAAGTCCATCGAATCGAACATCTACGTCTATGAGGACACGCACTCGCCGGATGCCGACGGTTCGGTGATCGGCACCGTGAGCCTCATCGTCGTGACGACCGACGGCGTCGTGCTCATGGACGGCCAGGGCGATCCGCAGGATGGAAAGCGGCTGGTCGAGGCGATCAAAAAAATCACGCCGCAGCCGCTGAAATACGTGGTGACAGCGTCCGATCACATCGACCATGTCGGCGGGAATGCGGAAATCAAAGCCGCGTTCCCGAACGCCGTCTTCATCTCTTCGCCAGCGTCGCAGAAGGTTCTGGCGAAAAGCGCGGTGGTTCCGAGCGAGACGGTGGCTGACAAGCGCGTCCTCAAGGTTGGCGATACGGAGTTCCAAATCCTGAACCTCGGCCGCGCCCACACGGGCGGGGATCTCGCGGTTTATCTGCCGCAAACAAAGGTCTTGTTCCTCGGCGAAATCTACGCCCGCGATATTTTCCCGTCGCAGCGCTCGTCGTATCCCAGCGAATGGGTCGAGACGCTCAAGAAAGCCCAAGCCATGGACGTGTCCTGGTACATCCCGGGTCACGGCTTCGTCGATACCATGGCCGAGATGAAGCGCGACCTCGATGCCTCGCTGAAAATCCAGGAATATATCGTCGCCGAAGGAAAGCGCCTGCACGCCCTGGGTTTGCCGTGCACGAACGAGGGCAAACCCGCGGTCTGCGCGGCGAGCAAGCAGGTGAACTGGGGGCCGTTCGCGAAGGTGCCGCAAACGCGCGGCAAGCAGGATCTCGCGATCGGCCGTGTCTACATGGAAATCGAAGGCAAGCTGCCGCCGAAGTAGCTACGGCGTCTTGCACACATTGGCCGGAACATCGGCGGCCGGCTGGACGAAATAGATTCCGTCGTCGCTGTAGGCCGTGAACACGGCCTCGGCGCGGCCGAAGCCTTCGGGGCGCGCGATCGCGGTGAGATCGCCCCAAAAGGTGAAGAACAGCTGCGCGTCGACGACCGCGCGGTCCTTCAAAAGAACGATAAGCTGATAACGCTTGTCCGTCTTCATCTGCGCGGCGACACCGTCACGAGAGAGATCGCCCCACGACGCATCGGCCAAAAGCGGGTGTGAAAGGATATCGTCCGCGGAGGTCACGACCACCATGCGGTCCCAAGGGAGGCGAATGAAATCGGTGGCGCAGATATAGGGATGCGCGGGAGTTTCGCGCCGCTGAACCTGGCGCGTGTCTTCGACTTCGGGCGGTGTCGGATCCGGCGCCGCGCGCACGGCGATCTCGCCCGAAAAGTCGTGCAGCCAGGACTTCGGAAGATAGGGCTGATACAACAGCAAGCCGATGGCCGCGCACACCCCGAGGCCGAGAACGAAAACCGTCCCGCTCTTGATACGGCGCGGCGGCTTTTGATCGGCGGGCCGGCTCAAGCGTCCAGCTTCTTCTTCAGCGCGTCCGAGCACATCGCCGGATTGGCCTTGCCTTGCGTGGCCTTCATCACCTGGCCGACGAACCAGCCCAGCATCTGGACCTTGCCGGACTTGTACTGCGCGACCTTGTCGGCATTCTCGGCGATGATCTTGTCGACTGCCGCGTCGATGGCGCCGGTGTCGGTGATCTGCTTCATGCCGCGCTCTTCGACGATGGCGTCCGGCGCCTTGCCGGTTTCCACCATCGCTTCGAACACTTCCTTGGCCATGCGACTGGAAATGGTGTTGTCGGAGATGAGCGCGATCAGGCGGCCGAGGTCCTTCGCGCCGACGGGGCTGTCGCCGATCTCGACACCGCGCTTGTTGAGCACGCCGAAGAGATTGGTGATGACCCAGTTCGCCGCCAGCTTCGGATCGCGGCCCTTGGCCACTTCTTCAAAGTATTCGGCGTTCTCTTTTTCGGCGACAAGCACGCTCGCGTCATAGGCGGTGAGGCCGAAGTCCTTGATGAAACGCGCCTGTTTGTCATCCGGCAGTTCCGGAAGCGTGGCCTTGAGGCGCGCGACGAACGCTTCGTCGAACTCGACGGGAAGCAGATCGGGATCCGGAAAATAGCGGTAGTCGTGCGCGAATTCCTTCGAGCGCATGGACCGCGTTTCATTCCTGTTGGAATCGTAAAGACGCGTTTCCTGATCGATCGTGCCGCCGCTTTCGTAGGTGTCCACATGACGGCGCGCTTCGTACTCGATCGCCTGCATGACAAAGCGGACGGAGTTCACATTCTTGATCTCGCAGCGCGTCCGCAGCTCCGTCGATCCGACCGGCCGGACCGAGACGTTGGCGTCGCAGCGCATGGAGCCTTCTTCCATATTGCCGTCGCAGGTGCCCAAGTAGCGCAGGATGGCGCGCAGCTTCTTGAGATAGAGCCCGGCTTCCTCGGGCGTGCGGAGATCCGGCTTCGAGACGATCTCCATCAAGGCAATGCCGGAGCGGTTGAGATCAATGTAGCTCTTCTGCGGATGCAGGTCGTGGATGGACTTGCCGGCGTCCTGCTCAAGGTGCAAACGCTCGATCCCGATCTCGCGGATGTTTCCATCGGGCATATCGAGTACGATGGTGCCCTCGCCGACGATCGGCTGATCGTATTGGCTGATCTGATAGCCTTGCGGCATATCGGCATAGAAATAGTTCTTCCGCGCGAAAACGCTGCGGCGGTTGACCTTGGCCTTTAAACCAAGGCCGGTTTTCACGGCCTGCTCGACACAGTGTTCGTTCAGCACCGGCAGCATCCCCGGCATACCGGCATCGATGAACGAGACCTGCGTATTCGGCCCACCGCCGAAATCGGTGGAGGCGCCGGAGAACAGCTTCGCATTCGAGATCACCTGCGCATGCACTTCCAGCCCGATCACGAGCTCCCAGTCATGCTTTTCGCCTTTGATGATGTAACCCATCGCGTCCTCTACACCGCCGGCAGCAATGGAAACTGCGCGGCGTCTTCCAGCGCCTGGCAGACGCGGAACAGCGTTTCCTCGTCCCACCGGCGCGTCAGCACTTGAAGTCCCAGCGGCAGCCCATCGGCGCTGAGGCCGGCGGGCACCGAAGCGCCCGGGATGCCGGCCAGCGAAGCCGGCACGGTGAACACGTCGTTGAGATACATGGCGATCGGATCGTCCGACTTCTCGCCGATTCCGAAGGCCGGCGTCGGCGCGGTCGGCGTCAGGATCGCATCGACCTTGTCAAAGGCGTCGGTGAAGTCCCGGTTGATCAGCGCGCGGACCTTCTGGGCCTTGAGATAATAGGCGTCGTAATAACCGGCCGAGAGCACATAGGTGCCGATCATGATGCGGCGGCGCACTTCGGCGCCGAAGCCGGCGGCGCGGGTTTTGCCATACATGTCGTCCAGGGACTTTCCCGGCACACGCAGGCCGTAGCGCACGCCGTCGTAGCGCGCGAGGTTCGAGGACGCCTCGGCGGGCGCGACAATATAATAAGTGGGCAGAGCCGACTTCGTGTGCGGCAGGCTGATCTCGACCGGCGTCGCGCCGGCGGCCTTCAGCCACGCAACCCCGTCGTCCCACAGCGCCGCGAGTTCCGCGCTCAAGCCATCCGGCCGGTATTCCTTGGGAATACCGATGCGCAGGCCCTTCACACCCTTGCCGAGCGCGGCTTCGAAGTCCGGCACGTCAAGCTGGGCCGACGTCGAATCCTTCGGGTCATATCCGGACATGGCGCGCAGCATGATGGCGGCGTCGCGCACCGTGCGCGTCATCGGGCCGGCCTGATCGAGCGAACTCGCGAAAGCAACCGTGCCCCAGCGCGAACAGCGGCCATAGGTGGGCTTCACGCCGACGATGCCGCAAAAGGCCGCCGGCTGGCGAATGGATCCGCCGGTATCGGTGCCGGTGGCGCCCATGACCAGATGCGCGGACACGGACGCCGCCGACCCACCCGACGAGCCGCCGGGCACGAGGTCGACATTGCGGCCCTTGGCCTTCCACGGGTTCTTCACCGGCCCGTAGTAGCTGGTGATATTGGCCGACCCCATCGCGAATTCGTCGAGATTGAGCTTGCCGAGCATCACCGAGCCGGCCTCGCGCAGCTTCTGCGTGACGGTGCTTTCATAAGGCGGCGTAAAGCCATCGAGAATGTGAGAGGCCGCCGTCGTCAGCACGCCTTCCGTGCAGAACAGATCCTTGATGCCGAGCGGGATGCCTTCCAGCGCGCCGCCCTGTCCGGCGGCCATCCGCCGGTCGGACTCACGGGCGCGCTCACGCGCGAGATCGCCGGTCGTGGTGATGAACGCATTCAGGTCCTTGGCGCGCTCCATCGCCGCCAGGTGCGCTTCGGCGAGTTCCAGCGCGGTGAATTCCTTCTTCGCGAGCTTTTCGCGCGCGGCGGCAATGGTCAGGGATGTGAGTTCAGTCACGCGCGGCCTCTATTCAACAACCTTCGGCACACCGAAGAAGCCGTCATGGCCATCCGGCGCATTGGCCAGCACCTTGTCCGCGCGGTCGCCGTCGTTCACGGCATCCTGCCGCCACTGGAGCTTGAGATCGGTGCCGCCGGTCATCGGCGCGACATTCGTCGTATCGACCTCCTTGAGCTGCTCGATCCAATTGAGGATGCCCGACAACTGCCCGGCGACGGTGTCGAGATCGGCATCTTGAACCTCGATGCGCGCCAGCGTGGCGATGCGTCGTACAGTGGCTTTATCCAATGACATCAGTTACATCTCGTCAAAACCGGCGTCCCGCCGGCGGAATGTGCGTAACACCCGATATGGCGATCTGCAAGCCCAGCGCATTGAAGGCGCTATTGGCCCGAAATCAAACGATTTTGGGCTTGGACCTCGGCACGAAGACGATCGGGCTCGCGCTGTCGGACGTGGGCTATATGGTGGCCTCGCCCCTGAAGACCATTACCCGCCGAAAGTTCACCCAAGATTGGGCCGAACTCGCCGAAGTTATAAACAGCCGGAGCGTGGGGGCGCTCGTCGTCGGACTGCCTATCCAAATGGACGGGACGGAAGGCGCACGCGCGCAAGCCACCCGATCGTTCGTCAGCGAGGTGCTGAAACGCCAGGATCTGCCGGTCGCCTTTTGGGACGAGCGGCTCTCCTCCAATGCCGTGGAGCGTATGCTGACCGACGAGGCGGACCTTTCCCGAAAGCGCCGCGCCGAACTCGTGGACAAAGCGGCCGCGGCGTACATTCTTCAGGGCGCACTCGACGCGATGCGGTACTCGGCTTAGGGGTTGCGCTTGCCTCCGGGCGAGGCGCTCCCTATAGTCCGGGCTTATGCCCAATCCGGAATTTCCGCATCGTCACCTCCTCGGCATCGAGGGGCTTTCCCCGGCTGAAATCAATCATTTACTGGACCGTTCGGATCACTACGTGGCGCTTAACCGTGCCCCGGAGAAGATGTCGGACGCCCTTAAAGGCCGCACGATCGTCAATCTGTTCTTCGAGAACTCCACCCGAACACGCACCTCGTTCGAGCTGGCCGCCAAACGCCTCGGCGCCAACGTTATCAACATGCAGGTGGAATCGAGTTCGGTCGCCAAAGGCGAGACCCTGATCGACACCGCGGTGACGCTCAACGCGATGCACCCGGATGTCCTGGTTGTACGCCATCCCGACTCCGGCGCCGTTAAGCTGCTGGCCGACAAGGTCAATTGCGGTGTCGTCAATGGCGGTGACGGCAGCCATGAACATCCCACGCAGGCCCTCCTCGACGCCCTGACGATCCGCCGGCGCAAGGGCAAGCTGAACGGCCTTCTGGTGGCGATCTGCGGCGACGTGCTTCACAGCCGCGTCGCGCGGTCCAACTTCCTCCTTCTGCTGACCATGGGCGCGCGCGTGCGCATCATCGCGCCGCGCACGCTGATCCCCAGCCAAGTGGACCGGATGGGCGTCGAAGTCTTCACCGACATGACGGCCGGCCTCAAGGACGTGGATATCGTCATGATGCTGCGTGTTCAGAACGAACGGATGCGCGGCAGCTTCATTCCCTCCGTGCGCGAATATTTCCACTTCTTCGGCCTGGACCGGGCGAAGCTGGCGCAAGCCAAGCCGGACGCGCTCATCATGCATCCCGGCCCCATGAACCGCGGCACGGAAATCGATTCGGATGTCGCCGACGATTTCGAACGCAGCGTCATCCGCGAGCAGG
>JAYSFT010000168.1:0-6807 GCA_041913245.1 Rhodospirillaceae bacterium | reverse complement strand
GTCGGGCGCTGCAAGCGCACGGGCCAGCGCGGCGTGGCCATGGCCACCAGTTCGCCCGCTGTCGGCAACCGCTGCGCCTTTGTCTCGCACGGCGGCGCCGTTGGCTTCCAGGCGATCGCGGAACCGCGCCTCGGCGCGCTGACGCTGCGGCTCCTCGAACAGGGCTATCATCCCCAGGGGGCCATCGATCACGTCACCGCCCGCGACCCCTGGCCGGGCAAGCGTCAGATCGGGATCGTCGACATCGACGGCCGTTCCGCCGCTTTCACCGGCGACGGCAATATCCCCTGGGCCGGCCACATCATCGGCGAGAACTTCGTCGCCATGGGCAACGTCCTTGCGGGGGCGCAGGTGGTTGAAGCGATCGCCGAGGGATTCCACGAAAAAGAAGACGATATCCTGGAGGAACGCCTGATCCGCGCCGTGGAAGCCGGCCGCGACGCCGGAGGGCAGCCGGAAGGCCAGACCTCGGCGTCCATCCTCACCTTCGGCCAGCAGAGTGCGTCGCGCTGCGACCTGCGCGTGGATGTCTCGGACGAGCCGGTGAAGGAACTGCGCCGCATCTTCGATTGGTTCAAGCCGCTGCTGCCCTATTTCGAGCAGCGCATGCGCGATCCGAACGTTCCGCGCTTCAAAGACTATTTCAAGCAGCAGGGCTTCGAACGCGAATACGGCAAGCCGGTGCCGGTCACGCGCGGCGGCAGCAAGAAGTTCCCCTACGGAGGATGATCGGGATGTGGGCCGCGCTTTATCTCCTTCCCTTGAAAGGGGAAGGATCAAGGTGGGGGTCGTTTGTTGTTTTCTGTTCATCTTTCCTTGAAACGGAAAACGACCCCTGCTTGGCCCTGCTCTTTCAGGGGAGGGACTAAAAGCCATGAACCGCATCGGCGTCGACGTCGGGGGAACGTTCACCGACCTGGTGGTGGAACAGGCGGACGGAAGCATTGCCGTCTTCAAGGTTCCCTCCGTGCCGGCGGATCCCAGCCGCGGCGTGCTCGATGCGGTGGCCGCCGCCGCGAAAGGCCTCGGTATCGGCGTCCGGCAATTGCTGGAGGATTGCGGCTGGTTCGTGCACGGTTCGACCATCGCCACGAACACGGTGCTCGAACGCAAGGGCGCCAAGGTCGGCATGCTCACGACATTTGGGTTTCGCGATAGCCTCGAAATCCGGCGCGGCATCCGCGAAAACCCGTGGGACCATCGCACGCCCTTCGCCGAGCCCCTGGTGCCGCGTTACCTACGCAAAGGCGTGCGCGGGCGCATCGACGTCAACGGCAAGGAACGCGCGCCGCTTGTGGCCGAGGATATCAAGGACGCGCTCACGGACTTCGAAAAGGAAGGCGTCGAGGCCGTCGCGGTCTGTTTCATCAACGCCTATGTGAACGGGACGCATGAGGAAAAGGCCGCGGAGGTCATCCGCGCCGCCGCGCCGAAGATGTCGGTGTCGCTGTCCTCGCGCCTCGCGCCGATCCTCGGCGAATACGAACGCGGCTCCACCACCGTCATCGACGCCTTCATTCGCCGCCGCGTGGTCTCATACCTCGAGGCGCTTGGTGTTCATCTTAAAGAACTCGGCTTCAAGGGCGAGGTGACGCTGATCCAAAGCAACGGCGGCGCCATCGGCCTCGGCCGCGTCAGCAAAGCGCCGGTCGCGCTCTGTTTGTCGGGCCCCGCGGCCGGCATCGGCGCCATGCGCTATTATGGACGGCTGTGCGGCAGCGACAATCTGATCTGCATGGAAATCGGCGGCACAAGCTGCGACGTGAGCATGCTCCAGTCGGGGCGCGCTCAGATCGTCGACGGTTTCGATATCGCCGGCTATCATGTGGCCATGCCCGCCATCGACATCCACACCGTCGGCGCGGGCGGCGGCACCATCGCGCGCGTGGATGACGCGGGGCTCATGCGCAGCGGTCCGCGAGGGGCGGGGGCGATGCCCGGACCCGCCAGCTACGGGCGCGGCGGCACGGACGCCACGACGACCGATGCGCTTGTCGTGCTGGGGCGCATGCGGGAAGGCGCCATCGGCGACGGTTCCGTCGTCATCGACGGCGCCAAGGCGCGCGCCGCGTGCGCCGCCAGGATCGCCGCTCCCCTGAAGCTCGACGCAGACGAGGCCGCCATCGGCATGGTGCAGCTTCTGGAACAGAACCTTCTTCACGCGGTGGAGGAGATCAGCGTGAAACGCGGGCTCGATCCCGCGCGCTACACGCTCATCGCCGCCGGCGGCGCGGGGCCGATGCACGGCGCCGCCGTGGGTCGCGCCCTGGGGTGCAAGAAGGTCTATGTGCCGCGCCACGCGGGAGCGTTCTGCGCGCTCGGCATGCTCGACAGCGATATCCGCTACGACGCTTATAAAGTCTTCGATGCGCCGCTCGCGGACGCGGAACTCAGCGAGGTTCCCAAGATCTTCGCCGAACTGTCGGCCGCCGCGCGCGACGCGTTGAAGGGCGAAGCGGGCGGCGCGCCGCCGGTCCTGCGCCGGGTCATCGACCTCGTTTACAAAGGCCAGATGCGCTCGGTGCAGGTTGATTGCGGCCCCGGCGCGGACAGCCTTGCCGCCTTGAAAGAAAAATTCGAGACCGACCACCGGCGTCTCTACGGCCATATCAAGCCAATAACCCCGATACGCTTCACGGCTTTACGGGTGATCGCGACGATTGCGGCCTCGCCCCTGGCGGTGTCCGCGCACGCCAGGGCCGCCGCCGCTCCGCGGGCAACGGGCCAGCGCCGCGTCTTCCTGGACCGACGCCTGGGATGGCAGGATATCCCGGTCTATCGGGGTGACGGCCTCGGCGCAGGTCACGCCCTGCAAGGGCCGCTCATCATCGAGGAGCGCACGACGACTTTATATGCGGGTCCGAATGACCATGTGAGCGTCGACGGTTCGGGCAACTATCTCATCGAACTGAGGTGAGGCGATTATGGCACGGCACATCGATCCGATCTTGATGGCGCTGACCCAGAACCGGCTGGATCATATCTGCCGGCACATGGGCTGGGTCATGTCGCAGACGGCGCTCAGCCCCATCTTCAGCCAGGCGCACGACTTCAGTTGCTACATCACTGGACGCGACGGCCACATCATCAGCCAGGCCGATGGTTTACCTGCGCACGCGGCCGGCGGCGGTTTTGCCATCCGCGCGCTTCTGAACGCCTTCGGCGAGGATATCAACGAAGGCGACGCCTTCCTGATGAACGATCCCTACGTGGCGGGCGGCAATCACCTGCCGGACTGGGTCATGTCCACGCCGGTATTCGTCGACGGCAAGCTCGTCGCTTTCGCTTGCGACCGCGCCCACCAGTCGGACATCGGCGGCGGCGCGCCCGGCACCTACAACGGCGACGCCACCGAGATTTTCCAGGAAGGGCTGCGCCTGCCGCCCGTGCGCGTGATGGAGAGGGGCCGGATCCGGCACGACCTGTGGCGGCTGATCCTGCTCAACAGCCGCACGCCGGAACTTCTCGACGGTGATCTACAGGCCATGATCGGCGCGACCCGCGTGGGGGCCGAGCGAATCGTGGCTCTTGGCGACGAACGAGGCCGGGACGCCATCGCCGGCATTTTCGACGCGGTGCTCGATCACGCCGACGCCCGCTTCCGCCAGGTGATCGCCGCGTTGCCGGACGGTGTCTATGTCGGCGACGAACACACCGACAACGATTGTTTCGCCCCGGGCAGGTTCAACATCCATGTCACGGTCACCGTCAAGGGCGACAGGCTCACCATCGACTACACCGGCACCGACGGGCAGATGCGCGGCTTCAAGAACAGCCCGCTCGCGAACAGTCATTCTCTGACCTATGTCGGGCTTGCCTCGTTTCTCGGCGGCGACATCCCCATCAACGAGGGCACGTTCCGCTCCGTGACCCTGATCCTGCCCAAGGGTTCGCTGGTCAATCCCGAGGCGCCCGCGCCCCAGACCATGAGCACCATGTACATGGGGCACGAGATCATCCATTCCATCTGGAAGGCGCTCGCGAAGGCCGACCCTTCGCGCGCCTGCGCCGGGTGGGGCAAGACCGTGCACGGCATCTCCACCGGCAGGAATGCGGCCGGAGAGCCTTATGTGCTCTATCATTGGAACTGCCTGTCGGCGGCCGGCGCGGTTGCCGAGCGCGACGGTTTCCATCAGATCGGGCTCATCGGCGCGCTGGGAGGGCTCACGATTCCAAACGTCGAAGCCTACGAGCGGCTCTATCCCATGCGCATCACGCGCCATGAACTGCGCATGGACAGCGCGGGAGCCGGTGAACGTCGCGGCGGCGCGGGCGTCGAGTATGAAGCCGAAGTGGACGGCGAAATCACGCAGTCCTTCCGCAGCGAAGGACTCACTTACGCCGCCGCTTATGGGGTCAACGGCGGTACGGACGGCGCCGGTTGCGCGCTCGCCGTCGAAAGCGACGGCAAGCTGGTCGACGATCTGCCGCGCTTCGGAAAGCGTGCGCTGAAGAACGCGAAGTTCACCGTGCGCTCCGCGGGCGGCGGCGGCTGGGGCGATCCGCGCCGGCGCGAGCCCGCGCTGGTCGCGCGCGATGTGAAGGACGGCATCATCAGCGCCGGCGCCGCGCGCCGCCAGTACGGCGTTGCGCTCGACGCGGCCGGAGCCCCCGATATGGCCATGACGCAACGTTTGCGGCGCCCGCCGGATTGATCCGCGCGCCCGTCGCGGACGGCGAGGGCTTGTCACGGCCGCGCCGGCGGTTTACCCACACGCGCGCTGCCGGGTGAGATGAAGAGGGTTGGTGTGTCGCGTCGGGGATCGTCGTTGTCGGAGCGTCTTGAGGAAGCGGCGTTCCGTTTCTTGACGACGCGGAATCTCGTTTACAATACGTCGTGGGAAGACCCGGCCGTCGACCGGCGCGTCATGAATTTGGGCCCCGGCGACCGCGTGCTGGTGATCACCAGCGGCGGCTGCAACGCGCTGGATTACGCGCTCGACGCGCCGGCCGGGGTTGTCGCGGTGGACGTGAACCCGCGCCAGACCGCGCTCCTCGAATTGAAAATCGCCGCGATCCGCCGTCTCGACCACGCCGACGTCTTCGCGATCTTCGGGCGCGGGTGGCACGCGGATTTCACCGCGATTTATCGGGAAAAACTCCGCCAGGACCTTTCGCCCTTCGCCCGGACCTACTGGGACCGGCGGCAGAATTGGTTCGCCGGCGCCGAGCGAAACCTCTTCACGCGCGGCCTGACCGGCGCCGTATTCCGCATCTTCCGCTCGCGCATGCGTCCGCACACGGCCCTTGGCGCGGCCGTCCGCAAGATGTTCGCCCAGACGGACCTTGAAACGCAGCGCAGGGTTTACCTCGAAGAAGTGCGGCACCGCTTCTTCACGCCCTTTGTGCGCGGGTTCCTCGCGTCGCCGGTCTTTATGGCGATGATCGGCGTGCCTCTCCCGCAAAGGCGGCTGGTCAGCGAGAACGACGCGGGCGATGTCGCGGGCGGCATCCAGCGTATGCTCGACGATCTTTTCTGCACGGTGCCGGTTTCGGACAACTACTTCTGGGGCGTATACACTTTCGGCCACTATGACGAAGACCGCTGCCCGCGTTATCTCACGCCCGAAGGTTTCGCGCGGTTGAAGGCCGGGCTCGTGGACCGCGTGGAAGCGCATACCTGCACGGTCACGGAATATCTTCAACGCCCCGGGCCCATGCTCACCCACGCGGTGCTGCTCGACCATATGGACTGGATGAGTTCCTACTATCCCGAGGCGCTTGAAGAGGAGTGGGATGCGCTGCTCCGGCGCGTCACGCCGGGCGGCACCGTGCTGTTCCGTTCCGCCCACAAGACGCCGCCCTTCCTCGCGACCGCGCGGATCGGACCGGCGCGCAAACCGATGCGCGAGGTGTTGCGATTCCGCGGCGATGAGGCGGACGAGCTCGCGAAGGCCGACCGCGTGCACACCTACGCTGGTTTTTGCATCGCCGAGATCCCGGCCGGCGCATGAGCATTCCGCCGGTCATCGGAAGAGCGGCGTGGCGGGACGATGTCCGCGTCCTGCTCCAATTCCTCCGCGGCCGGCGCGGCGGCGTCGACCACGGCGCCAACCTCGACGCGTTTTATGGGCCCCAGGCCGACGTGTACGACCGGTTCCGCGAGCGGCTGCTGCACGGCCGCGCCGGCCTCATGCGGGCGCTCGATCTGCGCGCGGGCCAGCGCGTCATCGATTTCGGCGCCGGCACGGGGCGTCACTGGCTTTATGTCGAACCCACGCTGCCGCAACTCGCCCGGGTCGATCTGGTGGATCTCTGCACGCCGCTCCTGGAGGTTGCGCGCGCGCGTTTCGCCGGCCATCCCAATGTCCATACGGTGCGCGCCGACGCGCAAGCCTGGACCGCCGATGCGCCCGCGGACGCCGCGATTTTCTCCTACTCCCTGTCGATGATCCCCGACTGGCGCGCGGCGCTGGCGAACGCGGTCCGCCAGGTGCGTCCCGGCGGCCTCATCGGCATTGTCGACTTCTATACGCTGCCCGCGCCGCCGCCGGGCCGGTTCCGGTCCTTGTCCAGATGGGACCGCATCTTCTGGCCGCGCTGGTTCAGCCACGACGGCGTGATGCTGCGGCCCGAGGTTCCGGCGGCCCTGCTTGAGGCGGGCGCGACCGTCCACCTGGAGCAGGGGGCGGCCCGGCTGCCCTATCTGCCCCTCGTCCGCGCCCCCTGGTTCGCCTGGATCGGCCGCCGGCCGGGCGGACGCGGACGGCTTGGCTGAGTTTTATTTGGTCATCCTGGGCCAAAGGCCCAGGATCCGACTCGCCTATGCATATTTCCGATTTTTGGTGGGCGATCAAATTTGATCGG
>JAYSFT010000167.1:0-6862 GCA_041913245.1 Rhodospirillaceae bacterium | reverse complement strand
AGGCCGACCTTCTCCTTCACCGAGGCGAAGTACAGGACGGTCATCACGCTTTCGCGTCTCCGGCCATGTGTTTGAGGCCCGCGCGCAGATAGTCGTAACCGGTGATGAGGGTGATGACGGCGGCGGCCCAGATGCCGATTTCACCGATGAGTTTCGCCGGGATGGCGTCGGGACCGGCGTCGCCGACGATCAGGAAGCCCAGCGCCACCATCTGCACGGTCGTCTTGACCTTCGCGAGCTTGCTCACCGGCAGGCCGACCCGCAGTTCGGCCAGGAATTCACGCAGGCCCGAGACCATGATCTCGCGCAGCAGGATCACCAGCGCCGGGAACAGCGACCACGCGTTCACGCGCCCCGGCAGCGCGACGACCATGAACAACACCGCGACCACCAGCAGCTTGTCGGCGATGGGATCGAGGAAACGCCCGAGCGCGGACACCATGTTCGAGCGGCGCGCGAGATAGCCGTCGAAGAAATCGGTGATGCCCGCGAGCGTGAAAAGCCCGCACGCCGTCCAGCGCGCCCATGCCTCGTCGAACACGATCAGCAGGAGCACGATCGGGATCACGAAGATTCGCGAGATGGTCAGCAGGTTGGGCAAATTCAGCAAAAGGCGCGTCCTTCTCTTCCCGGCGACTCTACCCGCCGGGATGGAAATGGTCATAGATTTTTTTCGCCGTCGCGGCGTTGATTCCGGACACGGTTTGCAGATCCGCGAGGCCCGCCGCCGCCACCGCCTTGGCCGAACCGAAATGACGTAAAAGCGCCTTCTTGCGCACGGCCCCGATGCCGGCCACTTCGTCGAGCAGCGACTGCCCAATGGCTTTTGACCGCTTGGCGCGATGGGCGGAAATCGCGAAGCGGTGCGCTTCGTCGCGCAGGCGCTGTAGGAAATAGAGCGTCGGATGATTGGGCGCTAGCATGAAAGGCGCGCGGCCCGGCATGAAGAACTGCTCGCGGCCGGCGTTGCGGTCCGGACCCTTGGCGATGGCGGCGATGCACAGATCCGAAATGCCGAGATCCGCCAGCACTTTCAGCGCCACGTTGAGTTGCCCGATGCCGCCGTCGAGCAGCACGAGGTCGGGCCATTGGCCCAGCGTGCGTTCGGGGTCTTCCTTCTGCGCCCGGCTGAAGCGGCGCGTCATCACCTCGCGCATGGAGGCGTAGTCGTCGCCCGGCGAGAGTTCGGCGGCTTTGATGTTGAACTTGCGGTAGGCGTTTTTCACCAGGCCTTCCGGACCGGCGACGATCATCGCCCCCACGGTTCCGGTGCCCGAGATGTGCGAGTTGTCGTACACCTCGATCCGCTGCGGCGGGTTGGCCAGGCCGAACACCTGCGCCGCGCTTTCGAGCAGTTTTCGTTGCGCGGTGTTCTCGGCCATGCGGCGCAGAAGCGCCTCGCGCGCGTTGATCTCGGCATGATCCATCAGTTTACGCCGGTTGCCGCGCTGCGGCTGGGCGATGGACACGCTGCGCCCGGCGCGCAGGGTCAGGGCTTCGGTGATGAGATCCACGTTCGGCGGGGCGACGTTGGTGAGAATCTCTTTCGGCGCGTCGAAGGACTCGTAGAACTGCGCGAGGAAGGCTTCCATGATCGCGCCGTCCTCCTCGTCGCCCGCGTGCGCGGGGAAGTATGCGCGGTTGCCGAAGTTCTGTCCGCCGCGGAAGAAGAACACCTGCACGCAGGCGTTTCCGCCGGCGCGGTGCAGCGCCACCACGTCGGCCTCGCCGACCCCGGCGACGTTGATGTCCTGATGCGCCTGGACCTGGGTCATCGCGCGGATGCGGTCGCGGAACGAGGCGGCCGCTTCATACTGGAGCTGCGCCGCCGCCGCGTCCATGCGCCGGGCCAGTTCCTGCTGCACGGTCTGGCTGTCGCCGGTCAGGAAGTCGCGCGCCTGGCGCACGAGGTCAGCATAGTCGTCTTTCGCGATGCGCCCCACGCAGGGCGCCGAGCAGCGCTTGATCTGGAACAGGAGGCAGGGGCGCGTGCGGCTGGAGTAGACCGCGTCGGTGCAACTGCGGAGCAGGAACACCTTTTGCAGCGTCGTCAGGGTTGCGTTCACCGAATGGGCCGAGGCGAAGGGACCGAAATACTCGCTGCCCTTCGCGCGCGCGCCGCGGTGCTTCAGGATGCGCGGGAAGTCGTGACCGCCCTCGATCATGATGTAAGGGAACGACTTGTCGTCCCGGAAGATGATGTTGTACCGGGGCTTCAGCTGCTTGATGAGGTTGCTTTCCAGCAGCAGCGCTTCGGCCTCGGTGTGGGTAATCACCACCTCGAAGCTGTAGGTCTCATAGACCATGCGCTGCAGGCGCAGCGGCATCCGGTCCACGCGCAGGTAGGACGACACCCGCTTTTTAAGGTTCTTGGCCTTGCCGACGTACAGGGCCTCGCCCTTGGCGTTCAGCATCCGGTAGACCCCCGGCGCCCCGCTGAGGGTCTTCACGGCCTCGGTCAGCACGCCAAGGCCTTTGCCCACGTCCGCCGGCGCCTCGTCCGTTAGGGGCCGGTCCGCGGCCGCTTCCGCGGACGGGGGATCGGGGAGGGGAACCTGCGCCATCATGGCCCTTACTTGCGGGGTTTAAACTTGCGCCGCAATCTAAAACCGGCCGCGCACCCTGCGCGCTGGCCCCCTTTTACCGACATCTTCCACAGACCTCAGGATTGGGGCGCCGCTGTTTTCGGGGGTGTGACCGTCCCGTGACGGATATCCACCAATCCTGTGGATAAGTCTGTTGAAATATAGGGCCCAAGGAGGGCTCTACCTATGCTATTGGGGTTTTTGTTCCCTATGCCCAAAAAAAGGGCATAAAAACTACCGTTTTGAATTACTTGACTTTTTTTATGACGGTGCCGGGTTGGTTGCGACTCCGGCATGGTTTGCGCCGCCGCACGGGACAAGCAAAAAACCTATCGGATCCTTGTGCACAACTTGCCTTGACTTGCCCCTGCCCATGGCCCTGTGTTGCGATTCGATTGCAAGAAACCCCAGGTTTCCGGCGAGTCGGAGACGTCCGCCCACTCGCCTCTGTAACTACCGAAGCGGGATTTTGGACAGGCGTTCGATTTCCACGCCGGCCCCGTTCGCATCCGCGAACACGTCCAGCTTTTCCACACGCACCCGGGCGGACCGGCAGCGCGGGTTCTGGAGGCAGACCCCGGCGATGCGCTCGGCCAGGGTCTCGGCGAGATTGATATGCCCGTCGGCGACGATGCCGCGCACCCGGGTTACGATTTCCTCGTAGCACACGACGTTCTCGAGTTTGTCCTCGTGCGGCGAGAGGCCTTCGAGCACCCCAAGGTCCACACTTATCCGGACCCGTTGAGGCCCTGTTTTCTCGTGTTGGTGGATGCCGATATTGCAGGCCACCACCAGGTCGCGCACGAAGACGTGCCGAAGGCCCAGGGCCGCGTCGGCGATGCGAAGGGGTTCAATGACCGGATTACTCGCCGAATTGCCCATGGGCGCTCACCTTAGTCGTGCTCACCGGCGTCTCCCGTCCAGCCCAGGTGCTGGCCGCCGTCCAGGGCCATCATCTGGCCCGTCATGGCCGGCGCTTCAAGGATGAACTGGGCCGCGGCGCAAATTTCCGAAGGGTTCGTGCCCCGGCCCAGGGGCATCCGGGCCTGCTGGCGGTCGAATTGGGCTTGGTTCTGATACGGGCTGGGCAGCGTCGGGCCCGGGCCGATGGCGTTCACCCGGATCCGGGGCGCCAAAGCCATGGCCAGCGTCCGGGTCAGGGTCCAAAGGCCGGTCTTGCTCACGGTGTATGACATGAAGTGCGGCGTCAGGTTCCAGACGCGCTGGTCGATGATATTGATCACCGCGCCGTGTTCGCCCGCCGGCAGTTGGTTCGCGAAGGCCTGCGTGAGGAAAAACGGCGCGCGCAAATTCACCGCCTGATGACGCTCCCACGACTCCAGCGTCGCGGTATCGGCGTCGTCGCGCTCGAAGATCGAGGCGTTGTTGATGAGGCATCCGATGGGCCCCAATTCCCGCGCGGCGCGCGGAACAAGCGCGGCGGTGCCCTCCGCGTCGCCAAGATCGACTTGCAGCGTGACGGCGCGCGCGCCCGATGCGCGGATATTCTGCGCGACGGAATCCGCCGCGTCCTTCGATCCATTGTAATGAATCGCTACCGCCCATCCGCGCGCTGCGAAATCTTCGGCCAGCGCGCGTCCGATGCGTTTGGCGGCGCCCGTGATGAGTACCGTGCGCGGGATGCGTGGAACGGGATTTTCGCGTGTCACATGAGGTCCTTCTCTTGCGCTTCTACCTAGCCATGGCCGATAGGGGACACAAGACCGTTGCTGCGGGCGGGATCCGGGGCGCGAAGCCCCACTTGCGGGCTTAAGGGCATCCGGGACACATTGCGCCATGGCTGATGTCTCGAAATCGAAAACGCCGCCGCGGCGCATTCCGTCCTGGGTGCTTGGCGGCATTCTAAGTCTGGTTCTGATCGGGTTCTGGGCGCTGTATCTCACCCTTGCGCCGGTGCCGGCCGCGCGGCCGCCCGGCGCCGGGGTTGAACCGTTGGGATCCGCGGCCGCCTCCGGTGAATTGCGCGTTCTGGTGTGGCGCCGCGTGCTGCCGTCCGACGTCATCGCCGCCTTCGAGGCCGACACGGGCATCAAGGTCGCCGTCGACCGCTACGACACACTCGAGGAACTCCAGGCGCTGACGAGCGGCGGCGTGCTCACGCACGACCTCGTCCTCACCTCCGGCATCGGCTTGAAGCGCCTGTCGGACGCCGATCTTCTCAGCGACCTGTCGCCGGACCGTCTCGTCAACGGCGGCAATCTCGATCCTGCGATCACCGCGCGCGCCGATTCATACGATCCCGGCAAACACCAAGGCATCGTCGCGGCCTGGGGTACCTTGGGCTTGGCGTTCGATCCGGCGAAGATCGCCGCGCGCCTTCCCGCCGATGTTTCGCTCGACTCCTGGTCGCTGCTGTTCAACGCCGTACATCTCGCCAAGCTCGCCGATTGCGGCGTTCAGGTGGTCGACACGCCGCGCGGCGCGTTTCCGATCGCGCTGCGTTACCTCGGTTTGGCGCCGGAATCCGGCGCGGTCGAGGATACCGAAACCGCGACGCGCCTCTGGGAAGGCGTTCGCCCATCCATCTCGAAGTTCACGGCCTCGGATGTCGTCGACAGCCTCGCCGTCGGCGACGTGTGCCTCGCGCTCGCGACGTCGGGGGATGTGTTCCAGGCGCGCGCGATGATCGCGGCGGCCGGCCGCGGGCCGGAGTTGAAGTATGTCATCCCGCGGGAAGGCACCGTCGCCTGGTTCGCGTTGTTCGCGATCCCGAAGACCGCCGCCAATCCCGACACGGCGCGCAAGCTCATCGATTATATGCTGCGCCCCGAAGTCGCCGCGCGCGCCAGCAATGCAACGGGGTACGCGAATGCGGTGGCGGCGTCGGCGCTGTATATCAAGCCGGAGATCAAAAACGATCCCGCGTTCATGCCGCCGCAGGACCGCTGGAAGGACTTCATCGTCGATCCCGATCTGTCGCCGGAAGCCGCCGCGTTGCGCGACCGCTTCTGGCAGTTGATCAACACCCCGCGCGCCGCGCCGCCGGCTGAGCCGGAGTCCACGCCCCAGTCCACGCCCGAACCCGCCGCGCCCGAGCCCGCGCCGGAAATGCCGCCGTCGGAGTAACGGCGGCCTATTTTAGTCCGCTTTTCTTTCCGTCCACCTTCATCATCTGCATGCTGATCTGGATCGGCTTGCCGGTGAACAGGGCGCCGGTCTCGTTGCCGGCGAGCAGGGTGAAGAGATATCCGTCGCCGGTCTTGTCGTCCGTGGCGCTCATCGACAGCATCAGCCCAGGCCCGCTCCTGGTCGGCAGCGTCAGGTCGCTCTCGGTCTCGATGCTGACGCCCGGCTGCCCGGCGCGCTGGACGAGCGCGCGGAATTCCTTTTCCACCACTTCGCGGTTGGCCGATTCAACGAACACGGTGCAGGCGCCGGTGTCGGAGGCCAG
This sequence comes from Rhodospirillaceae bacterium, assembly GCA_041913245.1. Lineage (GTDB taxonomy): Bacteria > Pseudomonadota > Alphaproteobacteria > Rhodospirillales > Rhodospirillaceae > SHVO01. The sequence goes on along the minus strand of JAYSFT010000167.1, from coordinate 865 downwards.
CGACAGCACGAAGCGCCGCTCGCCGCGGCCCGGCAGGCGCCAGGCTTGTCCTTTTCTATCGTTGCCGATGTAGTTGGCGAGTTCGGCGGGATCCTTCACCGGCTGGTAGCGCCGGTTGGCGCGCTCCTTGATCGCATCCGGATTGGCCAGGTTGCTGACGCAGGCCGAGGTGAAGAAGTTGATGGCGGTGATGGCGTAATAGTCCTGCGCCTGCGCCGGCATCGCCGCCGCGCCGAGAAACGAAGCTCCGAGAAGAAGACGCGCGAAACGCATGAGCCGTCCGGACCGATTGTTCGTTCCGGACAGTCTAAGCCATCTTGCTGAAAAGGCTAAGCCAGTTCACCCGCGCCCGGAGCCGGCACGGTAACGCCGTCCTGCACGTACGCATTGAGTTTGTTACGCAACGTGCGGATGGAAATCCCCAGAATTTTTGCCGCATGCGTGCGGTTTCCGAGGGTGTGCTTGAGGGTGTCGATAATAAGGTCGCGTTCCACGTCGGCGACGGTCCGGCCGACGAGGCCCCCGGTGCCGGGCGCCGTGCCCGCGCCGCCTTCGGTGCCCATCAGCATGATGGACTCGACGTCGATTTCATCCCCGCCGGCCAGCAGCACGGCGCGGTGCAGGGTGTTTTCCAGCTCGCGCACGTTACCGGGCCAGTTGTGGGCCTTCAGCGCCGCCATGGCGCCGGCCGAGATCGGCTTGTACGCGAGGCCGTTTTCCTCGGCGCACATCTTGGCGAAGTGCAGGGCCAGCACGTCGATATCCTTGGGGCGCTCGCGCAAGGGCGGCATCACCAGTTTCACGACGTTGAGGCGGAAGTACAGGTCGTCGCGGAACTTTCCGCTCTTCACCGTCTCTTCCATGT
>JAYSFT010000166.1:0-6863 GCA_041913245.1 Rhodospirillaceae bacterium | reverse complement strand
GCCCTCAACTGGTTCTGGAATTCGAACATGCTGTGGAAGTTCAATTACGTTCATACGAAGTTCGAGAAGGAGAACCCGATCACCGCCACCAGCGCGTTGCCGATCCCCTTGGGTCTTTCGCTTGATACGATGCTGGCGCGCTTCCAGATCATGTACTAGGGCGTGTTGAAGTCATGTCGAATCGCCAACACGCCCTAGATTCTTATTTGGTTGCATTTTCTGCGGCGAACCGGTGTCCACTTCGCCGGAAAATGCTCCAGCTAAAGCGCCTTTCAGCGGCCTCCCTTTTCGCCTAGGGTATCCGCGAAACAGGGGTTCCGATGAAGTTGTGGCGTTACGGTCTGTGTGCGCTGATCGCGGCGGCGGCTTTGCCGCAGGCCGCATATGCCGCCGATCCCATTAACGTGAGTCTCGGCGGCTTCGTACGGCAGTATTTCTTTGTCGCCGACCAGACAGAGGCGCCCGCCGAGAACCTCAACGCCGCCGGCATGTTCACCGACGCTCGCGTCGCCGTCGACGGCCGCACGGTGCTCGATAACGGCATTACCGTACGCGCCTATTTGCGATTCAAGGCGAAGACCCGCGAGACGTCGAACCTCGATGAAGGTTTTGTCGAGATCGTGAGCGGTCTTGGCCGCGTACGCGCCGGCGAGCGCGCCGGCGTGAACTACGCCATTATGGGCGATCCGGTGCCGCAGGCCTTCTTGTCCACCTATGAAGAAGTGGTCGGCGATGTGCTGACGCCGCGCAACGGCATCACCTTGCGCGACGCCTTCACGTTCAAACGTTTCACGGGCAACGCGCTCGGCGTCTCCTACCAGACGCCGGAGATCGCGGGCTTCCAGGCGGGCGTCACGTACCATCCGACCCCGCGTGCGTGGGAAGGTCCCGTCAACAACACGCTGATGCCGAACAACGCGGTGGACGTCACCGCGCAGTATCAGGGCGAGTATAGCGGCGGCACCTATCGCCTTACCGGGGGTTATTTCCATTCCCACTCGCGCACCCTCGGCAACGACGGCGTCGAAGCGTGGAATGCGGGCGCCGGGATCACGTACGGCGGCTGGGAACTGGCCGGCGCGTATATGAACGTGAAGCCCGCGAGCCGCCTGGACGAACGCGCGTGGACCGTCGGCTTATTCTACGCCATCGGTCCGGTGCAGCTGTCCGCCGATTACCGCGAAGCCAAACGCCGTGCTGTGGCGGGACTCAATCTCTATGAATATGCCGACCGCATTACGCTGCAGTCCGCCTACAAGCTCGGGCCGGGCATCAGCGTGGGTCTCGCCGGCTTCTACGGTGATCAGACCGACGTCGCCGGCCTCCAATGGGACGGCGGCGGCGTATTGAGCGGTCTCAAGGTCGACTTCTAGCGCGCGAGGCCGCTCCAGCCCATGTCACGCACGACCCGCGACGAGGATGCGGCCGAGACTGTCACGGTCGAAAAGCGCAAAAAGAAAATCGCCGGCTGGCGTGAGTGGGTATCGCTGCCTGACTGCAATATCAAACGCATCAAGGCCAAGCTCGACACCGGTGCGCGCACGTCCGCGCTGCATGCTTCCAAGATCACTCCGTTCACCAAGGATGGGGCCGCCTATGTGCGTTTCATCGTTCATCCCATTCAGCGCAAGAACAAGCCTGCGGCGAGCTGCGTCGCGCTCGTGATCGATCATCGCCGAATCATGGATTCCGGCGGGCGGTCGGAAGAGCGCTATGTCATCCGAACGACCCTTCGCATCGGCCAATCGCAATGGCCGGTAGAACTGAGCCTGACCAACCGCGACCAGTTGGGTTTTCGCATGCTGATCGGACGCCAGGCCCTGCGCCGGCGCTATCTGATCGATCCGGCGCGGTCCTTCGTCACCAAACTTAAACGCCGCAAGAGCGCGAAATAATTTAGGGATCAACGCCGTTTGCAGGGCGTTTAGGGGGCGGTTAAAGTCAAGTTTCCTCGTGATCTTTCCGACGATTTCCGTTCCAAGATCCTTCGTTTTCCGTACCGGTGCCCCGAATGAAATTTGCGATGCTCGCGCGCAATCCTGAACTCTATTCGCACCAGCGCATCGTTGCCGCGGCGCGCGCGCGCGGGCATGAGATCGATATCGTCGATACGCTCAAATGCTACATGAACATCGCCTCGCACCGGCCTGAAGTCCGCTACAAGGGTCGTCCGCTCGAGGGTTATGACGCGGTGATCCCGCGTATCGGCGCTTCGATCACCTTCTACGGCCTCGCAGTGCTGCGTCAGTTCGAAATGATGGGCGTGTATCCGCTCAATGAGTCCGTCGCCATCGGGCGCTCGCGCGACAAACTTCGTTGCCTGCAGCTGCTCTCGCGCAAAGGCATCGGCCTTCCCGTGACTGCGTTCGCGCACGCCACCAGCCAGCCGGACGATCTCATCGACATGGTCGGCGGAACGCCCTTGGTGATCAAGCTGCTGGAGGGCACGCAAGGCATCGGCGTGGTGCTTGCTGAAACGCGTTCGTCCGCCAAGAGCATGATCGAGGCCTTCGGCGGCGTTGAAGCTAACATCCTGGTGCAGGAGTTCATCAAGGAAGCCGGCGGCGCCGACATCCGCGCCTTCGTCATCGGCGGCAAGGTCGTCGCTTCCATGCTGCGCCAGGGCGCGCCCGAGGAGTTTCGCTCGAACCTTCACCGCGGCGGCAAAGCGCAGGAAGTGAAGATCACGCCGGAAGAACGCTCGACTGCGGTGCGCGCCGCCAAAACCATGGGCCTCAATGTCTGCGGCGTGGACATGCTGCGCTCGAATCACGGACCGGTTGTGATGGAGGTGAACTCCACACCGGGCCTCGAGGGGATCGAACTCGCGACCGGCAAGGACATCGCCGGCATGATCATCGAATTCCTTGAAAAGAGCGCCGCGCCCAACAAGACGCGCACGAAAGGCGAAGGCTGAGGCGCGGCCCGAGTCGCTTCCGTGCCGGGACCGGCGCCTCCACGCGCGACTTCACACAATCGTAAGCAGACTTCCGAGGCCGTCTTTTTTACAACAGTCCTCCGGTGCACGGGGTCGGTTCTGTGCGGTATTTGCCACAACCGGAGCTATTTGGGGAGGTTTGGACCCGCATCGTGTTGACCGGCTCTACTTGGGGTGCAAATTTATGTGAAATACCCAAGGAGGGCGCAGGTAAGGTGCGCGCCGCGATCGTCATGAAACGTTTTGGTTCCGTCATCGCTGTCGGCTCTGCCCTCTTCGCGGGTATGGGTTCGTACGCCATGGCGGCCGAGTTGCAGACGACCGCCTCGGCGATCCAGGCTCCGGCTCCGCCGACTTCGCAGCTTTCAGTTTCGTCGAACACCAGTCTGGGCATCGGCTACCAGAGCCCGGCAACCGGCGCGTTCAGTCTGGGCGCTCCGATCGTTGGCGGCCGCCGCGCAGTCGGCGGGCTCGGCGTCTCGCGCGCGCAGGACGTCAACGCGCGTTATTCCACTCATTTCCTGGGCGGCGATGTGGGCGTGTACGGCGGCTACGCCGATCAGCCCTCGACGCTGGCCCTCTCGCCGGTCTCGTCCTGGAACTTCGGCGCGACGGTTGGCTATGCCGGCGTCTATGTGCTCGGTGGCGTCAGCGACACCAGTTCTTTCGGTCCGTTCATCGGCCGCGAAGGCTGGGCCGCCGGCCTCGGCTATGACTTTGGTTCGATGAACCTGCGCCTGACGTATGCGGCCGAAGGCAGCGACATCGGACGCGTCAGCCGCGTGGCGGAGCAGCAGCAGATCACCCTCGGCGGGATCTACTCCTTCAGCTCGCGTTTCCGCCTGAACGCGGACGCCTTCTATAGCGACTACAGTCACGGCACCGCCTATCTCACCGCGCCCAACGCCAAGACGCCGCAAGGCACAGGCGCGCGCGTCGGCGTCCAGCTGCGCTTCTAAGCGCTGTTATTTTCCTGTGGCAAAACCGATTCCCGCGATCCCGGCAAAGCCGGCCGCGCGCGTATGCGGCAGCTTGTCCGGCGACGCGCCGCCGAGCGCGAGCACGGGGATTCGCGCCGTGCGCACGAACCCGGCGGCCCGCGTAAGACCGAGAGCCGGGCGGCCCGGATGGCTCCGGGTGGGAAATATGGGTGCGAGCGTCGCCGCGTAGGCGCCGAGATCGCGCGCCCGCGCCAGGCCGCGCGCGCCATGCGCCGCGACCGTCATGACGCGCCCCCGCAGCCACAAACGCGCCGCGCTCGAGGGTCCGCGCGCGGCGGCGTATTCGGGAAGGTGCAGGCCGTCGGCGTGAACCGCGGCCGCGAGGCGCCAATCGCCGGCGACGAGGAACAAGAGACCGCGCGCGCGGCACAGCGCGGCGAGATCACGCGCGAGGAGCCCGCGGTTCACTGCGCCATAGTGACGCAAGATGACCGCCGCGCCGCGCGGTAAAGCCATCGCGGCCGCGGCGACATCGCCGCCGCGTGTTGCGTCCGTCAAAAACCATACGGCGGGAAAGCCTTGCGATTTGAGCTTACGTCGTGTGTTTGCTAGCAATAGCGCCATGAGCGATTCTAACGCCTCACGCGAAAATCTCGACACCGTATTAGGCCAGATCGGCCGTGCCGCGCGCGCGGCGTCACGTCCGCCCGCCGACGTGACCTTGATCGCGGTCGGCAAGACCCATCGCGCGGAGGTCATCGCGCCCTTCATCGCCGCCGGTCATCGCGACTTCGGCGAAAACCGCGTCCAGGAAGCGCAGGCCAAGTGGCGGGGCCTGAAAGCCGGCGCGCCCGATGTTCGTCTGCATCTCATCGGCCCGTTGCAATCGAACAAGACGGCCGATGCGGTCGCGCTGTTCGATGTCATTCACACGGTCGACCGCGAGAAGATCGCCCTCGCCCTGGCGGCCGAAATGGCGCGTCAGAACCGGCGGTTGCCTTGCTTCGTTCAGGTGAACACGGGCCGCGAGCCGCAAAAGGCCGGCATCGATCCCGGTGAGACGGAAAGCTTCGTCACGGCCTGCCGCGATCGGTGGAATCTGCCGGTTGCCGGATTGATGTGCATCCCGCCCGTCGATGAGCAGGCCAGTATTCATTTCGCGTTCTTGAAGGATCTCGCCCACCGGACCGGCCTATCTCAACTCAGCATGGGCATGAGCGCGGACTTCGAGACAGCCGTGCGTTTCGGCGCCACGCATGTTCGCGTCGGCAGTGCGCTGTTCGGAGCGCGCGCGATGGACGCGCAAAAAATGGAAACCGAGGGTAACTAGACCGTATCGCTTTGTAACGTCTTACGGCCCGGCAACATGCGTTTCAGGACGCCGTCCTTCAGCACGAAGTGGTGATAGAGCGCCGCGCCGATGTGCAGAACCACCAACACATAAAGCGCGAACTGCGCGTAGTAATGAATGTCCTGCGCCGTGGCCGACAGGTCGAAGCTGCGCGGCACGAGGTGCGGCAGGTCGAACAGGCCGAAGATCGGAATTTCGCGGCCACGGGCCGCGAGGCCGATATAGCCGGTTACCGGCATACCCAATAAAAACAGGTATAAAGTCGCATGGGTGATGAACGAGGCGACGCGCTGGCCCATGGGCATGCCCTCGGGGGGCGGCGGGACGGGGTGGGTGACGCGCCAATACAACCGGCCGAAGGCCAGGAGCAGCATCAAAAATCCGATAGACTGGTGGAGCGCTAGGGCCGACCGGCTGGTCTGGGTATCGTCGATATAGACCGTGCCGAGGCCGAAAATCACCGACAGAACGACGCCGACGGCCATGAGCCAATGTAAGGCGATGGCAACCGGTCCGAATTTCTCTGGCGGCTTCTGCATGATATAGAGGTCCCCGAATCGAGGCTCGGACGATAAACAAAGGAGAAACGAGGTGTCATTAGGAATTATGCGCACGCTGGGAATGTCGATGGTGGCGGGCGCGGCTTTGCTGGCGCCGCAGAGCGCGGGCGCGGTCGACTGGGCAAAAGTGCCCGAGAAGAACATTACCCTGTTCTACCCCGCGCAGATTTCGTGGGACCGCCTGTTCACCCCGGGCCGCCACAGCGGTCAGCGCCGCTGGCCGGAAAAAACCTGCGTCGGTTGCCACGGCGACATCGACGAAGGCCCGCTCGGCGACAGCCTCGTCGACGGCGAAAAGGACAAGGAGCCGGCGCCGATCGCCGGCAAGCCGCCGTTCGTGAAGGCGAAGGTCAAGACGGCCCATGAGAACGACACCCTGTTCGTGCGCATCGAATTCGATCCGGGCAAGCAGCCGAAGGTCAACATGGACAAGGACTTCGAGACCAAGGTCACGATGATCCTGGACGACGGCGGCGTGAAGGATTCCAAGAATGCCGGCTGTTGGGTCACCTGCCATAGCGACGTGGAAAGCATGCGCTGGAGCGTGACCGGGACGACCAAGTATCTCACCGATACGCGCATCCCGAAGAGCGGCGGCGACATCATCAAGCCGGAAGAAGAACTCGCGAAAATGCGCGCGGCGGGATATTTCCTCGAGTACTGGCAAGCACGCATCAATCCGGGCAAGCCTGCGGTCGCCGTCGACGGCACCATCCTTGAAAAGCGCTCCACTCACGAAACACCGGCGGTGAAAGCCACGGCCACCGTGAACAAGGGTGTCTACACCGTGATCTTGTCGCGCAAACTGGATGCGGGTCCGGGTTACAAGAAGATCGTGCCGGATAAGAAGTACACCGTCGGCTTCGCGATCCATGCGGGCAACACGTCGCAGCGCTTCCACTATGTCAGTTTCGAGCGTTCGCTGATGCTCGACGGTATCGAAGGTGTCGCGGATCTGCTCGCCCCGGCTTCGGGCGGCGGCGCGGCGCGCTAGAGGAAGAGTGCGCGCTAAAACGCGGCGCGGATATCGATAAAGGTCGCACCAGGCAGCGCGCGGAGGATCGACAGAAGAT
>JAYSFT010000165.1:0-6899 GCA_041913245.1 Rhodospirillaceae bacterium | reverse complement strand
ATGCAGGGACCCAATCCATACAATTTGACCCTTTGTCTTTGATTGTTTGGATACAAAAAACTTATTGTATGGATCATGATCGAGGTCAAGGAGCGTAAGGTGATGGCAGGGAAGGCACGTTCTGTTTCGCTGCCGAGGGCGCTGGGCCGCGGCCTTGCGATGAAGTGCCCGGCGTGCGGCGAAGGCCGCATGTTCGGCCGCTTCCTCAAGGTGCTGGACCGCTGCGAGGCCTGCCATGAGGAACTTCATCACCATCAGGCGGACGACTATCCCGCTTACCTCGTGGTTTTCCTGACCGGCAAACTTGCCTTCGCCGGCGTGCTCATCGTCGAGCTGACCTACGCCCCACCCTACTGGGTCCATTTCGCGCTTTGGATGCCCTTGGTGCTGTTCGCGGCGCTTGGCCTCCTGCAGCCGGTGAAAGGCTTCGTCGTCGCGCTGCAGTGGCACTTGGGACTTCACGGATTCGAGGAAGCGAAACACCGCCGCGCCTCGGCCGGCCGGCAGGCGGCGGGTCAACAGGCGAGCGCGGGGTAACGTCCATGAAACGCACATCGATCTGGCGCGCAGGAATAGCGAGCCTCGTATTGCTGGCGGCGCCCGCGCAGGCGCGCGAAGCGGCCCTCGACCAGGAGGCGATCGCCTACCGCAAGGAGATCATGAAAACCCTGGAAGCGCAGTTCAACGCCCTCGCGGGAATCATCGCCTTCAACGGTCCCGCCGACAATCTGCGCTCGCATCTCGAGACGGTCTTGATCACGGCGCGCATGGTGCTGCCGAGCTTCGAGAAACATGCACCGGGCGGCACGTCCCAGCCGCACCTGTGGGAGGACTGGGCCGGATACACCCGCTACATGCAGGAGTTCGAGGCGGCCGTCGCCATGGCCATCGAAGCCTCCAAGCACAACTCGGTGAACCAGGTGATCTGGTACACCGATCAGATCAGCTGCCGGAAATGCCACGACATCTACAAGCAGAAGGGCGTCAGCGGCGGCGTGGAGTATCTCGGCTATTAGGTCGCGACGGCGCGCACGAGCGGGGTGATCGCATCGAGCAGCGCGTTCACGTCGCCCGACCGCCCGTCGGGCCACACGCCCTCGTACTCGGCGACCTCCAGGCCGACGACGCGGAGCTGACTGAGTGCTTCGAAGACGGCCTTGAGCGCCGCGAAGTCCATGCCGTCCGGCACCTGGTACTCGGTCGGGACGAGGCCGGCGGACATCACGTCGCAATCCAGATGCACATACACCGGGCGTCCGCCGATGGCTTCAAGCAAGCGCTGCGCGAAGCCGTTCCCGCTTTCGACGAGGGTGATCTGCCCGGAGCGGATCTTGTCGAGCTCGGGCGGATCGAGATCGCGGCAGCCGGCGAGCACCACGCGGGAGAAATCGAGGCCCGCGCCAAGGCCCGTATCCCAATGGCCGCAGGCGCCCGTGATCACCATGCCGCCGAGATAGGCGAACTCGTTGAAGTTCTGATCGGCCGGCGTATTGATGTCGCCGTGGGCGTCGAACCACACGAGCGCCGCCTCGGGATGGTGCTTCGCGAGGACCGGAAGCGTCGCGATGCTGGCGGCGCATCTGCCGCTGACGAGCAGTCCCTTGCCGCCTTGCGCGAAGATGCCGTCGAGATGGGCGGCCAGGCGCGTGAGTTTCGGGGCCGCGGCGCGCAGTTGCGCTTCCCAGCCCCCGTCCCGCACCGCTTCGGGCGCGGCGACGGTGTGAGCCTCCAGATTGAAGCGCTTGGCGATAAGACCGCCCAGTTCCAGGGCGCCCTGCATGGCCCGCGGATTGCGATCCGCGGCGCGGGCGGCGTAGATCGACACGGCTGTTTTCGCGTTACTCGGCAACGGGCAGCTCCGCTTCTTCTGCAATCGACAATTTCTGCTGCTTCGTCCAAGCGGCCGCATAAGCGCCGTTCAAGGCCAGAAGCCGTTCATGGTTACCGCGCTCGACAATCTCGCCGCCTTCGAGGACCAGGATCTGGTCCGCGTCGACGATGGTGGAAAGACGGTGCGCGATCACGAGGGTCGTACGACCTGTGCTGACTTCGCGCAAGTTCGCTTGAATCTCTTTTTCGGTATGCGTGTCGAGCGCCGAGGTGGCCTCGTCGAAGATCAGGATGGGCGCGTTCTTGAGGATCACGCGCGCGATGGCCACACGCTGCTTCTCGCCGCCGGAGAGCTTGAGGCCGCGTTCCCCGACCAGGGTCTGATAACCGTCGGGCAGCGAGGCGATGAAGTGATGAATATGCGCGAGTTCCGCCGCGCGGCCGATTTCGGCCTCCGACGCGCCCGGTTTCGCATAGGACAGGTTGTAGCGGATGGTGTTGTTGAACAGCACCGTGTCCTGGGGCACGACCCCGAGGGCGCCGCGCACGCTCTCCTGCGTCACGTCGCGCAGATCCTGCCCGTCGATACGAATGGCCCCGCCGTCGATATCGTAGTAGCGGAAAAGAAGCCGCGCGACGGTGGATTTTCCCGAGCCGGTGGTGCCGACGATGGCGACCATTTTCCCCGGCGGCACGGTGAAGGAGACATCCTTCAGGATCGGGCGGCGCGGGTCGTAGGCGAACGTGACATTCTCGAAGCGGATCTCGCCGCCGGCCACGTTCAGCGCCGGCGCGTTCACCTTGTCCTCGATTTCGGGCGCGACCTCCATGAGGTCGAACATCTTCTCCAGATCGACCAGCGACTGCTTGATGTTGCGGTAGACAAAACCGAAGAAATTGAGCGGCGCGGCAAGCTGGAGCATGTAGAGATTGACCAGGGTGAAGTCACCCACGGTCATCGTGCCCGCGGCGCGGCCCGCGGCGGCCATGTACATGAGAGCGGCGAGGCCGACGGAGATGATGAAGGCCTGGCCGACGTTCATCAGCGCGAGCGATGACTGCGTGCGCACCGCGGCGCGCTCATACTCGCCCATGACGCGGTCGTATTCCTCCACCTCCAGCTTCTCGTTGCCGAACGCCTTGACGGTCTCATAGTTGAGCAGGCTGTCGATGGCGCGTGTATTCGCCTTGGTGTCGAGGGCGTTGCTTTCACGCCTGTATTTGAGGCGCCATTCGGTCGTCAGCCCGGTGAAGATCACATAGACAATGACGCAGGCCAGCGCGACGACGCCGAACCACACGCTGAAGGCTTTCCACAAGATCGCAAAGACGAGCACGACCTCGAGCAGAGTCGGGAAAAGATTGAAGAGCGAAATCGAGAGCAGGCTTTCGATCGCGTTGCGCCCGCGCTCGATGATGCGCGAGAGGCCGCCGGTCTTGCGGTCGAGATGGAAGCGCAAGGAGAGCTGGTGCAAATGCGCGAGCACCACGGCCGAGGAACGCCGTACCGCGCGCACGCCGACTTTCGCGAAGATCGCGTCACGGAACTGGGCGAACGCGAGGCCCAAGAAGCGTGCAACGCCATAGGAGAGGATGAGCGCGAGCGGGACCGCGATCTGCGACGACAGATCCGAGGGCGCCAAGGCGTCGACCGAGCGCTGCATGTAAATCGGCGCCAGAACCGTGGCGAGCTTCGCGAGCACGATAAAGACGAGCGCCGTGACCACGCGGAGCCTGATGTCGGCGGAACCCTCGACGGTCCGGGGCGGCCATAGGAACGGGAGCAAAGAACGAAGCACCTGCCAATCGCTGCGTTTGCGGGCGGGTTCTTCGGGGGGGGTGGACAGGTGGCGCAAGGATCGGGTCCGGGAGGCTACAGGGCCCCTCATATAGGACGTACCGGCCGGAATGAGTATAGGCGCGTGAGTTTGATTTTGGCCGGCGCGCCCACATAAAAAAAGCCCGGCTCGTCAGCCGGGCTGTCCAGCGCCTTCAGGGGCTTGGTTTACGCAGTCACGACCGTGACCGCCGGCGCCTCGGCGACCGCGTCACCCTGCAGCGCCGTATAGGCGGCCGCGATTTCCTCGGCCTTTTCGGAGTATTTCCCGAAAGTTTCAGCTCCGGCCCCGCCCCCCGCGTCGCCGCCCTCGGCCTGCGCCACGCGGTCGTAGTATTTCACTTCGCCGGTGCCTTCTTCGCTCAGGGACTGGTCCTTCACCGGCGCGCGGTCGGCGTATTTCACAGGCGGGTTGCTGCCGTTGTTCGCCTGGCCGGCAACAACGACTTCCGCGCCCTGGCCGTAATACTTCTTCGGCGCATCGGCCACGCCGGCCGGCGCGCCCTGCTCGGCGACCTCGGAGAAGAACTTCTTCGCGCCCGGATCCTGGACGATGGACGCCGAGAACTTCTTCGGGAGGCCGGCTTCGTCATAGGTGGAGAGCGCGGCGATGGCGGCGCCGGTTTCGCGCGCGAGGGCGGGCGCCGCTTCTTCGGACAACTCCGGACCGGACGGGATCGGCGGCGCGCCATGGGGCGCCGCGGCAAGGCCGGCAAACGTGAAGACCTTCTGCCGGACCAGCGCGGCCTTATCGGCTTCAAGCGTATCGACACGGCCATCGCCGTTGGCGTCGAAGCGCTGCAGCACGTCCTGCGTGCCCACCACTTCGGCGGCCGACAAGCCAACGTCGAACTGCTTGATTTCGACGCGCGGACGCGACGGACCGCTGCCGTTATTCGCGCCGGACGACGGATCGCGCGGCGGAAGCTCGGAAGCGAAGGACTTGTCGTCGGCCTTATCGGAAGCCGCGAGCGCGTTTTGCAGAGCGTTTGATTCGGCGGTGGGCGCCGCGGGCTGAGTGACTGCGGGCGCGGACGCACCAAAACCCTGTTGCCGCTGGGCTAACAGGTTGAGCTGCGAAGACGCAGCGTAGGATGTGACCACTTCAGTCATTCATCGCCCCTTCTGGCCGATGAAAAGAATTCGACGCACTTCTGCGTAGGGTTAATTCTTAATGGAAAACCACCCGAAAAACAAGGGGAGTCTCCAGAAAAGTAAATGACACAAATGGACTAACGCATTGTTTTTACTTAATTTCCACAACATTAATTGAAATTAGGTCGAAACCAATTTCGATCCGTCAAGGCTTTTTTAGGCATCCCGGAGCAAATTAGTCTCCCCTCGAACGGCCGAGTCGAGCAGGGTCTGCGTCCGCGGAAGCGGGCGCTCCGCCGGTTTGCTTTGCCGGGCCGTTTTCATTAAGTAGTCACGACATTTCATAAGCCGGAAACCGCAAGGCATGGGGCCCTGCAGGCCCGGAGGATGAAAGCCAAGGATTGTTCTATGGCCACCCGCGCTGACCGGTTGGAGGCGCTGAACACAGCGCTGCGTTCCCGCATCTTGGTCCTCGACGGTGCAATGGGCACCATGATCCAGCGCTACAAACTGGACGAAGCCGCCTACCGCGGCACCCGCTTCGCCACATGGCCGCGCGACATCAAGGGCAACAACGATGTCCTTTCGCTCACGCAGCCCGACATCATCCGCGCCATCCACGCCGAATATCTGGACGCGGGATCGGACATCCTCGAGACCAACACGTTTTCCTCCACGCGCATCGCCCAGGCCGATTACGGCATGGAAGACCTGGCGTACGAACTGAATGTCGCGGGCGCGAAGCTGGCGCGCGAAGCGGCCGACGCCGCAACGGCGAAAACGCCGGACAAGCCGCGCTTCGTCGCGGGCGCGCTCGGCCCCACCAACAAGACCGCCTCCATTTCGCCTGACGTGAACGATCCGGGATTCCGCGCCGTCACGTTCGACGAACTGAAAGCCGCGTTCGGCGAACAGGCGCGCGGCCTTCTGGACGGCGGCGCGGACCTGCTGCTGGTCGAGACCATCATCGACACCTTGAACGCCAAGGCCGCGCTGTTCGCCATCGACGAACTGTTCGAGGAACGCGGCGAACGCGTGCCCGTCATGATCTCGGGCACCATTACCGATCAGTCGGGCCGCCTGCTCTCGGGTCAGACGGCCGAAGCCTTCTGGAATTCCGTGCGCCACGCCCGGCCCCTCACCATCGGATTCAACTGCGCGCTCGGCGCCGACCTTCTGCGTCCCTACGTGGCCGAAGTGAGCCGCGTGGCCGACACCTACATCTGCGCCTATCCCAACGCCGGCCTGCCCAATGCCTTCGGGGAGTATGACGAGCATCCGCACGCCACGGCCGAGCACATCGGTTCCTGGGCGAAGGACGGGCTGGTGAACATCGTCGGCGGCTGCTGCGGAACCACGCCCGATCATATCCGCGCCGTCGCCGGCGCGGTGAAAGGCGTGAAGCCCCGCGCGGTCCCGCGCTGCGAGCCGGCGATGCGCCTGTCCGGGCTCGAGCCGTTCAAGATCGCCTCATGAGCACGGCCACCGAAGGCGCCGCCCCGCAGCGGACGGCCACGTTCATCAATGTCGGCGAGCGCACGAACGTCACGGGCTCGGCGAAATTCAAAAAATTGATCCTCGCCGGCGACTTCGAAGCGGCGCTGGACGTCGCGCGCCAGCAGGTCGAGAGCGGCGCGCAGATCATCGACATCAACATGGACGAGGCCATGTTGGATTCCGAAGCCGCGATGGTGAAGTTCCTGAACCTCATCGCCGCCGAACCCGACATCAGCCGCGTGCCGATCATGATCGACAGCTCCAAATGGAGCGTGATCGAGGCCGGCTTGAAGTGCGTCCAAGGCAAGCCGATCGTCAACTCCATCAGCCTCAAGGAGGGCGAAGACGCCTTCATCGCACAGGCGAAGAAAGTGCGGCGCTACGGCGCAGCCGTGGTGGTGATGGCTTTCGACGAAAAGGGCCAGGCAGACACTCAATCTCGTAAAATCGAGATCTGCACGCGCTCCTACAAGGTGCTGACCGAAAAAGTCGGCTTCCCGCCCGAGGACATCATTTTCGATCCGAACATCTTCGCCGTCGCCACCGGAATCGAAGACCACAACAATTACGCGGTGGATTTCATCGAGGCGACGCGGCGCATCAAGGAGACCCTGCCGCATTGCCATGTGTCCGGCGGCGT
>JAYSFT010000164.1:0-6932 GCA_041913245.1 Rhodospirillaceae bacterium | reverse complement strand
CGTGCTGCCGCGCGGCCGTTCCGCGACGCTGAACGTCACCGGCACCACCGGCATCTCCAACCTGAACCTGCGCGGCATGGGCGCCTTCCGCTCGCTGGTGCTGCTCGACGGCGCGCGTGTCGTCGGCGCCAACCTCTCGGGCGACAACGGCAGCTCGGTCGATATCGGCATCATGCCGGACGGCCTGATCCAGCGCGTCGACGTCGTCACGGGCGGCGCCTCGGCCGCTTATGGCTCGGACGCGCTCTCGGGCGTCATCAACTTCGTGCTCGACCGCGAATTCACCGGGGTCAAAGGCAATGTCGAAGGCGGCATCTCGGGCCACGGCGACGGCCCCAACTACAAGCTCAACCTCTCCGCCGGCATTCCCTTCGCCGGCGACCGCGGCCACTTCCTCATCTCCGGCCAGCATGCCTACGACTACGGCATCAAGGGCGCGCCGCGCGACTGGCGCCAGGAACACAACGCCGCCGTCATCAACAACCCGGCTTACACGGCCACGAATGGGTTGCCGCGTCTGCTTGAAGTCCGCGACTTCGGCCTCGCGCTGGCCGCGCCCGGCGGTTTGATCACCGCCGGCCCCTTGAAAGGCACCACCTTCGGCCCCGGCGGCTCGCCCTTCCAGCTCAGCTACGGCTCGATCATCAGCGGTTCCTACATGGTCGGCGGCGACTGGCAGTACACGCGCTTCGATCAGCTGACCGATCTCGCGTTCAAGATGTCGCGTCAAAATCTGTTCACGCGCGTCGGTTACGACGTCACGGACAACTTCAACGTCTACGGCCTGTTTCAGTTCTCGCAGATCGAAGGCTACTCGGAAGACCTTCGCAGCTGGAACCTCGGCAACCTGACCATCCGCGCGGACAATCCCTTCATCCCGACCTCCGTCGCCGCGCAGATGACCGCGCAAGGCCTCACGCAGTTCACCCTCGGCACGGTCAACGAAGACATCGGGCCGATGATCCAGAATAATATCTCCACGCTGCGCCGCTGGGTTGTCGGCGCCGAAGGCAACTTCGACGCGTTCAGCTCCAATTGGGCGTGGGAGGGTTACTATCAAAGCAGCGCGACCAACATCTCGTCGAACAACCGCAATGTCGTGCACAACGCCCGCCATCAGCGCGCCATCGACGCCGTCCGCAACGCCAGCGGCGCCATCGTCTGCCGCGTGAACGCCGACGCCGTGACCACGAACGACGATCCGGCCTGCGTGCCGTACAACGCCATGGGCATCGGCGTGAACAGCGAGGCGGCGCTCAACTACGTGCGCGGGGTGTCGCACGGTCACCTGACCCTGAGCCAGGATGTCGCTTCGCTCAGCGCCAACGGCGAGCCGTTCGAACTTTGGGCCGGCCCGGTGTCGCTCGCGCTCGGCATCGAACATCGCCGCGAAGAAGTCAGCGGCGTTCCCAATCCGGACGATGAAATCAATTCCTGGTTCGCGGGCAACTATCACGCCAGCTTCGGCAAGTTCAACGTGACCGAAGGTTTCGTCGAAACCGTCATTCCGCTGGCCAAGGGCGAAGCCTGGGCCGAGGCGTTCGACCTCAACGCGGCGGCGCGCTTCACCGACTACTCGACCTCGGGTTTCGTGACGACCTGGAAAGTCGGCGCCACCTGGACCCCGTTCACGGACCTGCGCTTCCGCGCCACGCGTTCGCGCGACATCCGCGCGCCGAACCTGGGCGAACTGTTCAACTACGGCCGCGTGAACACCGGGACGCTGCTGGATCCGCGCAACGGCCAGACGTTGTCGATCTTCACCACCACGTCCGGCAACGTGAATCTGAAACCCGAAATCGCCAATACGACGGGTGTCGGCGCGGTCTATGCGCCGTCGTGGCTCGAAGGCTTCACGACATCGATCGACTTCTACAACATCAAGATCGCCGGCGCGATCACCAGCCTCGGCGCGCAGCAATACGTCGACCGCTGCCACGCGGGCGACGCGTATCTCTGCACCTTCGTCACGCGCGACGCGGCCGGCACGCTCACGGGTGTTTCGATCCTGCCCGCGAACGTTCTGTCGCAGACCGCGCGCGGCTTCGATATCGAGGCGACCTATCGCCTGGCGCTCGCCTCGCTGTCCGACGGCATGGACGGCGACTTCACCTTGCGCTTCATGGGCACGCGCACCCTGCGCATGACCACGATCGATGCGCTCGGCCTCACCATTCAGGGCGCCGGCGTCAATGCCGAAGGCATGGGCAACGCGCCGTCCTCGGGGTTCTGGATGCCGAAGTTCAAGGCCAACATCAGCGGCACTTACAACCTCGATCCGTTCACGGCCTCGCTCACCATGCGTCACATCAGCAAGGGCGTGTATAACCGTCAGTTCATCGAGTGCACCACGGGCTGCCCGGCGATCACGGCGCAGAATCCGACCATCGACAACAACGACATTCCCGGCGCCAACTATTTCGATCTCGCGCTCAGCTACAAGATCGACGGCGATGCGCTGGAAGCGTTCATGTCGGTGGAGAACCTGATGGACAAGGATCCGCCGCAGGTCGCCGGCTCGCTCGGCGCGGCCTTCTTCACCGGCTCCGGCGCGCTCACGGTCTACGACATCATGGGCCGTCTGTTCCACGCCGGCGTGCGCTTCAAGTACTGAACCGGGGCGACGTGAAACGAGAAGGGGGGCCGCGAGGCTCCCCTTTTTATTCAAGTCAGCGGCAGTGCGGTTGTTGACTTGATTTCATCGAGACAGAAGCTGGACTCGACGGAGGCGACGTATTCGAGGTTCCGCACGCGCAGCTTCAGGAAGCGCTCGAAGGACGCGACGTCGGCGACCGCCACGCGCAGCAGGTAATCCACCGGGCCGGTGACGACATAACATTCCATCACCTCCGGCCAGCGCGCGACTTCCTTCGAGAACATGGATGCGGCTTCCGAATAGGGCTGCTTGCTCAGCTTCACCGCCACGAATACGCTGATCGGAAGCCCGACGGAGTCCTTGTCGAGGATCGCGACATAGCGCGCGATGGTCCCGGATTCCTCGAGTTGGCGCATGCGCCTGAGGCAGGGCGAGGCGGAAAGGCCGACGCGGTCGGCGAGTTCGGAAACGCTCAGGCGGCCCTCTTTCTGCAAGACCGACAGGATCTTTTTATCGATTGCGTCCAGTTGCTGGAGCGTTGCCATCATTCCCCCCGGATTGACAGAAGCAGCTAACTCTTCCCCAAAATAGGGCAGAAACCGTCGCATGACGCAAGCTGCGCGCACGAAGTCTCTCCAGGACGTGAAGGCCCTGTCAATGCATCTTTGAATTTAAAGGCGCCGGCGGGATTTGCCGCGCCCGGGCGGCCGGGCATGGTCGGCGTCCGGCAAGGGCGTGATCAGGCCCGCGCGCCCGGGGGCCGCCAAAGCGGCCAGGCGCGCATAGAAATCCTTGGATTCCGCCTCCAGTTCGGCGCGCCTGGCGCGCAAGGCGGCCGCGACCGCGTGGCGGCATTCGATCAGGGCCTTCGCCGAACCCACGATGTCCTCCTCGCTCGCCGTCGACGCATCGAGGCACAAACCGTCGAGACCCAGAAGACTATAGAAACCGGCGGATTTCACATCGTAGGCAAGGCTCAAGGCGGGCGTGCCGACACTCATGGCCAGGATCGCCGAATGCAGCATCTGACCGATGTGAATATCCATCCGCCGATAGGCCGCCAGCATGTCGTCCACATCCGCGTCCACGACGCCGAGAGGAATACCGGCGAGCTTGAGCGCGCCGGCAAGGCCCGCTTCGCCGTCGGAGTGCACAAAGTAGGTGAAGCGGCAACCGGCTTCGTCCCTCAGCCGTTTGCAGATAGTCACCATCAGCGGCAGCATCCAGCGGCTGGTGTGGCTGGTATGGGCGCCGTGGAACGCCATGTTGATCCCGACCTCGAGCGGGCGGCTGGGATCGGGCATGCGTTCCGTCGCCGGCGGATCGGCGACGAGAAAGCCGGGATCGACAATGACCGGGAGCGGCCGGCGGTCGATGGCGCCGAGGGCGCGCTGCGTGGTTTCATCGCGCACGGAGGCGAGGGTGGCACGCGACAGGAATTTCCGGATGTCGGCGCGGCTGTCGGGATGGAAGCGGAACATCTTCTGGTCGCTATCCTCGATCAGCCGGTTGAGACCGACCGCGCAAACCGCCACCGGGCAGGGCAACGTTTCGAGAACTCTCACGTCATCCTTGAAGCGTTGCGGCAAACGTCCGTCCCGGTCGGCGAAGAGGAAGCCGCCGCCCGCGATCACGACCAGGTCCGGCGCCGGGGTCATTTTCAGCGCCATGGCAAGGCTGCCCCAGGGCAGGTCGGTGATGGTGATCGCGCGGTTCTCGAAGGCGCGCTTGATCTGGCGTATGACGCCCATCCGGATCGCGATGTCGCCGCGGTTGGTGCCGGTGCGGTCCTTGAAAGTGCTGTAGTGGGCGCGCCAGCGGCCCAGGAAGCGCCACGACAGAAGCTCGGCCCAGCGCCGCATGCGGTTGCGCAGGAACAAGAGCGGGCGGCGCCGGATCGGCCGATAGGCGCGGTCTTCCGGTATCAACGCGTACAGGACGACGTGAAGCGGGGCGAACGGACGAGGTTTCCTCGCGGAGTTGTAGACAACATGCATTGTTCGCGCGGATCCCGGCGGCAACTGTGATGTGAACAGCTTTGCCCGGCCGATTGTTCCGCCGTCTCTTGCGGGCCCGCATTGCAGAATTTTCACGGACATTTTTTTCCGCCGAATCAACGCATCACACGCATGGGATTTGTGCGCGGGGAGTTTCAGCTTGCCGCGAAGGGACGCCGCTCGCAAAACCGGAGCCGGGCTGGCGGTGTCATGGAGAGGAGTCGGGGCGTGTCGGGGATCAATCGTAGAAACGCACTTGGTGTCGGCGCGGCGGGTGTCGCCGCGCTCAACACGCGGCCGCTGCGCGCGCAGGCGGCCGCTTCCGCCTTGAAGGCGGTGGTGACCATCGCGGGACGCAGCTATGAATTCCGCGAAGAGGCCGGCCAGGATCTCGGCGACTATGTGCCGCCGTCCCGGGCTTTCGTGCAGCGTTGCGTGCGCGCGGAAGTCGCCGATTTTCCGCTCACCGTTTTTTTCCGCCCGGATCGTCACGCGGACCGCGTTGAAGTGGTGTTCGAACTGGGGCGCGTGTTCAGTCCGGCGCCGGCGAACCTCGGCGCCTATACCGCCGTCATTTCCCGCGGCGCGCAGGTGCTCGCGCGCATCGATGTGCCCGAACACTATTGGTTCGCGCGCTGGCGCTGGCAGTCCGCGCCGCGTCCGGTCGTCGCGGACGCCAGGCAGCTCATGACCTATGGCTTGCTGCCGCCCTACGGTCTGCCGGCGAAAGCGAATCCTTCCGGACAGGCGATGCACCTCATGCCGCTTCCCAGCGGCGACTACGTCGATCTCGATATCGTCAGCCAGTTCACATCGGGCAACTATGCGAATGCGTCCAAGCTCCTGATGAAGGCGGCCGAATACCAGTCGCGCACGACAGGAGGCGGCGACGCCGCCGTCGAACTGTCCGTGGGCCAGAACATCTACAGCGTGATGCGCCTTGCCGGCGTGCAGGCGTATATGCCCAATACCGGCGAGCGGTCCGACATCGGTCCGGTCACGGAACCGCAGGCGAAATTCCTCCAGACATGGGATCAGGGCGCGTTCGAGCTTCTCATGGCGCAAGCCGAAGCCGCCGGCACCATGCCCTGGCACATCCGCGACGAAACTCAGTCCGGCCCGTTCGATTTCCGCCAGCACCCCAATGCCACATGGTACGGTTCCGCGAATGCCGGATCGCCGCAGGTCAAAGCCGCGGGCACGCCGATCACGCTCGACAGCGCCCATCAGCCGGCCCTGTCCTACGTGCCGTTCCTGCTCACCGAAGACGCTTATTTCCTCGAGGAGTTGCAGTTCCAGGCGACGTGGAACTGGGGCGTCCTGCCGGCGCAGTATCGTCCGTCGGGGGTGCAGCCGCGCCTCCTGGCGTGGAACCTGCGCACGCTCGCGCAGTGCGCGCGCGCGACGCAAACGGTAACGCCGCGCTGGCTGCTGGACACGCACTATTGGAAGGCGCAACTCGACCAGACGCGCCGATGGTTCGAACAGAACTATGTCTTCAGCGACCGGCCGGAGCGTCAGCGCTTCCATGTCGTCGGCGCCCTCGACAACAGCCGCGGTGAACCCCAGGCTCCCGAAGGGACCTGGGTCGATCCCTGGCAGGACGAATTCCTCGCCACCATCCTCGGCTGGGTGATCCATATGGGCTTCTCCGAGTGGCGGCCCGCCTTCCAATGGATCATTCGCAGCACCATCGACCGCACCAGCGGCGGTTCCGGGTGGGTGCGCGCCTATGCGACGCCTTACCGCATCATCCTGCGGCCCTCGAAAACCGCGCCGGTCGTCCAGTCATGGGCGCAGGCCTGGGCGCTCACCAAATCCGTCACCGGGAAAACGGTGGCCGACCCCGACACATGGGCCGAGGACGACATGACCTATCTCACCTACACGCGCGGCGCGCTGGTCTATGCGAGCAAGCTGGGCATGGCCGAGGCGGCCGAGCCCCTGGCCTGGGCGACCAGGCAGCTCCAATCGCGCAAATGGAACGTGGCCGCCAAGTGGCGGTTCGGCGAAGGTCTCTAGGTTTACTGTTTCCGCGCGACGAGCGTGGTGTGCAAGACCGCCAGTTCGTCGTGCGGGACCGCCGCATAGCGTGAAATCACGGGCATGGTCTTCAGCGCGCGGAGGGCGCGGTTGTCCGGCGACCCTGCGGCCGCGATCACATTGAACCCGCCGCGCCGGGCCATCTCCACGAACTCGAACCGGCGCAGCCGGTTCTGATAGTTCTGCGGGTTCAGGCCGGCGAGTTTCCAGGCCAGGCCGTCGTATTTCAAGAAGTTGATCGGCGAGATCGACTTGTCCAAATGCTCCCAATGATCGGTCATATCGATCTTGTGGCA
>JAYSFT010000163.1:0-7024 GCA_041913245.1 Rhodospirillaceae bacterium | reverse complement strand
TGTTCTACCTCTTGTCCCAACTCTCGACCGACTTTCCGGCGTTCAACGTCTTCCGCTACCTGACCTTCCGGACAGGCGGCGCGGTGATCACCGCGCTGCTCGTGGCGTTCGTCTTCGGCCCGGCGATCATCCGCTGGCTCAAGGCGCAGCAAGGTTACGGCCAGCCGATCCGCACCGACGGTCCGCAGACCCATCTCGTCAAGCAAGGCACGCCGACGATGGGCGGGGCAATGATGCTGCTGGGCATCACCATCGCCGTGCTGCTGTGGGCCGATCTCGGCAACAAGTATGTGTGGGCCGTGATGATCGTGACTCTCGGTTACGGCCTTATCGGCTTCCTCGACGACTATAGAAAAGTAAAGAAGCGTTCGTCGGCGGGCGTCGCCGGCAAGAGCAAGCTCGTGCTGGAAATCGCGCTCGCAGGCGCGGCGGGCTATTGGATCTCGACCATGGGCGCGCCGGAGATGGCCGACAAGCTGACCGTGCCTTTCTTCAAGGACCTGCTGCTCGACCTCGGCGTCATGTACCTGCCGTTCGCCGTGTTCGTCATCGTCGGCGCCGCCAACTCGGTGAACCTGACGGACGGCCTCGATGGTCTGGCGATCGTTCCGGTGATGATCGCGGCCGGCGTGTTCGTCGTGATCGCCTATCTGATCGGGAACGCCGTGTTCGCGAACTACCTGCAAGTCCACTTCGTCGCCGGCTCGGGCGAACTTGCCGTCTTCTGCGGCGCCATCGTCGGCGCCGGCCTGGGTTTCCTGTGGTTCAACGCCCCGCCCGCGATGGTGTTCATGGGCGACACCGGCTCCTTGGCTCTTGGAGGCGCGCTCGGCTCGGTCGCCGTCGTCACCAAGCATGAGATCGTGCTCAGCATCGTCGGCGGCCTGTTCGTCCTGGAAACCGTGTCGGTGATCGTGCAGGTCGCCTCGTTCAAGCTGACGGGCAAGCGCGTCTTTCGCATGGCGCCGCTGCACCACCACTACGAGGAAAAAGGCTGGGCCGAACCGACGGTCGTCATCCGGTTCTGGATCATCGCCGTCATCCTGGCCGTCGCCGGGCTGTCGACATTGAAGTTGAGGTAGACGCGGTATGGTTCCCACTCCTCGCTATGCCGGCGAGCGTGTCGTCGTGATGGGCCTCGGGAAATCCGGCCTGTCGGCGGCCGCGTCGCTGCGCGCGAGCGGCGCCGACGTACAAGTGTGGGACGACAAACCCGCGCAGGTGCAGGAAGGCACCGCGCGCGGCTTCACCGCGTTCGACGGCCAGACGATGAACCTCGACGGCGTGCGCGCCATCGTGTGGAGCCCCGGCATCCCGCACACGCTGCCGAAGGTCCATCCGCTGGCCGTGCGCGCCCAGGCGGCCGGCGTCGCGCTGACCTGCGACGTCGATCTACTGGTCGAAGCGCAGACCGACGCCTCCGTCATCGCCATCACCGGCACCAACGGCAAGTCGACCACGACCGCCCTCACCGCCCACGTCTTCAAGCATGCGGGCCGCAAAACGGCCGTCGGCGGCAACATCGGCATCCCGGCGCTCGAACTCGAACCGCTCGGCCTCGGCGGCACTTACGTCCTCGAACTGTCGTCCTATCAATTGGAGCTGATGCCGCACCTGCACTGTCAGACGGCGGCGCTGCTCAACATCACGCCCGATCATCTGGACCGGCACGGCGGCATCGACGGCTATATCGCCGCGAAACGCCGCATCTTCGCCGGCCAGCGCGCGCCGCGCACCGCGATCATCGGTGTCGATGACGAGCATTGCCTGGCCTTGTACAACGCGTTGCGCAGCGACGGCGTGCACAAAGTGATCCCCATTTCCGTGCGCCGCCCGGTCCCCGCCGGCTTCTATGTCGACAACGGCAATCTGTTCGATTGCTCGGGCCAGTTCCCCAAGACCATCATGGATCT
Source organism: Rhodospirillaceae bacterium (assembly GCA_041913245.1). Taxonomy (GTDB): domain Bacteria; phylum Pseudomonadota; class Alphaproteobacteria; order Rhodospirillales; family Rhodospirillaceae; genus SHVO01. Next base: position 5,111 of record JAYSFT010000163.1, on the reverse strand, counting down.
CAAGGCCGTCGCGCGCCTGCCGGGCGCCCACAACTGGCAGAACGCCGCCGCGGCGGCGGCCATCGCCGTCAGCAACGGCCTCACGCACGCGCAGATCATCGCCGGCTTCCAGACCTTCCCGGGCCTCAAGCACCGCCAGGAACTGGTGGGCGCCACCGCCAATGTGACCTTCATCAACGACAGCAAGGCCACCAACGCCGACGCCGCCGAGAAGGCGCTGTTGTGCTACGACAATATTTATTGGATAGCCGGCGGTGTCGCCAAGGAAGGCGGCATCGCCCCGCTCGCGCCGCTATTCCCGCGCATCCGCCACGCCTTCCTCATCGGCGACGCGGCCGACGACTTCGCCGACACGCTGGAAGGCAAAGTTCCCTTCGCCCTGTATGAAGACATGGAATCGGCCATCGAAGAAGCCGGCGCCATGGCGCTCAAGGACAAACTTCCGGGCGCCACCGTGCTGCTGTCGCCGGCCTGCGCCTCTTTCGACATGTTCAAGAACTTTGAGGAGCGCGGCGATGCCTTCCGTGAGGAAGTGCTCGCGCTTTGGCCCGAATCTGGAAAGGCGGCCTAGATGACCGCGCGCACGATCACACGCCTCGATACGAGCACCGTCGGCCGCTGGTGGTGGACCGTCGACAAGTGGATGCTGGCCGCGACCGCCCTTCTGATCGCCATCGGCATCCTGTTGAACCTCGCCGCCGGTCCGCCGGCCGCCGAGCGTATCGGCGCGACCACCTTCCACTTCGTGCGCAAGCAGATGGTGTTCCTGCCGCTCGCGCTGATGACGATGTTCGCCATCTCCCTTCTCGCGCCCGTCAACGTGCGCCGTTTCGCGGTCATCGGTTTCCTGATTTCGGGGTTCCTGACGCTGCTGACTCTGGTGCTGGGTGAAGACATCAACGGCGCGCGCCGCTGGCTGTCGATCGGGCCCATTCATTTCGGGCAACCCTCGGAATTCGTGAAGCCGTTCTTCGCCGTCGTCTCCGCCTGGATGTTCGCCGAACACAAGATGCGTGAAGACTTTCCGGGCAACCTGATCGCGGCCGGCCTGCTTGGTGCCGTCGCGCTCATCCTGCTGTCGCAGCCGGACGTCGGCATGACCCTGGTCGTCTCCGCCGTGTGGTGCGCGCAGTTCTTCATCGCGGGCCTGCCGATCTTCTGGGTGATCCTGATCGCGATCATCGGCCTTGCCGGCCTCGTCGGCGCCTATTTCACCTTCGATCACGTCGCCAGCCGCGTGGACCGCTTCCTCGATCCGTCGAGCGGCGATACGTATCAGGTCGCCACCGCCATGCGCGCCTTCCAGCAGGGCGGTCTGTTCGGCCGCGGCCCCGGCGAAGGCCGCGTGAAGGAAGCCCTGCCCGACGCCCACACCGACTTCATTTTCGCCGTAGCCGGCGAAGAGTTCGGCGTACTCCTGTGCCTCGTCATCGTCGCCCTGTTCTCCTTCATCGTCATCCGCGCGCTGACCAAGGCCATGCGCGAGGAAAACCTGTTCGTGCTTCTTGCCGTCGGCGGCCTCGCGGTGCAGTTCGGCTTGCAGGCGATGATCAACATGGCCTCCAGCCTGCATATGATGCCCACCAAGGGCATGACGCTTCCCTTCATCTCCTACGGCGGTTCGTCGCTGGTCGCGCTGGGTGTCGCGGTCGGCATGATCCTCGCGCTGACACGCCGCCGCCGCGATTCGGAGGGCCGCTGATCATGAAGCGCATGCCGCACTTCATCGTCCTCGCCGCCGGCGGCACCGGCGGCCACGTCTTCCCGGCCGAAGCTTTGGCACAAGAACTGAGCGCGCGCGGTCATCGCCTTGTGCTGATCACCGACAGGCGCGGCGCGGCCTACGGCGGCACGCTCGGCAGCCTGGAGACGCGCCGCATCACCGCCGGCAGCCTCGCCGGCCAGGGCCTGTTCGGCCGCGCCAAGGGCCTCGTCAATCTCGGCATCGGCATCCTTCAGGCGAAGGCGCTCCTGAACGAAATGAAACCCGAAGCCGTGGTCGGTTTCGGCGGTTACGCCGCCGCCCCGACCATGATCGCGGCGCTGCAACTCGGCCTGCCCACCGTCATTCACGAACAGAACGCGGTGCTCGGCCTCGCCAACCGCCTGCTGGCCGCCAAGGTCGATCAGGTCTGCACGTCCTTCGAACTCGCAAAGAAGGCGCCCAAGGAGGCCCGCGTTACATTGACGGGCATGCCGGTGCGTCCGGCGATCGTCGCCACCAGCTACACGCCGTACCGCGCACCCGACGCGACCGGCACGATCCGTCTGCTGGTCCTCGGCGGCAGCCAGGGCGCGCGCGTGTTCAGCGACGTGCTTCCGGCCGCCGTGAAACTGCTGCCCCTCGAACTGCGCCGCCGCCTGGAAATCTCGCAGCAGAGCCGCCCCGAAGACCTCGACCGCGCGCATCAGGCTTATGTCGGCTCGGACGCCCATGTGCAGCTGCGCCACTTCTTCGACAACGTGCCGGAGCTGCTGGCCAACACGCACCTTCTGATCTCGCGCTCCGGCGCCTCCACCGTCGCCGAAGTCAGCGCCGCCGGCCGCCCGTCGCTGCTGGTGCCCTATCCGTTCGCCGCCGACGACCATCAGAGCGCCAACGCGCGTAATCTGGAAGCCGCGGGCGGCGCGGTCGTCATGCCGCAAAATAAATTCACGCCGGAAACGCTGGCCGAGCAGCTGGTGCGCCTGTTAACGCAACCTCAGTTCCTCGCCGCCGCCGCGCAATCGGCCGCCGCTTTTGCCATTCCCGACGCCGCCAACCGGCTCGCGAATGTCGTGACCAGCATTCTTCAGGGCGAAAACGGCGGGCGCGCCAAAGCCGGCGCCGCCGCGACGTCAGTCTCGACACACAGCATGAAAAGGGGAGCTGCCTGATGCAGTCCATGCCGCTCGATATCGGCATCATTCACTTCGTTGGCATCGGCGGCATCGGCATGTCCGGCATCGCGGAGGTCATGCACAACCTCGGCTATCAGGTGCAAGGCACCGATATCGCCCAGAACGCCAACGTCGACCGCCTGCGTTCGTTAGGGGTGCGCATCGAGATCGGCCACCGCGCCGAGAACCTCGGTGACGCGCGCGTCATCGTCATCTCCTCGGCGGTGAAAGCCGACAATCCGGAAGTCGCCGCCGCGCGCAAGGCGATGCTGCCGATCGTGCGCCGCGCCGAAATGCTCGCCGAACTCATGCGCCTCAAGTGGTCGGTGGCTGTCGGCGGCACGCACGGCAAGACCACGACGACCTCGCTGGTCGCTACGGTCCTTGACGCCGCCGGTCTCGATCCGACGGTTATCAACGGCGGCATCATCAACGCCTACGGCACCAATGCCCGCCGCGGCGAAGGCGAATGGATGGTGGTGGAAGCCGACGAGTCCGACGGCACCTTCACCCGCCTGCCCGCGACCATCGCGGTGGTCACCAACATCGATCCGGAACACCTCGACTTCTACAAAGAGTTCGCGAAAGTGAAGGAAGCGTTCCGCACCTTCGTGCTGTCGATCCCGTTCTACGGCTTCGGTGTCCTGTGCATCGATCATCCGGAAGTGCAGGCCCTGCTGCCGCAACTCACCGACCGCAAGATCATCACCTACGGCCTCAGCCCGCTCGCGCAGGTGCGCGGCATGAACCTCGTGCTCGATACCCAGGGCGTGCGTTTCGACGCGGCCCTGTCCGACCGCCTCACCGGCGGCGAACGCGTGATCAAGGACATCCGCCTCACCATGTTCGGCCAGCACAATGTGCTCAATGCCCTGGCCGCCGTTTCCGTCGCCGCGGAGATGGGGATTTCGGACGATCTCATCCGCGAAGGCCTGGCCCGCTTCACCGGAGTGAAGCGCCGCTTCACGCGCGTCGGTGAAACCAACGGCATCACGGTCATCGACGACTACGGCCATCACCCGGTGGAGATCGCCGCCGTGCTGAAGGCCGCGCGCCAGGCGACCAAGGGCCGCGTGATCGCCGTCGTGCAACCGCACCGTTATTCGCGCCTCCAGTCGCTGTTCGCCGAGTTCTGCCAGTGCTTCAACGACGCCGACCATGTGATCGTCGCCGACGTCTATCCGGCCGGCGAGCAGCCGATCCCGGGCGTCGACCGGGATGCCTTGATCAACGGCCTGCACGCGCACGGCCACAAGGCCGTCACCGCGCTGGTTTCGCCCAAGCATCTCGCGGCGGTGATCGACGATATCGCCGGCGCCGGCGACATCGTGGTCTGCCTCGGCGCCGGCAACATCACCGCCTGGGCGCACGCCCTTCCCGCCGACCTCGCCGCCATCACGCGGAGTAAGGCATGATGGCGGCACGGCGCATCCGCACGGATCTGGCCGAACGTCTGCCGCGCGTACGCGGGCGCTACGACGTGATGGCCGATCTCGGCCGCATGACATGGTTCCGTGTCGGCGGTCCGGCGGAAGTGCTGTTCTCGCCCGCCGACGTTGAAGACCTGGCGGCGTTCCTGAGAGACAAACCCGAAGACGTGCCGGTGCATGTGGTCGGCCTCGGGTCCAACATGCTGGTGCGCGACGGCGGCGTTCCGGGTGTCGTGATCCATCTGGGCAAGGCGTTCTGCACGATCACCGCCGACGGCACGCACCTGCGTTGCGGCGCGGGCGCGGTCGACGCGACGGTCGCGACGGCGGCGCGCGACGCTTCCATCACGGGCCTGGAATTCCTGACCGGCATCCCCGGCACCATCGGCGGCGCGTTGCGCATGAACGCGGGCGCTTACGGTCCGGAGATCAAGGACGTGTTCGTCAGCGCGACGGCGCTCGACGCCAAGGGCGAAGTCCACCAGCTCGACGCCGCCGCGATGGGGTTCTCATATCGTCACATTCAAGTGCCCGAAGACTGGATTTTCACCGGCGCCGAACTGAAGGGCACCCCGGGCAACCAGGACGTCATCACCGCCCGCATCCGTGAAATCCGCGCCGAGCGCGAGCAATCGCAGCCGACGCAAGCCCGCACGGGCGGCTCCACGTTCGCCAACCCGCCGGGTTCCAAGGCCTGGGCGCTGGTGGACGCCGCCGGCTGCCGCGGCCTGGTGCGCGGCGGCGCGCAGATTTCCCACAAACATGCCAACTTCCTGATCAACACCGGCACGGCGACCGCCG
>JAYSFT010000162.1:0-7068 GCA_041913245.1 Rhodospirillaceae bacterium | reverse complement strand
AGCGCCTGCAGCGCGAAACCGGCATCAATCTGGTGTTCGCGCCGGATCAGGTGAAAGGCCTGCGTACCAAGGGGATCAGCGGATCGTTCACCGCCGAGGACGCCATCCGCCGCCTGCTCGACGGCAGCGGCCTGCAGGTCATCAACAATCGCGGTTCGGTCTTCGTCATCACGGCGCCGGAAATACCGGCTCGTGCCCCGAAGATCCGCGAGGCGCGGAAGGCGCCGCCGGCGTCTGCGCCCCAACTCGCGATGTCCGACGTGGTTGAGGAAATCCTCGTCCCCGGCATGCGTATCGCACGCGGCGGCTACGCAGCGCCGACGCCCGTGACCGTGCTGGGCGCCGATCAGATCGCGCGGCAAGCCACCGGTAATCTCGCCGACCTCGTCAACGCTTTGCCGGCCTTTGCGGGCAGTCAGACGCCGAACCAGAATATCCAGACCGCTTCGGGCGTGGCGGGTACGAACGGCCTCAGCCTGCGCGATCTCGGCATCCAGCGCACCCTGGTGCTGCTCGATGGCCAGCGCTCGGTCGCCGGCACCATCACCGGCGCGGCCGATGTGAACACCTTTCCCCAAGCGCTCGTGTCGCGCGTTGACGTGGTGACCGGCGGCGCGTCCGCGGCCTACGGATCGGACGCTTTGGCGGGTGTTGTGAATTTCGTCCTGGATAAGACTTTTACCGGGGTCAAAGGTGAACTCTCGGGAGGCGTGACCACGTATGGGGACAATGCCGGGTTCAAGGTCGCCCTGACGGCCGGCCGCACATTCGCGAACGCGCGTGTGCACGCGCTTCTCAGCGGCGAGGTTGAGCATAACGGCGGTGTCGTGCATCCCTCGAACCGGGCGTGGAATAAGTCAAACATCGGGCTTCTCGCCAATCCGGCTTACACACCCACGAACGGCCAGCCGCAGCTTCTTATCCTCGATCCCGTGAACAATTCGCGCGCCGCGCCGGGCGGGCTGATCACCTCCGGGCCGCTGAAGGGCGTTGCCTTCGGCCCGGGCGGGTCGCCCTATCAGTTCGACTATGGTCTGCTCAACGACGGCTCGAACATGTACGGATCGAGCCAGGACTCCGCGCTCAATGCGCACGCCACGCAAAGCCTCGGCACGCGCGCTTCGCGCCAGAATCTGTTCGCGCGTGTCAGTTATGATCTCAGCGACGATGTGAATGTCTTCGCTCAACATGGGTGGGGTCACGCGGACTCCTATTCCATCGCGCTTCTGCCGCTTTATTCGGGCAACCTCACGGTCGCCGCCGACAACGCGTTCATTCCGGCCGCCGTCGCCGCGCGCGCATCGGCTTTGGGGGTGACCTCGTTCAGCTTCGGCACAATCAACGGCGACCTCGAGAACAAGTCACCTGAAGTCATGGGCGACCGGCGGACGACTCGCACGGTGTTCGGCGCCCACGGCACCTTCGATTTCCTGGACGCGCCATGGGCCTGGGACGCGTACCTTCAGAAAGGCGTCACGCATCATAGGTCCGAGCTCCAACGTGTCATCCACACGGCTCGTTTCGCCATGGCCGGCGATGCGGTGAGGGGGCCAAGCGGCGCGATCATATGCCGCGCGACGCTGACCGACCCCGGCAACGGCTGCGTGCCCTATAACCTGTTTGGCCTCGGTGTGAACGCCAAAGCGGCGCTCGACTATATCACCGGCACCGACTGGCGCGCGGAGCGCTACGAACAGAACGTGCAGGCCTTCTCGCTGCACGGCGCCCCGGTGCGCAATTGGGCCGGCCCGATCTCGCTTGCGCTGGGCGCCGAGCATCGCGGTGAGAAAGTCAGCGGCGTTGCCGCGCCCACGGGCTGGTTCCTGGGCAACTACACGCCGACCTTCGGAAGCTACACGGTCACGGAAGGTTTTGCGGAAGCCGTCGCGCCGCTGGCGGACACCCAACCCTGGGCGCGCAGCCTGGACGTCAGCGGCGCGGTGCGCGCCACGTCCTACGGCACGTCCGGCTACGTAACGACCTGGAAGCTGGGATTTACCTATGTACCTGTTGACGACGTGACTTTCCGTGCCACGCGGTCGCGCGATATCCGCGCCCCAAACCTCCTCGAACTTTTCTCGGGCGGTGTGAGCGGCACCAACAACGTCAACAACCTGATCACGAGCGATCCAACGGCGTTTATTCGAATCCTCAGCCGCGGGAATCGCGACCTTGCACCGGAGAAGGCCGACACGACCGGCGTGGGTATCGTGCTGAAGCCGGGACTCCTGCCCGGTTTCAACGTATCGGTGGATTACTGGCGGCTCAACATCACGGATTCAATTCAGGTCTTGCAGGGTCAGGATGTCGTCAATTTTTGTTATCGCGGGCACAGGACGTTCTGCGACGCCATAACGCGCAGTACCGTCAACGGACAGGAGCAGTACCTTATCAACATCACGCCGCTTAACCTTGCCCGCCAGACCGTGGAGGGGCTGGACTTTGAAGCCGGCTACCGATTCGACCTCGCCGATCTGTCCAAGGATTGGACAGGCGCGGTCGCTCTGCGCGCGCTGGCCACGCACAACCGCAAGAATATCCTCAACAACGATCTCAATACGCCGGTGAATATCGCCGGGGTGAACGAAGGCAATTCCTCGGACAGCGGCATGCCGAGTTGGCGCTGGATGGCCGCGCTCGCTTACGACGGCGACAGCCTTGCAATGGCGCTGACCGCGCGGGGCGTGAGCGCCGGAACGCTCAGCAACTCCTTTATCGTCTGTACATCGGGTTGCCCGGCCTCGACCATCGATCATCCCACCATCAATGTGAATCACATCGATGGCGCCGCTTATGTGGACGTCTCGCTGGCCTATAAATTCAAGGACAGCGCCAGTGTATTCCTCAATGTCCAGAATCTGGCCAACAAGGATCCGGCGGCGGTGCCGCGCATCAACGGCACGCCTTATGGCTATGCCCAGACAAACCCGATCATGTACGACATCCTGGGGCGCATTTTCCGCGCCGGCGTGCGCTTCACGCTGTAGTCTTAACGGCGCGGGATGTTCTTCGCCTGTTTTCTGACCAGCAGCCAGCGCTCGGTCGTCTCCTGCGCTTCGATGCCATAAAGTTGGCGCAGCGACGTCAACACCGATTCAACGTCTCCGGCGGGAAACTGGCCGGTCAGCATTAACCGGTCGATATCCTGCGTATCTGGGATGAGTGGCTTGGCGGCGTACCGGTTCACTTCAGCCAGGACCTGTGAAAGGTTGGCGCTGTCGAAATAGAGTTTGCGGCTCCGCCACGCGGAAACTTGTTGCGGCGTCAGATTGCGCTTCAGGATGGGCCTTTCGGGCGTGAACAAAATCACGTCGCCCGCGTGCATTTCTTCGACCGTTTCGCCCTGGTTCATGGGCGACGGGTAGGCAACGCGGACGGTTCCCTCAACTACCGCGACTTCCAACTCATTCGCGGTGGCGAGGTAGTTGACGTTAAAGCTGGTGCCCGTGACGATCACCTGGTGGGCGCCGGCCGTGATCACGAAAGGGCGGGTGCGATCCGGTGCGACGTCGAAATAGGCCTCGCCCCGTACCAGCGCCACGTCGCGGCGCTCGTCCGTGAACGCGATGGAAACCGCCGACGCCCCGGCCACCGTGATCTGCGAACGGTCGGGAAGAACATAGTCGGTGATCTGACCGATGACCGTCTGCGCCGACCCGCCGTCCTCTATATGGGGGAAGGATGAGGTGTTCCACGGCGCGGCCATCACCAGGAGGACGGCGGCAACGGCGGCGGCGGCCAGCGACGGCAGGGCGAAGCCCTGGCGGCGGGCCGGGACCGAGCGCGTGTGCATCCACAAATCCTGCGCCAGCAACTGGCGCGCCCGTGCGCTTGCGCCGAGACCTTGCGCGAACGCGCTGGCCGCCTGTGCGGCCTCTAACTCTTTCAGGTGTTCGGAGGACGCCGCCAGCCAACGCGCCAGCGCGCGCCGGTCCCACCAGGAAAGGGGACCAGCCTGCAGCCGGGCGACCCATTCGGTCGCGGTCTGAGGAGGGCGGCGGAAAATCATATCAGTCGCTCAAGATGTCCTTACAGCTCGGCCCGAGAGCCTCGCGGCAGTGGTCGAGCGCCCGCGCCATTTCCCGCTCCGCGGTCCGGGTCGAGATCCCCAGGCGCTTGGCAATGGCGTCGAACGGCAGAAGCTCTACGTAGTGCAGGAGGAAGACCAGGCGTGTCGAGGGGCGTAATGTCTCGAGCTGCGCCTCGATCAGACGCAGGCCTTCCCGGTGCATAAGAGTCTTTTCCGCCTCTGTATAACGTACGGCGTCCAATTCTTCCGACAGCTGGACGTGCTGTTCACTGTGCCGGGCGCGTCCTTTGCGTAAAAAATCGCGCACGACGTTGCGCGCCGTGATGAACAGGTAGCCGCGCGGGTCTTCCTGGAGGGTGCCGCGGGTCTCCTGCTTCCATAGATTGAGGAATGATTCCTGCGCGCAGTCGTCCACGTCGCTCTTATTCCTGAGATATACGCTCAGAAATCGGCGCAACTCGCGATCATATCTGGAGAAAAGAAGCCCAAATCTCGTCGCATGGGCCTCATCGCTCGCCATGACCGTTCCCCCCGGGCCGGAATGCATAACGCCCAAGTGTCAGACACGCGAGGGAGAGGTGTCCAGCAGGTTTTTTACCTCAGGGTTTTGGGGCCCCTGTCGGAAAAGTCGCGCGCCTTACGTAGTTCGCCCATCTGAGCCGGAACCGTCTGTTCCAGCCGCCGGACCTATTGGGGGAAATCATGAAGACGACAAAACGCCGCGCGCTTGCCACCACCTCATTCCTGACCCTGACCGCCGGTGCTTTCATGGCGCAGCCCGCGCTGGCGCAACCGGCGGCCCAAGTGCCGGACGTCGGCGAAGAAATCGTGGTCACCGGTTCGCGCATCGTACGCGACGGCTACGAAGCCCCGACCCCGCTGACGGTCGTGGGCGCGGAAGTCCTGGAAGCAGCCGCGCCGCGCGACGTCGCGGACTTCGTGAATACTCTGCCCTCGGTGATGGGCAGCGTCACGCCCCGCAACAGCACCGGCACCATCAGTTCGGGTTCGGGCGGCATCAACGCGCTGAACCTGCGCGGCATCGGCACGGCACGTACGCTCGTGCTCCTTGACGGCCAGCGCTCGGTTCCGGCCACGCAGCAAAACCAAGTCGACGTCGGCGGTTTCCCGCAGGGCCTCATCTCGCGTGTCGATATCGTCACCGGCGGGGCCTCGGCGGCCTATGGCTCCGACGCACTCTCCGGCGTCGTCAACTTCGTGCTCGATAAGGAATTCACCGGTGTGAAGGGTGAAGTCTCGGGCGGCATCACCGATCTCGGCGACGGCCAGCATTGGAAGGCCAACACAGCCGCCGGCATGGCGTTCGGCGGCGGGCGCGGCCACGTCCTCTTCTCCGGGGAAGTCAGCAAGAACGTCGGCATTCTGGGCGACATGAGCTCGGAGCCCAATAACCGCGAATGGATGAACGGCCTGACCGGCGTCCTCACCAATCCGGCTTACAACGCGAACACCAACTCATCGGTCCCGCAATACCTTGTGCGTCCGAACGTGGCCGCGGCGGCTGCGACCTACGGCGGCATCATCACGTCCGGCCCGTTGAAAGGCACCGCGTTCGGTCCCGGCGGCACGCCGTATCAGTTTACCTATGGCTTCGTGGGCGGCGTCTATATGTCCGGCGGCGACTGGCGCGTCTCGGACGTCTCCAAAGCGACGTCCATCGATCCGCGCCACACGCATCAGAACGTATTCACGCGCGTGTCCTATGACGTGACCGACAATTTCAACGTCTATGCCCAGCTGTCCTGGGATCGTACCACGCACGAAAGCTACTTCGGCGTCAGCGGTGAATTGAACACGCTCGTCATGAATGTCGACAACGCCTACCTGCCGGAAAGCGTGCGGCAACGCGCGCTCGGCTTCGGCTTGACGCAGTTCACCTTTGGCTCCTGGGTCGACGATCTGCATGAAGGCGCCTACACCGAGCGCACCGTGAACCGGTATGTCGTCGGGGCGGAAGGCGACTTCGATGTCGGCGATACGGCGTGGAATTGGGACTTCTATTACCAGAAGGGCATCACCCGCGCCTCGCAGTATTCGCTCGGCAACAAACTGGTGCCGCTCTACCGCGAAGCCATCGACGCCGTGTTGGATCCAGCGACCGGCCGCGTCGTCTGCCGCGTGAAACTCGCCAACCCGGCCAGCGCCTGTATTCCGTTCAATGTCTTCGGTGAAGGCGTCGCGACCAAGGCTTCGCAAGACTATCTGTGGGGCTCGTCGTACCGCTACGAACGCTTCAAGCAAGATGTCGCCGCCGCCACGCTGCGCGGCGAACCGTTCTCCAGCTGGGCAGGTCCGGTTTCGGTGGCGGTGGGCGCGGAATATCGCAAGGAATCAGTCACCGGTATCGCCGACGCCAACGCTCTCGCCGGCAACTGGTATGCCGCGAACTATCGTCCGACCATCGGCGCCTACAATGTGAAGGAAGCCTTCGCTGAAACCGTCGTACCTCTGGCCGCGGACGAGGAGTGGGCCAAGGCGCTCGACCTCAACGCCGCCATCCGTGGGACGGATTATTCGACGTCCGGTTATGTGACCACATGGAAGGCCGGTCTTACCTATACGCCGATCGACGACGTGCGCTTCCGCTTCACCCGTTCGCGCGATATCCGCGCCTCGAACCTCGCCGAACTGTTCACCACCGGCATTCGCGGACTGACTTACGTGAACGATCCGTTCTCAGGGAACCCGAATGCCCAGGCGGAAACGGTCACGACGGGCAATATCGCGCTCACGCCGGAAAAAGCCGACACCACCGGCATCGGCGTGGTGCTGACGCCGACGTTCGTGCCCGGCTTGAGCGCGTCGGTCGACTACTACAACATCAAGATCAAGAATGCGATCGGCACCGTGGGCACGCAGCAGACCATCGACAACTGCTTCGCCGGCAACTCTGTGTTCTGCTCGGGCGTCGAGCGCGCCCCGGTGAACGGCGTTCTGACGATCGTTCGTGTGTATGCCCAGCCGTTCAACTTCGTCAGTGAAATCGACCGCGGCATCGACTTCGACGTCAGCTACCG
>JAYSFT010000161.1:0-7160 GCA_041913245.1 Rhodospirillaceae bacterium | reverse complement strand
TCGAAGCCGTGCGACGCGGAAGGCCTGCCCAACAGCCGCCGCAACCTGATCGACGCGGGCGCGCTGACGTCGTGGATCCTCGACCTGCGTTCGGCGCGCCAGTTGAAACTCGCCCCCACCGGCCATGCGGCGCGCGGCCCCGGCGGCCCGCCGAGCCCGGCGTCGACCAATGTGTACCTGGCGGCGGGCAAGGATAGTCCGGCGGCGCTGATGAGCGATATCAAAGAGGGACTCTATGTGACCGATCTGGTCGGCCAGGGCGTGAACATGGTGACGGGCGACTACAGCCGCGGCGCCGTGGGCTTCTGGATCGAGAACGGGCAACTGGCCTATCCGGTCAGCGAAGTGACGGTGGCGGGGAACATGAAGGACATGTTCAAGCAGCTGACGCCCGCCAACGATCTCGACCTGCGCTTCGGCATCGATGCGCCGACGGTGCGGATCGACGGAATGACGGTGGCGGGGACTTAAGTTTTAATTCCCCGTTTTATCCTCTCTCCCTGTTCGCACAAAGGGATCAACTCGCCGGCAGCATGATGAGGGGCGCCATCTTGGCGGTGTCGCCCGACTGCAGGGTCAGCAGCATGCTGAGCAGCGCGAAGGTGACTTTCGAGTCCCCGTCCGTGTCGGCGATATAGAACCAGACGTTGCGGTAGCGCACCTTCACGGCGGCATCGGCGGGCTCGGCCGCCGAGGTCCGCACGCGGAACAGGCTTTCGTCGGGGCCCGCCGGAGAGCGCGAACGCGCGGCGGCGGCGTCGCGCGCGGGAACATCGACCCCGTCGGCCAGGAAATAGAGCGCGGAGTAGAGCGAGCGGGTGGCGAGGCCGGCAGGGGCATTGCCATTGGCGGCGCCGCCGAAGCCGTGACGGACCTGGATGGGCTCGCCGGCGCAGGCCGCGCGCAGCGCCTTGCAGACGGTTTGATAGGCCGGAAGGTCGCGCGCGGCGGGCGAGAAGGTCAGCAGCAATATGGGCGCGCCGGCATCGATCCCGACCATGAGATCGCCGGTGCGCTGGAGATCGCGCAGGGCCGAGGCCAGGCCGCGGAAATCCGCGCCGGCGTTGCGGATGCCCCCTAGGGACTCGCCGGTGAGCATGAGCACGCGCTCGATGCTCCAGCCGGCCTGGAGAACCAAAGTCAGCGTGCGCATGTCGAGCGGGGTGAGCACCTGGCGCACGAACTTCTCGCCGTTGTTCGGCGTGTAGAAGATGAGCGGCGAGTCCTCGATGCGGGGGCCGAGTTCGGGCGCGAGCGAACCGGTGCCGGGCAGCGGCACCGTGGCGCGCAGATTGCCGCCGACGCTGTAGGTCGCCTTGCTGGTGATGTTGGTGACGTCCAGGAACAGGACGGGATCGTTGTAGCGCTGGCGCACGATATTCAGGAGCAGCTGCTGCGCGTCGGTTTCCTGCACCGCCTCATTATACAGCGGACGGCCGGCGGCCAGATAATTGGGCCCAAGCTGCGCGCAACCCGCCAGCAGCAACGTGCACGCCAGCATGGCGGCACGCGGTAAAATCGTTTTCAAACGCAAGCGGTATCCCCCGGCCTCAACGTTCACGAGTGTAGGAGGCCCGGCGCCACCCGTGCAACTTGTTTGCACTATTGTGACGGATGTACCATGACGGGCAGAGCGGCCGAAGCCGCCGGGGCAGTTGGGGATAGGTCCGCGCAAGGTGCGGACCGGCAAGGTTCATGGATAAAGGCATTTTTCATTTCATCTGGCGCTACAGCGCCCGCGATCAGCTCGTGCTCATTCTGTTGTCGGTGCTGGCGCTTCCCGTCCTTTATTTCACCTTCGACCTTCCGAAGACGATCGTGAACCGCGCCATCGGCGGCGAGGGCGGGTTCCCCAAGGCGATCATGGGACACGACCTGGAACAGATCCCGTATCTCCTGGTGCTGTGCGGCGCGTTCCTTGGCCTGGTTCTGGTGAACCTCGCCTTCAAGTACATGACCTCGACGTATCGTTATCGTGTCGGCGACCGGCTGCTGCGCCGCCTGCGCTTCGATCTGGTGGAGCGACTGATGCGCTTCCCGCCGCGCGAGTTCCGCAACACATCGAGCGGACAGGTGGTGTCGATGGTGACGGCGGAAACCTCGCCGCTGGGTTTTTTCATCGCCGAAGCCTTCGCGGTGCCGGCGGTGGCGCTCGGCACGCTGCTGACCATCGTGCTGTTCATGTTCATGCAGGACTGGATGATGGGCCTGGCGGCCGTCTCGCTCCTGCCCGCGCAGCTTTACCTGATCCCCAAGTTCCAGAAGCGCATCAACATCCTGCAGCGCGAGGAAGTGAGCGCGGTGCGCCAGATTTCGCAGCGCGTCGGCGACGTGGTGGCGGGCGTGGGGGAAATCCACGGACACGATACGTCGCAATACGAACTGGCGGACTTCTCCAGGCGGTTGGGCGGCGTGTTCAAGACGCGCGTGGAGATTTCCTCCAACCGCTATATCGTCAACATCCTCAACACCTTCTTCTCGCAGCTCACCCCGTTCTTCTTCCTGTCCATCGGCGGTTACCTGGTGATCAAGGGCGACATCTCCCTGGGCGCGCTGGTGGCAGTGCTGGCGGCGTACAAGGACATGTACGCGCCGTACAAGGATTTGATCGACTACTATCAAAAAGCCGCCGACGCGCGGGTGAAGTTCGACCAGTTGAAGGAATTCTTCGAGCCGCCCGGCCTTCTGGACCGGGAGCGCCTGAACGGCGAAGCGCCGCGCGCGGCGTTCGACGGCGGAACATTGTCGATCGCGAATCTGGTGGTGGAATCCGACGACGGCGTGCGCGCCGTGGACGGGGTCACCATGACCCTGGCCCTGCCGGGGCACGCCATGATCGTGGGCGGCGGCGGCAGCGGCGCGGAGGAACTCGCCCTGGCCTTGGCGCGTCAGGTGCTGCCGGCCGCGGGCCGCCTCGCCGCTTCCGACATCGCGCTGCCGGAACTGCCCGACAGCGCGACGGGGCGCAGGATCGGCTACGTGGGCCCGCAGACCTATTTTCACGCGGGCACGCTGCATGACGCGCTGATCTATCCGCTGTTGCACCGCCCGAACGGATCGGAGTGCGCCGCGGACTCCGAGATCCGTGAAGCGATCCGCGCCGGCAATTCCGCTTACGATCCGGGCGCCGACTGGATCGACTACGCGGCGGCGGGCTGCGGCGGGCCGGAAGAGCTGGCCGCGCGCCTGAGCGACGCGCTGCGCATCGTCGGGCTGGACCGCGACGTCTATGACGCGGGCCTGCGCCGGGCGATCAATCCCGAGGCGCAGCCCGCGCTCGCCGAGCGCCTGGTGGCCGTCCGGGCCGCTTTCCGCGCGCGCGTGGAACGCGACAATCTCGCCGGCCTGATCGAGCCGTTCGACGCCGACAAATACCTGAAGAACGCATCGGTGGCCGAGAACATCCTCTTCGGCACGCCGGTGGGGACTTATTTCGCGCTCGAGAACCTGGGCCGCAACGCGTTTCTGCTGAAGGTCATCGAAGAAGTCGGCCTGGCGGGCGAATTCCTGGAACGCGGCCGCAAGCTGGCGGCGACCATGATCGACATCTTCCGCGACCTGCCGCCGGGCCATGAGTTCTTCGAGCGCTTCAGCTTCATCAAGGGCGAGGACCTGCCGGAGTTCGAAAGCGTCCTGCGCCGCGCCGAGGCGCAAGGGCTGGCCAGCTTGGATAGCGACGACCGCGCGCTGCTGTTGTCCCTGCCCTTCAAGCTGGTGGTGAACCAGCATCACGTCGGGCTGATCGACGCCAAGATGCAGAGCCGCCTGCTGCACGCGCGCAAAGTGTTCGCCCGCACCTTGCCCGAGGATTTGCGCGGCGCGGTGCAGTTCTTCGACGCCGGCGCCTACAACGCGGCGAGCAGCATCGCCGACAACCTGATCTTCGGGAAGATCGCGACCAACCGCGCCGACAGCGGACCGGCGATCGGCGCGCTGCTCGCGGAGGTGCTGGACGAGATGGACCTGCGCGGCGCCGTGATCGCCGCCGGACTGGGGATCGACATCGGCGTGGGCGCGGCGCGGCTTTCGGCGCAGCAGCGCCAGAAACTGGCGCTCGCCCGCGTGATCCTGAAGCGCCCGGACATCCTGATCCTCAACGACGCCTTCGCCGGCATCGATCCCGCGGAACAGGACACCATCTTCGCGCGCATCAAGGGCGCGTTTGACGGCCGGTCGTTGATCCTTGTCGAGCCCACGGACCGGCGCGCGGGCCTGTTCGAACATGTGTTCCGCATGGAGCGCGGCAAGGTGGTCTCGGCGGAGGAACGCGCGGCGACCGAGATCCAGGGCGAGAGCGCGCCCGTTGAGGCCGAGGTCGGCCTCAACGACGTGGTGGCCATCTTCCAGCGCATTCCGCTGTTCGCGGGCATCGACCGCTCCAAGCTGAAGCTGCTCGCCTTCACCAGCGATCACGCGACCTTCGACGAAGGCCAGTACGTGTTCCGCCAGGGCGAGCGCGGCGACAGCGCCTATGTGATCATCGAGGGCGAGGTCGAGGTGGTGCTGGAGTCCATGAGCGGTCCGCGCGTGCTGGCGGTGCTGGGCGCGAACCAGGTGTTCGGCGAGATGGCGCTGCTGTCGAAAGTGCCGCGCACGACCAGCATCCGGGCGCGCTCCAACGCGCGCATGGTGGTGATCGCCTCCGACGTGTTCCTGCGACTGGTGGAGGAAAACAGCGCCATCGCCGCCAACATGATGCGCACGCTGGCGAACAGGCTGGCCAGCATGCTGCAGGACTACGGCAAGGTGAGCGCCTCGCATGATCTGACCACCAATCTGCCGACGCAGCGCGTGTTCCTGGAGCATGCCAACCACGCGCAGGCGCGCAAGAAGCGCCTCGGCAAGGAGACGGCCATCATGGTGTTCGGCCTCGCCGCCCTGTCCGCCGCCGTGATGAAGATCGCGCGCGAGGAAAAGCCGGGCGTGACGCGCCAGGCAGCCCAACGCATGCGTCAGTGCCTGCGTGGGAGCGACGTGCTGGCCCATCTGCACGACGATCTGTACGGCGTGATCCTCACGGACTTCGCCGGCGAGGCCGACGCGCGCGGCGCGGCGGCGCGAATCGCGGACGCCCTCGCCCAGCCGTTCAAGATCGGCGGCAAGATGGTGGAGCTGCGCGTGCCGCTGGAATTCCGCCTCGCCGTACTGGCCGACGAGACGGCGGCGCAGACCCTGGAGAAGTGCTGGTCCGACGAGGTCACGCGCTTCGTGCTGGCCTCATAAGGGAAACGCGAGCCGCACCGGTTCAGGATCGATTTCAATGCGCACGGGCAGGGCGGCGACGATATCGCCGTCCGCCTGCACCGCCTGGCCCGTAGCGCCGCTGACGACCACATCGCGGCCGGTGACGATCTCGACGTCGGACCAGATGCCGACCTTGCCGAAGATCAAGGACATCCCATAACGCGCGACGCTGAACCAGCCGCGCCCCCTCATCAGCACGACCTGGAAACTGTCGTCGGCGAGAGCGGCGCGCGGCGCGGCGACGAAGGGCCCGCCGTAGCGGCGGCCGTTGCAGGCGACCACCGAGACGCTGCGGTAACCCTGACCATCGATGGTGACGGCGCAAGGCGCGAACGGATCGCGGAAGCCCTGCACGGCGGCGCTCCAGATGTAGGCCAGCGGACCGATGGCCTTCTTGAGTTTCAAGGACACGCGGCGGATGACGTTGGCGTCGAAGCCGACGCCGGCCATCATCACGAAGCGCCGGCCGTTGGCGCGGCCGACGCGGATCGGACGCAAGGGACCCGAGGCGAGCGCGCGGGCGACCCGGCGCGGGTTCTTTGAAAGGCCGATCTCGTCGGCGATCACGTTCGCGGTGCCGAGCGGGATGATGCCGAGGGCGAGGCCCGTGCCCGCAAGGCCGTTGACGATTTCATTGATGGTGCCGTCGCCGCCGGCGGCGGCCACGAGATCGAAGCCCGCGCCTTTGGCTTCCCTGACGATGGCCTCGGCATGGCCGGGCGCTCGGCTTTCGCGCACCGTCACGGCGCAGCCAGCATTTCTTACAAGGTTCACGATTTCGTCGAACCGCCGGCGCCGACTCCGTCCGGCGGCCGGGTTGAATATTGCAAGAACATGACGGCCGGACGCGTTCGAATCGCCCGCGGACTCGGACTTTTCCATGGACCCTCCCCTCTCCAGTATGGCGATTCCGGCGAAAAGTGACAGTTCCGTTTCGGTTGGATGAAGAGTTCGCGAAGACAGGGGCCGCACCCCTAGGCAGGAGATTCCACCTCACATAAATGGAGCACGCGCAGTCGAATATTTGTTGGAGATCACGTTGCGCGATATCGTAACGTCGCTGAAGTACAAGACGCTCTTCATCTCCGATATCCATTTGGGCACACGCGGCTGCAAAGCCGACTTCCTCCTCGATTTCCTCAAGCACACCGAATCGGACAAGCTCTATCTCGTCGGCGACATCGTCGACGGCTGGCGCCTGAAGAAGTACTGGTTCTGGCCGCAATCCCATAACGACGTGGTGCAGAAGCTGCTGCGCAAGGCGCGCAAGGGAACCGAAGTCATCTTCATCCCGGGCAATCACGACTCCTTCGGACGCGATTTCCTCGATCACGCGTTCGGCGAGATCAAGGTCCGCCGCGACGACATCCACGTCACCGTCGGCGGCCGGCGCTTCCTGGTGATGCACGGCGACGAGTGCGACGGCGTGATGAAGTACGCCAAATGGCTCGCGGTGCTGGGCGATCACGCCTACGTCGCGGCCCTCGCGCTCAACACCTGGTACAACGGCGTCCGCCGCATGACGGGCCGGCCGTACTGGTCCTTGTCGAAATACCTGAAGCACAAGGTCAAGAACGCGGTCCAGTTCATCTCCAACTTCGAAGAGACCATGGCGCACTTGGCGCGCGAGCGCGGCGCCGACGGCGTGGTGTGCGGACACATCCACCACGCCGAGATCCGCACCATCGACGGCATTGCCTACCTCAACGACGGCGACTGGGTGGAGAGTTGCACCGCGCTTGCCGAACACCATGACGGGCGCTGGGAAATCATCGACTGGGCCGAGATGCGCGGCATGCCGCCGACCGAGGCGATCGGCGAGAGCGGCGCGTTCGCCGCGACGGCGGCCTAGGAACCGGCATGCGCATCCTCATCGTCACCGACGCCTGGCACCCTCAAGTGAACGGCGTTGTCCG
>JAYSFT010000160.1:0-7235 GCA_041913245.1 Rhodospirillaceae bacterium | reverse complement strand
GGCACGGGACCGGGTGAAGCCACCCGGTCAGGGCGGCGGGACAATATGTGTTTCGCCCCGCCGACGCAAGGGTTCCAACCGGGGGCGAACACCTTGAAAACTATGGCCAAAGGAGTATCAACGGACCCACACGGTGAAAACCTGAGGGTTCCGATGGCCGAGTCCGGCGGGGAGCATGTGGACGTTGTGATCGTGGGGGCCGGTCTCGTGGGCGGGGCCCTCGGCTGCGCCCTGGCCAGTCACGGCGTGAAAACCGTCCTGGTCGACCGGCTCGACCCCTTGGCCATGACCGAGAGCCGATTCGACGGGCGCGCCTCGGCCGTGGCGGCCAGCGGCCAAAGATTGCTGGCGGCGATCGGCGTCTGGCCGCATCTGGCCGGGAAGAGCGAGCCGATCCGCGAGATCCGCGTCTCCGACGACAACGCCCCCCTGTTCCTGCATTACGCCTATTCCGAGGTTGGGGACGAGTTCCTGGGCCACATGGCCGAAAACCGCCATCTGCGCGAGGCCAACTTCGCGCGGATAAAGGAACTGGAAGGCACGCTTCGCCTGATCGCGCCGGTGAATGTCTCGCACATGAGCGAGACCGCCGACGCCGCGACATTGCATCTGGAAGACGGCCGCGCGATCAAGGCTTCCCTCATCGTCACGGCGGAGGGGCGCCAGTCCAAGCTGCGCGACGACGCCGGCATCAAGCTGACCGGCTGGCGCTATTCGCAAGTCGCCATCGTCGCGACCATCGGCCATGAAAAACCGCACAACGGCGTCGCGCATGAATGCTTCCTGCCGGCGGGACCGTTCGCGATCCTGCCGCTGCCCGACGACGCGGGCGTGCACCGCGCCTCGCTGGTGTGGACCGAACGCGCGGATGCGGTCGAGGCCTACCTCGCGCTGAACGACGCCCAGTTCCTGTCCGAGATCGATGATCGGGTCGGCGGATTCCTGGGCCGCCTGTCGCTGATCGGCCCGCGCTTCAGCTATCCCCTGGGTTTGCAATTCGCGCAGACCTACAGCAAGGGCCGCCTCGTGCTGGCCGGAGACGCCGCGCACGGCGTGCATCCCATCGCAGGCCAGGGCGTCAACCTGGGCTACCGCGATGTAGCCGCGCTGACGGAAGCGATCGTAGATGCGAAACGGCTGGGCCTGGATATCGCCAATCCGGATGCGCTGGGCCGTTATGAGCGCTGGCGCCGCGCCGACAACCTCATGATGGCCGCGGTGACCGACGTCCTGAACCGCTTGTTCTCGAACGACATCGCGCCGATCAAGGCGGCGCGCGATGTGGGCCTGGCGCTGGTCCACCGCATCCCGCCCTTGAAGCGCGCGTTCATGCGCCACGCCATGGGCATCACCGGCGATCTGCCGCGCCTGATGAGAGCGCTGACTTAATTTTATGGGCGTATTCTTGCCGGAAAACCACTCACACTTTTCCGGAACACGCCCTAAACGCCCCTAATACGGGAATCCCTACTGGCTCATTCGTGCGAAAGCGGGCGAACCTATTCGCCCCTTTGATGCGTTATGGACGCACCCTTCTCATCAGCATGCGAGCCGCATGGACGTTCAGCCGCCTCCGCTCACGCCCGACGTGGCGCTATTCCTCGACTTCGACGGCACCCTCGTCGAGATCGCGGCCTCTCCCAATGCCGTGACGGTCGCGCCGGGGCTGAACGAGCTGCTCTCGCAGGTGGCCTGGCATTTGAACGGCGCGGTGGCGGTGATCACGGGCCGGCCCATCGCGGCCATCGACAAACATCTGAAGGGCGCCGTGCGCGCCGTGGCCGGCATTCACGGCGCGGAGCGGCGCACGTCCCTCGGCCATATCATCCAAGCCGAGATCCCCCCACGCACGCTGGACCCGGCGCGCGAGGCCTTATCCATGTTCTGCCGCTCCAACCCGGGTGTGTTGGCCGAAGACAAAGGCGTCAGCATCGCGCTCCATTACCGCAACGCGCCCGATCTCGCGCCTCAAGCCCGCGCCGCCGTCGACGAATGCGCCGCCGCCTCGCACGGCCAACTCGAACGTCTCGACGGCAACATGGTCGTGGAACTGAAGCCGGCGTCGGTACGCAAGGCCGCCGCCATGTCGGCCTACATGAACGAACCGCCGTTCGCAGGGCGCCGGCCGGTGTTCGTGGGCGACGACCTCACCGACGAGTCCGCTTTCGTGGCGGTGTCGCAGACGAATGGCTACGGCGTCATCGTCGGCGAACGCACGCCCACCGCCGCCAGCGGCCGCCTTGCCTCGGTGACCGCCCTTCACGCCTGGCTCACGGCCTTGAACGAACAGAACGATGGCCGCCGCGCAAGCTGACCCTTCTCACGCTCCGTCGCGGGCCCTGCCCCTGTCCGACCTCAATCTCGGCGTCATCGGCAATTGCTCCTTCAACGCGCTGGTCGATCGGCGCGCCTGCGTGGTGTGGAGCTGCATGCCGCGTCCGGACGGCGATCCGGTGTTCAACGCGCTGCTGGGCGGGATCAGTCCGCAGGATGAGCGCGCGCGCGGCGTCTATGCGGTGGACCTCGAGAATTTCACGTCCTCGCAGCAGCAGTATTTCACCAACACGCCCGTGCTCGCGACGCGCCTGCACGACGCCGCGGGCCAGGCGGTGGATGTCATCGACTTCGCGCCGCGCTTCAATCGCTTCGGACGCCGCCATCGCCCCGTGGCCATCATCCGCGTCATTCGCCCGGTCACGGGAAGCCCGCGCATCCGGATCCGTTTACGCCCGACGTATAACTACGGCGCGGCGGAGCCGACGATCACGCGCGGCTCCAATCATGTGCGCTTCGTCGGCGATCGGCTGACCTTGCGCCTGACCACCGACGCGCCGGTCACTTACATCATGCACGAGACATGGTTTCGCCTGGAGCGGCCCATGTACCTGTTCCTCGGGCCCGACGAGACGGTCGCCGGGTCGGTGGCGGCCACATGCGAGGAGTTCCTGACCGCCACCGACGGCTATTGGCGCGACTGGGTGCGCACGCTGGCGGTGCCGGTGGAGTGGCAGGACGCCGTGATCCGCGCCGCCATCACCTTGAAGATGTGTTGGTATGAGGAGACCGGCGGCATTCTCGCCGCCATGACAACCTCGATCCCCGAAGCGGCCAACACAGGGCGCTGCTGGGACTACCGCTATTGCTGGCTGCGGGACGCCTATTACGTGGTGCGCGCGCTGAACCGCCTCGGCGCGGTCGACATCATGGAGAGTTATCTCACGTACCTGCGCAATCTGCCGGAGCTGACCGAAGACCGGCATATGCAGCCGGTGTACGGCCTCGGGCTCGAACAGGAGTTGACGGAGACCGAGATCACGTCGCTGCCCGGCTATCGCGGCATGGGCCCGGTACGCGTGGGCAACCAGGCCTATGAACACAAGCAGCACGATGTGTATGGACAGGTCATCCTGTCCTCGACCCAGGCCTTCTTCGACCGGCGTTTGTTGAGGCCGCTGACCCTGCAGGACTTCCGGGCGCTGGAAATCATCGGGGATCGCGCCTATCGCCTGGCCGACGTTCCGGACGCCGGCCTGTGGGAGCTGCGCACCATCGCCAACATCCACACCTACTCCAGCCTGATGTGCTGGGCGGGATGCCACAGGCTCGCGCGCATCGCCGCGCATCTCGGCCTTTCGGACCGTGCGCTGTTCTGGAATGACCGGGCGCGCGAATTGAAGGAGAAGATCCTTTCCAAGGCCTGGAGCGATGAAACGGGTGCGTTCGCCGCGAGCTTCGGCGGCAAGGAGCTCGACGCGAGCCTGATGCAGATGGCCGAAGTCGGCCTCGTCGGCGCCGAGGATGCGCGTTTCCAAGCGACGCTGGACGGCGTCGGCGAAAAGCTGCGCCGCGGTAATCATGTGTTCCGCTACGCCGGGCGCGACGACTTCGGCGTGCCGACCACCGCCTTCAACATCTGTACGTTCTGGTACATCGACGCGCTCAAACGCAGCGGACGCGACGGCGACGCGCGCGAAGTGTTCGTGAGCATGCTCAATCACCGCAACCACGTCGGTCTTCTGTCGGAAGACATCGATCCAGCCACGGGTGAGTTATGGGGAAACTATCCGCAGACCTACTCGCTGGTGGGGATCATCAACGGAGCGATGCGCCTCTCGCGGTCGTGGCGGGACATCGTATGAAGCGGCTGGTCATCATCTCCAACCGCGTTCCGCCGGTGAAGGGACGCGGGCGCGCGGCGGCGGGCGGTCTGGCGGCGGGTCTTTCGAGCGCGCTGAAAGCGTTCGGCGGCCTGTGGTTCGGCTGGAGCGGCGAGGTGAAAGACACGCAGGAGACCAAGGTCGCCACCCACCGGCAGGACAACTACACCCTCGCGACCCTTCACCTCAGCAAGGAGAACCACGAGGAGTACTACAACGGTTTCGCCAACCGCGCGCTTTGGCCGCTGTGCCACTATCGCCCAAACCTGGTGGCTTACGACCGGAGTTTCAGTGTCGGCTATTACCGCGTGAATGTGCTGTTCGCCGAAGCGGTGATGCCGCTTCTGGAACCCGAGGACACCATCTGGGTGCAGGACTATCACCTGATTCCGCTGGGCGCCGAGCTCCAGCGTCTGGGGGCGAGGCAGAAAATAGGCTTTTTCCTGCACATCCCCTGGCCCGCCTCCGAGCTGGTGATCACGCTGCCTGAACACCGCGCGCTCGTGCGCGCGCTGTTCGCTTATGACGTCGTCGGCTTCCAGACCGACCGTGACGTCCAGTCCTTCCTCGATTATGTGATCCGCGAAGCCGACGGCGCGCTGGAGCCCGACGGGCGCGTGACCTGCTTCGGGCGCACGATCCATGTGAAGGCCTTTCCCATCGGCATCGATGCGAAAAGCATCGCGGCCATGGCGACGCAGGCCGAGGCCGCCGAACATGCGGTGCGCCTGGTCGACAGCCTCGCGGGGCGTCAGCTGATCATCGGCGTCGACCGGCTCGATTATTCCAAGGGCATCAACCGGCGCTTCTCGGCCTATGCCAAACTTCTGGAGAAATACCCCGAGCACCGGGCCAAGGTGTCGCTGTTGCAGATCGCGCCGCCGTCGCGCATGGAGGTGTCCGCCTACCGCGCCATGCGCCGCGAATTGGAGCGCCTTCTGGGCCGCATCAACGGCAAATTCGCCGACTATGACTGGGTGCCGCTGCGTTATGTGAACAAGACCTACAATCACACGGCGCTGGCCGGATTGTACCGCACGGCGCGCATCGCTTTCGTGACGCCGCTGCGGGACGGCATGAACCTCGTGGCCAAGGAGTTCATCGCCGCGCAGGACCCTTCGAACCCCGGCGTCCTCGTTCTGTCGCGTTTCGCCGGCGCCGCCCGACAATTGCGCGAGGCGCTGATCGTCAATCCCTTCGACGAGCAGAGCATGGTCGACGCGCTGCACCGGGGCCTCAAGATGCCGCTCGAGGAACGTCAATCCAGGTGGCGAAGTTTGATGACAAACGTCGAAGAGCACGGCATCGACCGCTGGCGGGACTCTTTCCTGAATACGCTGACCGCGGCTTGAGATGAACACGGTCGATCTCCTGGCGGATATCGGCGGGACCAACGCCCGCATCGCCATGCGCAAGGACGGCGAACCCCGGCCGCGGGTCTTCCTGCGCAAAGCCGCCGATTTCGAATCTCTCGAGACATTGCTGACCGACGTGATCGCCGAGGCGGGCGACACACCGGCGCGGGCGCTGGTGGCGGTGCCCGGACCCGTGACCGGCGACATCGTGAAACTGACCAACCTGCCCTGGTCGTTCGAGCGCGCCGCGCTGGCGCGCCATCTCGGTGTTCCAGCGCTGACCATCGCGAACGATCTTGAGGCCGTGGCCTGGTCGCTGCCTCATCTGGCGCGGGGCGACATCGTCACCTGGCGGGCGGGCATACCTTCGACGGCCGCGCGCGTGGTGGTCGCGCCGGGCACGGGCCTCGGCGTGAGCGCGCTGGCGCCGCATGGCCGCATATGGACAGCGGTGCCGAGCGAAGGCGGACACGCGCTGGCGGTGATGCCGCGCGCCGCGCCGCCGCCCGTGCAGGCCTTGTGGCGGACGAACCCTTGTTGGGAGGACCTCTTGTCGGGCGGCGGCCTGCTCCGCATCTACCGGGCGCTGGCCGGCACGGCGAAGAGCGCCACGAACCCGGCGGAGGTCACCGCGCTGGCGCACGCGGGCGACGCCACGGCGCTGGAAGCGATCGGAGTCTTCTCCGCGCTTCTCGGCGGATGCGCCGGCGACATGGCCATGATTTTCGGCGCAAAAGGCGGCTGTTATATCGCCGGCGGCGTAGTGCCGGCGCTGGGCAAATTGTTCGATGTCGCGCGCTTCATGGCCGGATTTTCCGACAAGGGCGCCTATGGCCCCTATGCCGATGCGATCCCGTTGCACCTGATCGCGCATCCGTACCCGGCGCTGGTCGGGCTCGCGGCGCTGATGGATTCTACCTCCGGAGCCCCTTCGCGCTGAGCGCGGCGAGATAATCGGCCCAGCGTTTCTCGTGCTCGCGGCCGAGTTCGTGCAGGTAGCGCCAGGAATAGAGGCCGGTGTCATGCATGTCGTCGAACACCAGGCGCACGGCGTAATTGCCGACGGGCTCGATCTTGCGGATGCCGACGGCGCGTTTGCCGCCGACGGTCTGCTTCTGGGCGGGGCTATGGCCCTGCACTTCCGCCGACGGGCTTTCGACACGCAGATATTCGGCGGGAAGCGCGAACGCTTCACCGCCTTCGAATCTCACATGAAGAATTTTCGCCGCCGGGTCGTAGTCCAGCGTTTGGGGCCAGACGTCTTGCGGATTACTCATCGATCCGGCGCGCTTCGTCCGGGAGCATGATGGGGATGCCGTCGCGGATCGGATAGGCGAGGCCGGCCTTCCTGCTGATGAGTTCCCCCGCCGCGCGGTCGTATTCGAGCGGGCCCTTGCTGAGCGGGCACACGAGGATTTCAAGAAGCTTGGGATCGATGTCGGCGGCCATTTCCAATTTCCTATTGCCTCGGCGTGTCGATGCCGCCGGCTTCGAAGGCGGCGATCTGCAACAGCGCGAGCAGCGCATCATAGCGCGCTTTCAAGGTGGGGGCTTCCAGCAACGCCTGCTTCTCGCGCGGATCGAACGGGCAGATCATGCACAGCGATGTGACAAGCGTCGGATCCGAAAGGCCCTTCAGGACCTCGACCCCGAGCGGCATCGCATGCGCTTCAAGATAAGGCTTCAGGCGTTCGAACAACTGCTCGCGGTTCACTTCGAAATT
>JAYSFT010000159.1:0-7249 GCA_041913245.1 Rhodospirillaceae bacterium | reverse complement strand
CCCGCCCCTTAACCGAAGATGTACCGCACGCCCCAACCGAGGACGGCGTCCACGGCGAGGAAGTAAACGGAAAGGATGGCGCTGAACACGAAAACCAGGATGACCGAGACCGTCGTCTCCCGGCGCGACGGCCAGGTGACCTTGGACATTTCCTGCCGCACTTGGCGGACAAAGAGCCCGGGTGAAGTTTTCGCCATTAAAATTACGCCTCTCGAATCAAACTCTACTCATACGGCCGGCGGATTCGGCCCTTACGGACCGCTCCGACTCCCAGGTGGCAGGGGCGATAGGGCTCGAACCTACAACCCCCGGTTTTGGAGACCGGTGCTCTACCAGTTGAGCTACACCCCTAGGACCTGTTTCACTTTCGGAGCGTTAAGACAGTCAAATGGCTCAAAACTTTGAGCTGCCGACCCTCTTTACGCCCGCCACTGCCGCGTGCCGCCGTTAGGCAACACAAAACTACCGGTCGAGACGGGTGTTTCGACCGGTGCGGAGGGTTTCTACTCCGCACCAACACCCTGAATCAAGTGGATTTCGACCGGCTCCAAAAAGCCGAGGGGCCGCGAAAAATCAGGGCCTTGATCAGCAAAAAGTGGAACGGTTTTTGCGCCCGATCACGGCCCGATTCAAAAGGGATAAGGGCTGATCCTGACGGATCAGCCCCTGGCCCCAGAGCCGTTTAGCGGTGGTCTCTACTATTCGATGATTTTAGCGACGACGCCCGAGCCGACCGTACGGCCACCTTCACGGATGGCGAAGCGCAGGCCTTCATCCATCGCGATCGGGGCGATGAGGTTCACCTGCATTTCGATGTTGTCGCCCGGCATCACCATCTCGGTACCGGCCGGCAGTTCGATCGTGCCGGTCACGTCCGTGGTACGGAAGTAGAACTGCGGACGGTAGTTCGAGAAGAACGGCGTGTGACGGCCGCCTTCGTCCTTCGACAGGATGTAGCAGCTGCACGAGAACTTCGTGTGCGGCGTGATCGAACCCGGCTTGGCCAGAACCTGGCCGCGCTCGACGTCTTCACGCTTGGTGCCGCGCAAGAGCGCGCCGATGTTGTCGCCCGCCTCGCCCTGGTCGAGCAGCTTGCGGAACATTTCAACGCCGGTCACGACCGTGGTCTGCGTCGGCCTCAGGCCGATGATCTGCATTTCTTCGCCGACCTTCACGATACCGCGTTCAACACGGCCGGTGACGACCGTGCCGCGGCCCGAGATCGAGAACACGTCTTCGATCGGCATCAGAAACGGCTTGTCCTTCGGGCGCGCCGGCTGCGGGATGCTTTCGTCAACCGCCTGCATCAGCTTGAGGATGGCTTGCTTGCCGAGCTCTTCGTTCGAGTTCTCAAGAGCCGCCAGCGCCGAGCCGCGCACGATCGGGATCTTGTCGCCCGGGAATTCGTACTTCGACAGAAGTTCGCGAACTTCGAGTTCGACGAGGTCCAGGAGTTCCGCGTCGTCCACCATGTCGCACTTGTTCAGGAACACGACGATCGCGGGAACGCCGACCTGGCGCGCCAGCAGGATGTGTTCGCGCGTCTGCGGCATCGGGCCGTCGGCCGCCGACACAACCAGGATCGCGCCGTCCATCTGCGCGGCGCCCGTGATCATGTTCTTCACGTAGTCGGCGTGACCCGGGCAGTCGACGTGCGCGTAGTGGCGGTTCGCCGTTTCATACTCGACGTGCGCCGTCGAGATCGTGATCCCACGCGCCTTTTCTTCCGGCGCCTTGTCGATCTGGTCGTACGCCGTGAACGTCGCGCCGCCCGTCTCCGCGAGGATCTTCGTGATCGCCGCCGTCAAGCTCGTCTTGCCGTGGTCAACGTGACCAATCGTGCCGATGTTGCAGTGCGGCTTATTCCGCTGGAATTTCTCTTTAGACATGCGCTTCCCGTTTTGCTTCTAGGGTTTAAAGGCGAATTCTGGGGCACTGAAATCGTAGAACCGTCCTAAAAGGTCAAGGAGATTCGCCAAAACCGGCCCCTTGGCCGCCAAAGGAAAAGGCCGCTTCCTTCCCGAAGCGGCCTTTTCCGTGGCGTTTTGGATGTTTAGGCGAGTTCGATGGCCACGGCCGTGGCTTCGCCGCCGCCGATACACAGGCTGGCTACGCCCTTCTTGCCGCCGCGATTCTGCAGGGCCGCGATCAGGGTCGCCATGATGCGGGCGCCGCTGGCGCCGATGGGGTGACCGAGGGCGCAGGCGCCGCCGTTCACGTTCAGCTTCTCTTCGGGGATCGCCAGTTCGCGCTGGGCGGCCATGGCCACCACCGCGAAGGCTTCGTTCACTTCGAACAGGTCGACGTCCTCGACCTTCCAGCCGGCTTTCTTCAGCACCTTCTGCATCGCCGGGATCGGCGCGGTGGTGAATTTGGCCGGCTCATGGGCGTGCGCCGCATGGGCGACCAGCTTGGCGACGATCGGCATGCCCATCTTCTTGGCGACGCTTTCGCGCGTCATGACCAGGGCCGCGGCGCCGTCGGAGATCGACGAGGCATTCGCCGCCGTGATGGTGCCGTCCTTGGCGAAGGCGGGCTTCAGGGTCGGGATCTTGTCGAGTTTGGCCTTGCCCGGCGCTTCGTCGGTTTCGATCTTGGTCGCGCCGTCGCGGCCCTGGATGGTCACGGGCACCACTTCCTTGGCGAAGGCGCCCGACTTGATGGCGTCCTGGGCGCGGGTCAGCGAGCGGATCGCGAACCGATCCTGCTGTTCGCGGGTGAATTGATATTCGCGGGCGGTGTCTTCGGCGAACACGCCCATCAGCTTGCCCTGGTCGTAGGCGTCTTCGAGGCCGTCGAGATACATCGAGTCCTTGATCACGTCGTGACCGATGCGCGCGCCGCCGCGATGCTTCACCATCAGATACGGGGCGTTGGTCATGCTTTCCATGCCGCCGGCGACGATGATATCCGCGGTCCCCGCGGCGAGCGCATCGTGCGCCATGATCGCGGCCTGCATGCCGCTGCCACACATCTTGTTGACGGTCGAGGCTTCCACCGACTTCGGCAGACCAGCGCCGAGCGCGGCCTGACGCGCCGGAGCCTGGCCGAGACCGCCCGGCAGCACGCATCCCATGATGATCTGTTCGACCGCTTCGGGTTTCACGCCCGCGCGTTCGACGGCCGCCTTCACCGCGGCCGCGCCCAAATCGGTCGCCTTCACGGCGCCGAGCGAACCTTGGAATCCGCCCATCGGCGTACGGGCGTAGGAAGCAATGACGACAGGATCGTTGGCCATTTTTCTATCTCCTAGAGTGCGCGCGCGATAACCATGCGCTGTATATCTGATGTGCCTTCGTAAATTTGGCAAACACGGACATCGCGGTAAATCTTCGCGACGCCGAATTCCTCAAGATAACCATAGCCGCCAAGGGTTTGGATGGCACCCGAAACAACGGCCTCGGCCGTTTCCGAGGCGACCAGCTTGGCCATGGAGGCTTCCTTGAGGCAAGGCAGCCCCGAGTCCTTGAGACTCGCGGCGTGTAAAACCAGCTGCCGGGCCGCTTCCAGCCTGGCGGCAAGATCCGCCAGGCGGAAACCCACGGCTTGATGCTCGATGATCAGTTTGCCCATGGACTTGCGTTCCTTGGCGTAACCGATCGCGATTTCAAGCGCGCCCTGGGCCATGCCCACGCACTGCGCCGAGATGCCGATACGACCCGCTTCCAGATTTGAAAGCGCGATGCGGTACCCCTGCCCCGGTTGCCCGAGCATGAGATCGTCTTCGATGAACATGTTCTCAAATCGAAGCGCACAGGTGTCGGACGCGCCCTGGCCGAGTTTGTGTTCGACCTTGTCGACGAAATAGCCCTTGCGGTCCGTCGGCACGAGGAAGGCCGACATGCCCTTCTTGCCCGCGTCGGGATCGGTGACCGCGATGACCAGCGCGAGCTTTCCGATCTTGCCCGACGTGATGAATTGCTTGGAGCCGTTCAGCGTCCAGCCATTGGCGCGCGAAGGCGCGCCGTTATCAAGAGGCCGGCCTTCGCCGGCGGTTGATTTTGTCGCACGCGTGCGGATCGCCGACGCATCGGAACCGGCGTCGGTTTCCGTGAGCGCGAACGCGCCGATCGTCTTTCCGCCGATGAGCTCGGGAAGGAAGCGCTGCTTCTGCGCGGGCGTGCCGTCCTTCAGCAGCGCCGAGACGATCAGACTGTTCTGAATGGAAAGGATGGTCGACAGCGCGCCGTCGGCGGCGGCGATTTCGATCAGCGCCAGCGCATAGGACACATAGTCCGCGCCCGCGCCGCCCTCTTCTTCGGACGCGACCATGCCCAAGAGACCGAGATCGGCGAGTTCACGGAAAAGCTCCGGCGGATAACCGCCGGCCGCTTCGAAGGCTTGCGTGCGCGGACGAAGTTTTTCCTGCGCGTAGGCGCGGATGCTCGCCTGAATGGCCGCTTGGGTTTCCGTCAGGATCATCGCAACTCTTTAAAAGGAAGGACACCGGGAGGACAGACTGCCCCGCGCTCGTAGCCGCTATTTTACGGAACTTCAAGATTGACCCGCCAGCCGCGCCGGGACAGCGCTGCCATGCCCGAAGCGCAGGGCTTAATCGCCGTCCGGCTGGTCGATTAATCCTGCCGGGCAGCCCGGGGTTTGACAAGCACGGGCTGCTCGCGCCACAGCGCGGGGAAAACGCGCTTCATCTCGGCCAGCTTCGGCATGTCGTGGAACATGATGTAAGGCTGGCGCGGATTATTCACGAGATAGTCCTGGTGGTAATCCTCGGCGGGATAGAACGCCTTGTCTTGCTCGATCCTGGTGACGACGGCGACGCCGAAACTCTCGGCCTGCTCGATCTGCGTCAGATAGGCGCGTGCGATGCGCGTCTGTTCGTCATTCACGGGAAAGATCGCCGAGCGGTATTGCGGTCCGATATCGGGGCCCTGCCGGTTGAGCTGCGTCGGATCGTGCACGACGGAGAAGAAGATTTGCAGAAGCTGGCCGTACGAGATCTCCTTCGGGTCGTAGGTGATCTGCACGGCCTCGGCGTGAGCGGTTTTTCCGCCGCTGACCACGCCGTACTTCGCGTCCGACTTGTCGCCGCCGGCATAACCGGACACCGCGTTCAGGACGCCCTTGGTCCGCTGATAAACCGCCTGCACGCCCCAGAAGCATCCGCCCGCGAGGACCGCGACGGCCGGTGACGCCGCGCCGCGCGCTTCATCGCGTGCGGGTTTCGGCACGCTGCGCGCCGGCTCGGCCGCGCTCGCGCGCATGCACAGCAGGAGAAGCCCGGACGCCAGGATCGAACGCCGCGTGATCATGCCCGGAGTATAGCACGCGCCCGGCGGAAGCCGGGGGCCATTTTTCATCGCACTCGGCTGCACGATGGGTCCCGGCTTTCGCCGGGACGACAAAATGCCGGACTACTGGAGGGCTTGCGCGAGGTCGTTCTGGAGGTCGTCGGCATCTTCGATGCCGACCGACAGACGAATGAGACCGTCCTTCACGCCGATCTTTTCGCGCACGTCTTTTGGGATGGACGCATGCGTCATGATCGCCGGATGTTCGATCAGGCTTTCGATACCGCCCAAGCTCTCGGCAAGCGTGAAGATGCGGGTGCGCGACAGCGCCTGGCGCGCGTCTTCCAGTCCGCCTTTCATGAAGGCGGTAATCATGCCGCCGCCGCCGCGCATCTGCTTTTGCGCGATCTTGTACTGCGGATGGCTCGGAAGACCCGGATAGATCACCCGTTCGATCTTGGGATGCTTTTCCAGCCAGTTCGCGAGATGCAGAGCGTTCTTGTTGTGGCGCTCCATGCGGATGCCGAGCGTCTTCAGGCCCCGGTGCGCGAGGAAGCTGTCGAACGGACCGGCGATGGAGCCGATGGAGTTTTGCAGGAACCCAATTTGCTCGATCAGATCCGGATGATTGGTGACGGCCACGCCGCCGATCACGTCGGAGTGACCGTTGAGATACTTGGTCGCCGAATGCACGACGATATCCGCGCCCAGATCGAGCGGGCGCTGCGTCCACGGCGACGCAAAGGTGTTGTCGACCACGACGATGACGTCGTGTTTGTGCGCCTCGGCGGCGATCGCTTCAATGTCCGCGAGCTTCAACAAGGGATTGGTCGGCGTTTCGATCCAGATCAGCTTGGTGTTGTCGCGGACCGCGGCCTTGAGCTTCGCCGTGTCCGTCAAATCGACATAAGAAATGGCGAGGCCGGCCGACTTCTTGCGCACGCGCTCCAAAAGACGGTAGGTGCCGCCGTAAAGATCGTCCATGGCGATGATATGCGAGCCGGCTTCGAGCATGTCGAGCACGGTGGCCATGGCGGCGAGGCCCGACGAGAAGGCGAAGCCCGCCTTCGCGTTCTCGAGCGCCGCGACGGCGCGTTCATAGGCGAAGCGCGTCGGGTTATGGCTGCGGCCGTAATCGAAGCCCTTGTGCACACCCGGGCTTTCCTGCGCATACGTGGACGTCGCGTAGATCGGCGTGATCACGGCGTTGGTCGTCGGGTCGAAGTGCTGCCCCGCATGGATGGCGCGGGTGTCGAAGCCCTTCAGAAGATGGTCTTTATTGGGATCGTTGCTCATGCCTTGCCCGTTCTTTTGCGCAAGTAGTTGAGGAAATCGGCCGGGGTGATCAGGCCAAGGAATTCGCCCTTATCCATCACGCAGACGGCGTGCGAGCGCTCGAACATCGGGATCAGGTCGTTGATCGCGGCTCCCACGTCCACGGTCTGGAACTCACGGCGCATGACCGCGCCGACTTGCGTCGCGAAACCGTTTGCGCCGCCGGTGACGTGCAGAAGCACGCCGGCTTCGTCCATCAGGCCCACGAGCTTGCGGTCCTGCATCACCGGAACCTGCGAAATGTCGAACATGCGCATCTTGGCGTAGACCTGCTGCAAGGTTTCGGTGGGCAGCGCCCATACGACGTCGCCCTGGAAGTACGGGCGCGCGATCAGATCGCGCAGGTCATGGGCCTCCTTGCGGTCCGTGATGCCCTGATCCTGGAGCCAGTACGGATTGTAGATCTTCGACAGGTATTTGTTGCCGCTGTCGCAGACGAACGACACGACACGCCTTGGCTTCGTCTGGGCCCGGCAGTAGCGCAGCGCCGCGGCGATCAGGGTGCCGGACGAGGAACCGCACAGGATGCCTTCTTTCTGCAGCACGAGGCGCGAGGTTGCGATGGCTTCGGCGTCATCGATCGTATAGGCGGAACCGACGAGGTCGAGTTCGCAGTTCTTCGGGATGAAGTCTTCACCGATGCCTTCGACCAGCCAGCTGCCCGG
>JAYSFT010000158.1:0-7251 GCA_041913245.1 Rhodospirillaceae bacterium | reverse complement strand
CCTGACGGTTCTGCTGCGGGACGAGCGCGGCGCCGCGCACCGGCGCGACCTGCTGCGCTTCCCACGAGCCGCCGCGCATGATCGGGCCGTCGACGATGTCGCCCGGCGCGATGCGGTACTGCACGCCGCCCGGACCGAAGGCGGTGCCGTAAAGCGGATGCGTGTTCGGCACGTTGAGCGCGCCGCCCCAAGCGATGATCGGGCTGAGGCCGACCTTCGTGGTCTGCAGGAGACGCGGCTGGCCGTTGGTGGCGGTGTAGGCCGGGTTGTTGATGTAGCTGTGACCTTCGCGGTTCCACGGGCGGTCGATGACGATGAGGCCGTCATCCCACACATGTTCGCCGGTGATCAGGAAGTGACCGCGGCCGGCGGCAAATGGAGTTCCATACGTGGCGTTGATCTTGTAGTTCGGCGCGTCGCCGTAAGTCGTGATGCCGCCCGAGACTTCGGACTTGAAGCCGGTGAAGTCGGTGTCGAGCACGAAGTTGACCACGCCCGAGAGCGCGTCGGAACCGTAAGCGGCGCTGGCGCCGCCGGTGACGACGTCCACGCGTTCGATCAGGGTCTGCGGCAGTTCGCTCACATCGACCACGCCGGTCAGGATCGAGCCGACGGTGCGCTGGCCGTTGAGGAGCACGAGGGTGCGCGTGGTGCCGAGACCGCGCAGGTTGAGGCCGTTGATGGCCGACGTGCCGGTGGTGGTGGTGGTCGCCGTGGTGGACGGCGTCGAGCTGCCGACGAGGGTCGGGAGCTGGTTGATCGAATCGGCGAGGTTGGAGGTCGCGATGTTCTGCAGCGTTTCAACGCCGATCACCGACACGGGGGTCGGAGCTTCGTAGCCGTCACGCACGACGCGCGTACCGGTCACGACGATTTCATCCACGGCCGGCGCTTGGGCCGCGGCCTGGGCGAAGGCCAGCGAGCTCAAGCAGGTCGAGCCGAGGCAGGCGAGGGTAAAGAGTGATTTATTCCAATTCAAAACATTGGCGGATTTCATACTTGAGGATCCCCTTCAAGAAAGGCGTGCGGCCGAAAATGCGGCCGCCCGCATGGCATTGCTGCCGACGGTGGTGATTGCACGGGCATTCGTACCGGGGCGCCGAAGCGACCCACCGAAGGCCGGATGCGATTTCGAGTGTTGCTCCTTCCGCCCGTGGCACGTCCTGCCCGCGGCGCGGCATTAGAACTCCCTAATAATAGAATGATCGGTCGGGAAAAGAAGATCAAGCGGTGGCGACCCGCACCGACCCGCCCTCGCCGCGATTTGAAGCCACATGTGTCATTTCTGACAAACACTTTTTGGAAACACGGCATAAGTCTGCATACGTCTTATGCAAATCCCATGGGCGCCGGGCGCCTTTCCTCGCAGCGCCCGCGAAATGGCCAGCAAAATTAACCATTCTAAAAAGCATCCGGGCGCCGCGGCCTTGCGGCCGGGCGCCCGGAAACGTCGTGACGACGCCGCTCCGACTACATCTTGAACTTCAGGCCGGCGCGGAAGATGCGGCCCATGATGTCGTAGAGACCCTGGTTGGTGGGCGGGAAGTCCCAGCTGGAACCGCCCGGACCGCGCACCGCGATCGGCGGGTCGGCGTTGGTGAGGTTGCGCACGTTGAAGAACAACTCCGTCTCGGCCGTGTCGCCGAGGTGCAGCGTGTAGGACGAGTTGAAGTCGACGAAGAACGCGCTGGCGACCCGGTTGTTGTCCACGGTCGTACGCTGGCCGGTCGAGACCGGGCAGCCCGTGGCGCACTCGATCCAGGTCGGCTGGTTCCGGCCGCCCGCGATGTAACGGAAGGTGAAACCAACGGCCACCGGATCGAGCGAATAGTTGACCGACGAATTGATGCGCCAATCCGGCAGACCGCCGCCGCCGCCGCCGATGTTGCTGCCGGAGGAACCGGGCGCGCCGGCAAGCTCGATGACGATGTCGTTCGGGATGCCGCTGAACGTCGTGTACGAGATGTAGTGCGTCGCCAGCATGCGCAGGGCGAGATTGCCGTCCATCGAGTCCGACACGCTGCTGAGCGGCAGGCTGTAGCTGGCTTCGAAGTCGATCCCCTTCGCGCGCTCGCTGGCGAAGTTCTGCGGCTGGACCGTGAAGTTGATCTGCTCGGACGGCGTACCGGCGTCCTGACGCGTGAAGGTGGAGCAGGCGACCTGGTTGCCGAGGAAGCAGAGGTTCAGGAGATCCTGCGAGCCGAGCTGATTGACCGCGCCGTTGATCTTGATGCGGTAATAGTCGACCGAGGCGCTGAAGCCCGGGAACCAGCCCGGCTGATAGACAACGCCGACGCCCGTATCGCTGGACTTTTCGGGACCGAGGTTCGGATTGCCGCGCGTCGTGGTCTGGCTGTTGACGGCGCGGTTGTTGTTGAACGGATCGGTCGTCGAGCTGCGCGCCGTCGAGCCGGCCTGATACAGGTCGACCAGCGTCGGCGAGCGGATGTTGCGCGACTGCGTGATGCGGAAGCGCAGATCGTCGAACGGGCTGTAGGTGGCGCCGACTTTCCACGTTCCGACCCAGCCGTACGTGGAGTAGTGCGTGCCGCGCACGGCGCCGTTCAGATCGAGCGCCGAGGCCCACGCGGTGTCCTTCGCGAGCGGAACGACGGTTTCGAGGAAGAAGTCGTGGACCTTCACGGAGCCCGTGTACGGCTGACCGGCGGCCTGGAACCAGATCGTCGGGTTTGCCTGTTCTTCCGGATCGGAGATCTGGCGCATGCTTTCCGCGCGGTACTCGTAGCCGAACGCGGTCGAGACCGGGCCCGCCCAGGTTTCGAACGGATTGCCGGTGAAGCTGAGGGCGCCGACCTTCTGGTTGAGGCGATGATTGTTCCAGCCGTAGCGGCCCTGGATGTAATCGACCGCGGCCTGGCTGTTCACGCCCATGCCGAACACGTTGTACGGCACGCAGCCGTTGGCCGGGTTCGTGAGGGTCGAACGGCAGACGATGGCGCCGGTCGCCGGGTTACGCACCGCATCGACGGCCAAGGCGTAGCGGGTGCGGTCCATGGCGCCGACGGACTTCAGCGAGCCGAAGGACTCGCCGTTGCCGAGGTACATGTCCCACTTCCAATCTTCGCCGCCCATTTCGAAATCGCCAGTGGCGCCGGCGAGGAAACGGAGCACGCGGCGGTCATACACGGCGTGGAAGCTGTCCAGGTCCCAGTTCATCGTGCCGAACAGGAACGTGGTGGTGGTGCCGGCCGGCTGCAGCGCGGGGCGCAGTTCGGCGGGCAGGAACGCGTTGTCGGTGGACAGCGACAGATTGCCGGGGAAGAAGTTCGGCGCGCCCGTCGAATACGAGCCCATGTGGGCCCATGCGGCGTGCGCGTAGACCTGCACGTTGTCGCTGACGTCGTAGCTGACGCGGGTGAACACGTCCTGACGGTTCTGCTTCGGCTGGAAGGCGACGCCGCGCACGGGGGCGATTTGCTGCGATTCCCACGAACCGCCGCGCATCAGCTGGCCCTGGACGATATCGCCGATGGCGAGCTTGTACTGGGCGCCGCCCGGGCCGAAGGACACACCGTAGAGCGGATGCGTGGCCGGAACGGCGAAAGTGCCGCCCCAGCTGGCGATCGGGCCGAGCGCGGTGCGGTCGACCTTGAGAATGTTCGGAACG
This sequence comes from Rhodospirillaceae bacterium, assembly GCA_041913245.1. Taxonomy (GTDB): domain Bacteria; phylum Pseudomonadota; class Alphaproteobacteria; order Rhodospirillales; family Rhodospirillaceae; genus SHVO01. The sequence goes on along the minus strand of JAYSFT010000158.1, from coordinate 3,623 downwards.
CTGGTGCTCTGGCCGGCGCCCGTTCCATACGCGGGGTTGTTGATGAAGCTCCAGCCTTCGCGGTTCCACGGACGGTCGCCGATCAGGAGGCCGTCTTCCCACGAATGTTCGCCGGAGACGAGCAGGTGACCGCGGCCGCCGGCGAACGGCGTGCCGTAGGTCATGTTGATCTTGTAGTTCGGCGCGTCGCCGTACGTGGTGATGCCGCCCGAGACTTCGGACTTGAAGCCGGTGAAATCGGTGTCGAGCACGAAGTTGACCACGCCCGAGAGCGCGTCGGAACCGTAAGCGGCGCTGGCGCCGCCGGTGACGACGTCCACGCGTTCGATCAGGGTCTGCGGCAGTTCGCTCACATCGACCACGCCGGTCAGGATCGAGCCGACGGTGCGCTGGCCGTTGAGGAGCACGAGGGTGCGCGAGGTGCCCATGCCGCGCAGCGACAGGCCGTTGATAGCGCCCTGGCCGGAGGTGGTGTTCGCGACCGAGCCCTGCGGGGTCGAGCTGCCGACGAGGGTCGGGAGCTGGTTGATCGAATCGGCGAGGTTCGACGTGGCCTGGTTTTCGAGCTGCTCGATGCCGATGACGGAGACGGGGGTCGGCGCTTCATAACCGTCGCGCACGACGCGCGTGCCGGTGACGACGATTTCGTCGACCGCGGCGGCATCGGACTGGGCCTGCTGCGCCTGCGCGAAAGCCGCGCCGCTGAGGCAGGTGGAACCAAGACAGGCGAGCGTCAACAACGAAAGCGCCGAACGCGAGCGCGCAGGACGTACAACCGTATTCATAAAAACTCCCTTGTAATTCAGGCGCCGCCGCCCGCGCGCTTCCCTGCGCCCCGCGGCGTGAGCCTTCTCATAGCCGGGCGATTAATAGAACGCGCGGTCGGGAAACTTCAAGCGAGGGGGCCCCCTCATACCGGCGATTACAAAGGAGTGTGGCTTTTCAGCCAAATCCGCCCGCGTGCAAGTTGTGCTTAAAAAGCATCCGGGCGCCGCGGCCTTTCGGCCCGGCGCCCGGACTGTGGCTTATCGTCGTTTTATGGGCAGTTACATTTTGAACTTCACGCCCGCGCGGAAGACGCGGCCCAACACGTCATAGGCGCCGCCCGACGGCGCCGGAGCGAAGTCGAAGCTGGTGCCGCCCGGACCCCTGACCGCGATCGAAGGATCGCGGTTGGCGATGTTGCGGACGTTGAAGAACAACTCGGCTTCGGCGGTGTCGGTCAGGTTCATCGTGTAACCCGCGTTGAAGTCGACGTAGAGCGCGGACGCGACGCTGTTGTCGTTCACCGTCTGCTTCACCGTGGTGGGGACCGGACAGCCCGACGTACATTCGATCCACGTCGCGATGTTCTTGCCGGCGGAGATCCAGCGGAAGGCAAACCCGACGCTGATCGGATCGAGCGCGTAGGACGCGGTGGCGTTGATGCGCCAGCTCGGCACGCCGCCGCCGCCGCCGCCGATCCCGGCGCCGGAACCGTTCACGCCGGCATACTGGATCTCGATATCGCCCGGGATACCGCTGAAGGTTTTGTAGTCGAGGTAGTGCGTGGCCAGCATGCGCAGACCCAGGTTGCCGTCGAGCCCGTCGCTGAGATTGGACAGCGGCATGGAGTAGCTGGCTTCGATGTCGAGCCCACGCGCCATTTCGGTGGCGAAGTTCTGCGGCTGCACGGTGATTTCGAGCTGCTCCGCCGCGGTGCCGGTGCCGGTACGAACGACGGACTGGCAGGCGACGGTGTTGCCCGCCACGCAGAAGTTGATCAGATCCTGCGCGCCGATGCTGTTCACCGCGTCCTTGATCTTGATGCGGTAGTAGTCGACGGACGCGCTGAAGCCCGCGAGCCACGACGGCTGATAGACCACGCCGATCCCGGTGTCGTCCGACTTTTCAGGGCCGAGGCCCGGGTTGCCGCGCGTGGTGACCTGGCTGTTGATCGTCGGCGAGCCGGCCTTGAAGGTATCAAGCGACGAGCTGCGCGAGGTCGTGCCGGCCTGATAGAGGTCGACCAGCGTCGGCGAGCGGATGTTGCGCGACTGCGTGACGCGGAAGCGCAGGTCGTCGAACGGCGACCAGCTCGCGCCCGCTTTCCACGTCACCACCGAGCCGTAGGTGGAGTAGTGGGTGAAGCGCACGGCGTTGTTGAGGTCGAACGCGGCGGCCCAGCTTTCGTCCTTGGCGAGCGGAATGACGGTTTCAAGATAGAGATCGTGCACGGTGAAGGCGCCGGTATACGGCTGACCCGCGGCCTGGAACCAGATCGTCGGGTTCGCGATTTCTTCCGGATCGACCACCTGGCGCATTTTCTCGTGGCGATATTCATAACCGAACGCCGTGGAGACCGGACCCGCCCATGTGGAGAACGGCTCGCCGGCGAAGTTGATGGCGCCGATCTTCTGGTTGAGGCGCTGCAGGTTCCAGCCGTAGCGGCCCTGGAGGTAATCGACGGCGGCCTGGGTGTTCACGCCGATGCCGAACACGTTGTACGGCACGCAGCCGTTGCTCGGATTGGTGAGGGTCGAGCGGCAGACGATCGCGCCCGTGGCCGGGTTGCGGACCGCGTCGACCGCCAGCGGATACCGGGTACGGTCGATCGCGCCGCGCGATTGCAGGGTACCGAACATCTGGCCGACGCCGAGATGCGCGTCCCATTTCCAATCGGTTCCGCCCGCGTCGAAGCTGCCTTCGGCGCCCGTCAGGAAACGGAGCACACGGCGGTCATAGACGGCGCGGAAGTTGTCGAGATCCCAGTTGAGCGTGCCCATGGTGAAGGTCGTCACCGTGCCGGCGGGCTCGAGGCCCGGACGGAGCGAGGCCGGCAGGAACGCGTTGTCGGTGGAGACCGTGAGATTGCCGGGGAAGAAGTTCGGCGCGCCCGACGAATAGGAATAGAGGTGACCCCACGCGGCCTGGGCGTAGACCGTCACGTCATCGCTGACGTCGTAGCTCGCGCGCGTGAATACGTCCTGGCGGTTCTGCTGCGGCTGGGCCGCGGCGCCGCGCACCGAGATCACGTTGAGCGCGTCCCAGCTGCCGCCGCGCATCAGCGCGCCGGTGTAAATGTCGCCGTAGGCGATCTGATAGATCGAACCGCCCGGGCCGAACGCGGTGCCCTTGAGCGGACCGGAGACGATGTTGCCGCCCCAGCTGGCGTTGCCGACCGCGACCTTGTCCGTGCGGATGATGGCCGGCTGGCCGTTGCCGGCGGCGAAGGCCGGGTTGTTGATGAAGCTGTAGCCTTCGCGGGTCCAGGGACGGTCGTAAACCAGCAGGCCGTCGTCCCACACATGTTCGCCCGACAGGAGGAAGTGGCCGCGGCCGCCGGCGAACGCCGTTCCAAACGCGGCGTTGACCTTGTAGTTCGGCATGTCGCCGTAGGTGGTGAGGCCGCCCGAGACTTCGCCCTTGAAGCCGACGAAGTCGGTGTCGAGCACGAAGTTGACGACGCCCGAGAGCGCGTCCGAACCATAGGCAGCGCTGGCGCCGCCGGTCACCACGTCGACGCGCTCGATCAGGTGCTGCGGAAGCTCGCTGACGTCCACGGCGCCGGTGAGATTCGAGCCCACCGTGCGCTGGCCGTTGAGGAGCACCAGGGTGCGCGAGATGCCGAGGCCGCGCAGCGA
>JAYSFT010000157.1:0-7272 GCA_041913245.1 Rhodospirillaceae bacterium | reverse complement strand
GATCCTCATCGCCCACGGCTGGACCAGCGACATCATGCGCGGCGCGCCGCATTGGTTGGGCCAGCGCCTCGCGCAGCGCGGCTATACTGTGCTCGCCTTTCAAACCCGCGCGTCGGGTTTCCGCGGCGTCGTGAAGGGAAAGCTCGAGGACATCCCGCAGGATATCGCCGCTTGGGTGAATTTCATGAGTGCGCGCGGCCATGGCAATCTCGTGGCCGCCGGTCATTCCACGGGCGCGCTGTGGTTCAGTTACTATCTCAATGAAACCAAGGACGCGCGCCTCAAGGCCGCCGTCTATCTCGCCCCGATGCGCGACATGCCGGCCCACGCGCGCGTCGCCATGGGCGAGGACCGTTACGCCCGCGCCGTGCTCGAAGCCGGCGAGGCGGTGCGCGACGGGATGGGCTCGAGCCGTCTCATCAACACACCGTTTCCGCAAGCCACCTACGAGGACGATCCGCGCCAGCCCATGGTCCTGTCGGTGCCGGGGTCGGGTTTCACCTATTATTACGCCGACAGCTTCCTCAGCTATTGGGGGCCGAACTCCAAGGCCGTGCACACGCGTCTGGTGGCGAACTCGCCTATCCCGATCCTCGCTCTCGGCGGGGCGCGCGATCCACTCATGCAGGGTGCATATTTGATTCAATTCGCCCAGGCGGCCGGCGAGAAAGGCGCTTATATCTTCTACGGTGGCGCCGTCGGCGCCACCAATTCCTTCGACGGTTACGAGACGCGCGTGACCGACGACATCATCAGCTGGTTGCGAAAGACGCTTTAACAATGACCGCAATTGCCGATATCGCCGCGCGCTTCGCGGCCGTGGCCCCGGCGTGCGACGCTTGGTCCATCCGCGTCATGCGCAGCCGGGGTGAATCCCTGTCCGTCACACGCGGAATCGTCGACCCCGTCAGTCTCAGCGACGATCTCGGGGCGATGGTGACGGTGCAGGCCAAGGGCGGCGTCGGTTACGCGGCGACGTCGGACGTGAGTTCGGCCGGGCTCAAGGCCGCGGGGCGGGCTGCCCTGGCGTGGGCGGAGCGCGTGGCCGGCCGCATGGTCGCCTCCGTGGAACGCAAGACGGCGGCGCCCGTCAAATTCGATCGCGAGGATCGCCCGCGGCAATCGTGGGATTCGCTCAGCCGCGCGGCCAAGATCGAGCGCCTTAAATCCGCCGCCGATGCCTTGAAGCGCGATGACAAGATCGTCGACTGGGCCGCCTACGCCGTTTTCACGGACGAGGACGTGGTGCTCGCAACGTCCGACGGCGATGTCATCCGCCAGCGTCGCGGCCTCGTCATTCCAGGCCTTTCCGCCAGCGCCTCCGACGGCGCGGAAACGCAAACACGGACCTTGGCGCGCGGCGGCGTGATGCGCCAGGGCGGTTGGGACGTGCTGGACGACGTCGGCTTCTGGCAAGCGCCGCGGCGCATCGCCGAAGAAGCGCTCGAACTGCTCAAAGCGCCCGACTGTCCGACGGGAACCATGGATCTCCTGTTGATGCCCGATCAGATGTACATCCAGATCCATGAGTCCATCGGTCACCCCTTGGAGCTCGACCGCATTCTCGGCGACGAGCGCAATTACGCCGGCACCAGTTTCGTGACGCCCGACATGTTCGGAACGTACCGCTACGGGTCGGACCTTCTCAACGTGACCTTCGATCCGGGCGTCGCCGGCGAAACCGCATCTTATGCTTTCGATGACGACGGCACGCCCGCGACCAAACAATTCCTGATCCGCGCCGGCGTGCTGGAGCGCGGCCTCGGCGGCGCCACCAGCCAGGCGCGCATCGGCATTCCCGGCGTTGCCAACGCGCGCGCCTGCAGTTGGAACCGTCCCGCCATCGACCGCATGGCCAATCTGAACATCGAAGCGGGAAACTCGTCCCTGGAAGATCTCATCGCCCAGGTGAAGGACGGCATCCTGATGGAGACCAACACGTCATGGTCTATCGATGACAGTCGCAACAAGTTCCAGTTCGGCTGCGAACGCGCGCGACTCATCAAGAACGGTCAGGTCGGTCAGGTCGTGAAGAACCCGAACTACCGCGGTATTTCGGCCACTTTCTGGCGCAACCTGAGGGGTCTCGGAGATGCGTCGACGGTCAGCGTTCACGGAACGCCGACCTGCGGCAAGGGCGAGCCGAACCAGGCGATCCGCGTCGGTCACGCTACGCCGGCGGGTCTGTTTGCCGGCGTTCAGGTGTTCGGCGGCGGTTGATCGACCATGCGACAGCAATTTTCCAAAATCGCCGATCTCATTCAGTCTTCCTTGCGCGGCCAGGAAGGTTTCCTCGCCAACTTCTCGGGCGAAAGCTCGCAGTTCGTGCGCTTCAACCGCTCCAGTGTGCGCCAGGCCGGCGCCGTCGAGCAACGTTACCTGTCGATCGAGCTGTTCAACGGCAAGCGCCACGCCTCGCAATCCGTCACGCTCACGGGGTCCGACGACAGGGATATGGTGGTCGCGGCCGTCGGCGCGCTGCGGGATGTGCTCGCCGACACACCGGAAGACCCGCACTTCCTCATCAATGAAACGCCGTCCTCGTCTGAGCGAGTGATGCCGAATCACTTGCCCGGCGAGGATGAAGCCGTTTCGGCCGTCATCGAAACCGGCAAGGGGCACGATCTCGTGGGCCTCTACGCGTCCGGCCCGATCCATCGCGGCTTCGCCAACAGTTACGGCCAGCGCAATTGGGATACGGCTCACGCCTTCGCCGCGGATCTCAGCTTCTATCTGGAAAGCGACAAGGCCGTGAAAATCGATCACGCCGGCACGGCGTGGGACGCGGGGGCCTTCACCGCCAAGATGGACCGGGCGAAGGTGCGCCTCGCCGCCCTTGCGCGCGCGTCCAAAACCATTTCGCCGGGCAGCTACCGCGTGTTCCTTGCGCCGGCCGCGCTCGAAGAACTGTTTGGCCTCCTGTCGTGGGGCGGTTTCAGCCTTGCGTCGGAAAAGACCGCGACTACGCCCTTCATTCGCATGATTTCCGAAGGCGTGAAGCTCGATCCGCGTGTCACGTTGGTGGAGAACACGGCCGAGGGTCTTGCGCCGGGCTTCCAGGAAGAAGGCTTCGTCAAGCCCGCGCGCGTGCCGCTCATCATGGCGGGCGCGTACACCAGCGCGCTGGCCTCGCCGCGCTCGGCGGCGGAGTTTGGCGTGCCGCAGAACGGCGCCGACGGCGGTGAATCGCCGGTGGCGCTCGATATGGCCGCGGGCGATCTCGCCGACGGCGATGTCCTCAAGACCCTCGGCACCGGCATCTATGTCGGCAATCTCTGGTACACGAACTATTCCGACCGGAACGCTTGTCGTCTGACGGGCATGACCCGGTTTGCCACGTTTTGGGTGGAGAACGGCGAAATCGTAGCGCCCTTGAATGTGATGCGGTTCGACGACACGCTCTACAACATCCTGGGTGCGAACCTCGTCGGCCTCACCGCGCACCGCGACTTGCGGTTATCCACCAGCACCTATGAAGCGCGGTCCACCCAGTCCATGCGGCTTCCGGGCGCGATCGTGGCGAACCTCGAAATGACCTTATAGAAGGTCCGACAGAGGGCGTTTTCCGCCGGGCGCCTCTGGCGCGCCGGTCTCGGCCACCTCATATGAACGGCCCGGCCCACGGCTGGGCCGTTTTGCTTTCGAGGGGGCGAATCGCACAGGCTTACCGGTCAAATTGTCTTATTAAATATAACAAAATCAATTCATTAGCACTCTGGCCCAGACTCTGCTAACAGTCCTGGCCGAATCTGGAAAACTGCCGCGTGATGGCACGCACGAAACACTGGAGCGAAAGAACATGGCTGCTAAAGACGTAAAATTCTCCCGCGACGCCCGCGAGCGCATGCTGCGCGGTGTCGACATCCTCGCCAATGCGGTGAAAGTCACTCTCGGTCCGAAGGGACGCAATGTCGTCCTCGAGAAGACCTTCGGCGCTCCGCGCATCACGAAGGACGGTGTGACGGTCGCCAAGGAAATCGAACTGAAAGACAAGTTCGAGAACATGGGCGCCCAGATGGTGAAGGAAGTTGCGTCCAAGACCAACGACCTCGCCGGCGACGGCACCACCACCGCGACGGTTCTGGCCCAAGCCATCGTGCGCGAAGGCGCGAAGGCGGTCGCGGCCGGGATCAACCCGATGGATCTCAAGCGCGGGATCGACAAAGCGGTCGCGACGGTGATCGCCGACGTGCAGAAGCGTTCCAACCCGGTGAAGACCAACAAGGAAATCGCCCAGGTCGGCACCATCTCCGCCAACGGCCAGTCCGAGATCGGCGACATCATCGCCAAAGCGATGGATAAGGTCGGCAAGGAAGGCGTGATCAGCGTCGAAGAAGCGCGCGGGATCGAAACCGAGCTCGATGTCGTCGAAGGGATGCAGTTCGATCGCGGCTATACCTCGCCGTACTTCATCACCAACCCGGACAAGATGATTGTCGAACTCGACAATCCGTACATCCTCATCCACGAAAAGAAGCTCTCGAGCCTCGCGCCGATGGTGCCGATCCTCGAAGCTGTCGTGCAATCGAACAAGCCGCTTCTCATCGTTGCGGAAGACCTGGAAGGCGAAGCTCTTGCCGCCCTGGTCGTGAACAAGCTGCGCGGCGGCCTCAAGATCGCGGCCGTGAAGGCGCCGGGCTTCGGTGACCGTCGCAAGGCCATGTTGCAGGACATCGCGACTTTGACGGGCGGCGAAGTCATCAGCGAAGACGTCGGCATCAAACTCGAGCAGGTCACGCTCAAGATGCTGGGCCGCGCGCGGTCCGTGCGTATCGACAAGGACAATACCGTCATCGTCGACGGCGCCGGAAAGAAAGCCGACATCACCTCGCGCTGCGACCAGATCCGCCGCGAGATCGCGGAATCCGATTCCGACTATGACAAGGAAAAGCTGCACGAACGTCTGGCCAAGATGGCAGGCGGCGTCGCGGTGATCAAAGTCGGCGGCTCGTCCGAACTCGAAGTGAAGGAAAAGAAGGACCGCGTGGACGATTCGCTGCACGCCACGCGCGCCGCGGTCGCCGAAGGCATCGTCCCGGGCGGCGGCGTTGCCCTCCTGTACGCCACCCGCGCCCTCAAGAACCTGAAAGTCGATAACGACGAGCAGAAGGTCGGCGTGGACATCATCCGCCGCGCCCTCGAAGCCCCGGTCCGCCAGATCGCGGCCAACGCCGGTTATGACGGCGCCGTCGTCGCCGGCAAGATCCTGGAAGGCAAGGACACCGACTTCGGCTTCGACGCGCAGGAAGGCGAATACAAGAACCTCGTGAAGGCCGGCATCATCGACCCGACGAAAGTGGTTCGCGTGGCCCTGCAGGACGCCGCCTCGGTGGCCGGCCTGCTGATCACCACCGAAGCCATGATCGCCGACGCTCCGGTGAAACCGCGCGCGGCCGCCGGCGGCGGCGGGGGTATGCCCGGCCAGAACTACGGCGAAGGCATGCACGACGACGATCACGATCATCATCACTAAGATCCGCCCCAGCCTTTCGGGATTGCGGAAGGGTCGCCCTCACGGGCGGCCCTTTTTCTTTTGCCGAGCTGTCGGAAAATTTTACAGGAGGACCGGAGTCTGCGGGTCCTTTGCGCCGTTAAACCCTGTAACACCGCTTTTTCCCCGGAACCTCCCCGCTTGGCATGGGCGTTGCACCCTGTAACCGGCTGGCGCCGAGAATAAGAAAATGGGAACCGCCGCGTGATCTCCTGCCGACCGTTACAGCGTTCCGACCGCGCGCAATGGGACTGGTTCGTACGCGCCCACCCCTCGGGAAGTCCGTTCCATCTCATGGCGTGGCACGACACGCTCTGCGCGATCTTCGGCTATCGGCCGGAATACCGGCTCGCTGTGGCGGACGGAGAAGTCGTCGGCGTGCTGCCGCTGTTCGTCGTCGACAACTTCGTCACGGGCAAGATCCTGATCTCGACGCCCTTCGCGGTCTATGGCGGGATCCTCGCCCGCGACGACGGCGCGCATGAAGCGCTGCGCGAGGATATGAAAGCCCTGGCGCGCGCGGAGAATGTTCAGCACGCCGAGCTGCGCAACAGCTTCTCGCACCAGGTTGCCGGCTTCGATGGTCTCGACCGCTACGTCACGTTCACGCGCGAGGTAAAAGCGTCCACGCAGGACGAGTTGCTGGGCGCGCTGCCCCAGAAGACGCGCAACATGGTGCGTAAGTCCCTGAAGCAGGGCTTCACCAGCCGCAAGGCCAAGGACCTCGATGCTTTCTATGGCTTGTTGCTGGAGACTTACCGGCGTCATGGCACGCCCGTTTTCCCCAAGCCTTTCTTCACCGCCATCGCCGAGAAGTTCGGCGCCGAAGTCGATGCGCGCGAAGTTATGCTCGACGGCGAGGTGATCGCCGCCAGCCTCAACTTCCTCTATCGGCGCCAGATGCACACTTACTATGCCGCATCGTCGCGCGCGTGCTGGAAGTTGAATTGCAACGACTTCATGTATTTCGACCATATTATGTGGGCGGGCAGGAACGGCATCGACACGTTCGACTTCGGCCGCAGCAAGGTCGGCACCGGTTCCTTCGAATTCAAGAAGCATTGGGGCGCAGCCATGCGCCCGCTGCCGTATGAAGTGATGCTGGTGAAGCGCCGCGAGCTTCCGAACTTCAGCCAGACCAATCCGAAGTTCGATATGGCGGTGCGCCTTTGGCAGCGTATGCCGCTCGCGCTCACGCGTCTCGTCGGCCCGCGGCTGATCGCGCTCTTTCCCTAGGAGCGTTTTCCGCAGAAAACGCGACCCATCAAGAATCTAGAATTTGTGAAACAAATTCTAGAACCAAAGATCTTTGACGCACCTGCCGTCGCGCGGCAGGTCGCCGAAGCTGTCCAACCCGTCGAAGTGATCGACGGGGATCCCGGCCACCAGGGCGGGGTCCGCCAGCCGCAAATTGACGGCGATGCGCCGCCGCCCGCGATCGTCCACCGTCTGCCCGCGCCAGTAGGCCACGCAGCCGCACTTGGGGCAGAAATGGAACTCCACGGCTTCCCCCCGCACAAACATCTTGGTCCGGCCCGAGACCTCGACGCCTTCCTCCTCGTAGCCATAGGCCCACAGGGTGCCGTAACGGCGGCAGGCGGTGCAGTTGCAGGCCGTGGCCCCGTCCGGTGTGCCCTCGAAGCTCCATCTCACGCTGTCGCAGAGGCAGGAACCGTGGATCATTTCGGCCTATTTTCCTTGAGGTGAAAGGCGTTGCGGGGCGGGAGGCGCTCGGTTAGGTTCTGCGCCTTCTTTCGACCGAGTCGCGCCGGAGGGATGGC
>JAYSFT010000156.1:0-7326 GCA_041913245.1 Rhodospirillaceae bacterium | reverse complement strand
CGGTCATGCTGCTCTCGGACGGCTATATCGCCAACGCGGCCGAGCCGTGGCGCATTCCGTCCATGGCCGACTACACGCCGTTCAAGGTCGAGTTCCGTAAAGACCCCGAAGGCTTCCATCCCTTCGTGCGCGATGAGAAGACGCTGGCCAGGGCCTGGGCCGTTCCCGGTACGCCGGGGCTGATGCACCGCATCGGCGGCATCGAGCGCGACTACAACTCGGGCAACATCTCCTACGACGCGGCCAACCATCAGAAGATGACCGATACGCGCGCGGCGAAGATCAACAACATCGCCGACGATATCCCGGAACAGAGCGTCGAGATCGGCGAGACCAAGGGCAAGCTCGCGGTCGTCGGCTGGGGTTCGACCTTCGGGCCCATCAATCGCGCCGTCGCCAACATGCGCGCGAAGGGGCACGACGTCTCGCATATCCATATCCGCCATATCTGGCCGCTGCCGCGCAACCTCGGCGCGCTGCTGAAGAGCTATGAGAAGGTGCTGGTCGCCGAAATGAACAACGGCCAGATGCTGCAGCTCCTGCGCGGCCAGTACCTCGTCGACGCCAAGGGTCTTCTCAAGGTTTCCGGCCAGCCTCTCAAGATTTCCGAGGTTGAAGACGCCATTCGTGCGCAATTCGCCAGCGCTTAGGTGAGATCATGAACGTCCAAGTCCCGACCGAAAAACTCACCGCCAAGGATTTTGCCTCCGACCAGGAAGTGCGTTGGTGCCCGGGCTGCGGCGACTACGCGATCCTGAAAGCGATGCACAAGTCGCTGGCCGACATGGGCGTGCGCCCCGAGAACACGGTGTTCATCTCCGGCATCGGCTGTTCGTCGCGCTTTCCCTACTACATGGCGACCTACGGCTTCCACACGATCCACGGCCGCGCGCCGGCGATCGCGACGGGCTTGAAGCTCTCGCGCCCCGAACTCGATGTGTGGATGGTGACGGGCGACGGTGACGCGCTTTCCATCGGGGGCAACCATCTGTTTCATGCCCTGCGCCGCAACATCGATATCAACATTCTGCTGTTCAACAACGAGATCTACGGCCTGACCAAGGGGCAGTATTCGCCGACCTCGCGCGTCGGTCAGCGTTCGCCCTCGACGCCGATGGGCAGCGTCGACAGCCCCGCCGAACCATGCGTCTTCGCGCTGGGCTGTAACGCACGCTTTGTCGCGCGCGGCATCGACGTGCAGGCGAAAGAACTCGGCGAACTGTTCTCACGCGCCCGCGCGCACAAAGGCGCCTCGTTCGTGGAAATCATCCAGAACTGCATCGTTTACAACGACGCGGCCTTTGCCGGGTTCACCGAGAAGGCGGTCGCCGCCGACATGCAGCTTCACGTCAGGCACGGCGAGAAGATGCTCTTTGGCAAGGAGCGCAACAAGGGGCTGAAGCTCGATACGCAGACCCTCGCGCTCGAAGTCGTGACGATCGGCGAGAACGGCGTCACCGAAGCCGACATCCTGGTGCATGACGAGAAAAACAAGGTGATCGCGAATTTGCTCGTGGGCCTTCGTCCGCCGCGGTTCCCGGAAGTGCTCGGCGTCATCTATTGCGATCCGGCGCCGTCCTACGAAACCGCCGTTGCGGCGCAGGACGCGGCCGCGCGCGCGAAGGGACCGGGCGATCTCGACAAGCTCATGCGCGCCGGCAACACCTGGCAGGTCAGCTAGGCGTCCGTCAGGGCGCGAAGACTTTGACTTTCCGGCAAAAACCGTTGAAAAATAACGAGATGATCGCGGGATGAGACGGGCCCCGCGCGGGGTGGCGTCGTGGACATCGTTTCCTTTCCCAAAGGCAAGGTGCTGTTTAAGCAAGGCGAAAGCGGCGATGCCGCTTATATCGTCACCAGCGGCGCCGTCGGCCTCTACCGCGAGGCCCAGGGCCGCAAAATCCCCCTCGCCACCGTCCGCAAGGGCGAGCTGTTCGGCGAGATGGCCGTCATCGACGGCAGCCCGCGCATGGCGACCGCCTTCGCGCTTGAGGATTCCAAGCTCACCGTCATCTCCATCGAGACGATGGTCGACAAGGTGAAGCGGGCCGATCCCTTCATCCGCACGATGATCCATATGCTGATGAACAATCTGCGCAGCGTGCACGACTCGCATACGCCGAAGTCCCGCAGCCTGATCGACGCGGTGAATTCGCTGGCGCGCCAATGCGACATCGTCGGCCGCCTGTTGCAGGGCGATCTGCCGCCGGCGTTCCGCGCTGAACTCGAGAGGAAGCTGAAGGCGCTCGATCCGGTCCTGAAGGATCTGCGCCGGATCGCCATGGCCCACCGCGACAACGACCGGCGCGACGACGCCATCCCCCACGAAGCCGAATTGCCGCACTGAAAGCGCGAAAGCCGCCTCTTTTTCGCCCGGAAAAAAAGGGCGAAAAAACCCGGAGTCCACCCTTGCGAGCGGCAAATCCGACCTTAAATCCAATCCCGTAGGTGCCTTCGGGGCCTGCACGGCCAACGGGCGCGGCCTTTCAGGCGCGCCGCGGCTTTAGGGGTTCAAGCGAGCGCGTCTCGTTTCGGCCCCAAGCCCGGCAGCTTGATGAACGCGCTCCCCGGATATTGCTCATTGGAGAATATTCCCATGCGTGCCTTCGACCTTTCCCCGCTGTATCGCGCCACGGTCGGTTTCGACAATCTCAACCGCCTGTTCGACGCGACCCTCAACGACGCCCCCTCCTATCCGCCCTACAACATCGCGAAGGCCGGTGACGACGCCTACCGCATCACGTTCGCGGTCGCCGGATTTGCCGACAAGGACCTCGACGTGCAGGTCGAGAACCACACCCTGACGGTCCGCGGCAAGACCTCGCACGATGAACAGGCGACGACCTTCCTCCATCGCGGCATCGCCGGTCGCTCGTTCGAGCGCAAGTTCGAGCTTGCCGACCATATTCAAGTGACCGGCGCGACCATGGAAAACGGCCTCCTGCATATCGATCTCAAGCGCGAGATCCCGGAAGCCCTCAAGCCGCGCAAGGTTGCGATCGCGGCCGGTAACAACAACGCCCCCAAGACCATCGCGCAGGCTGCCTAACTGTAGGCCGCCTAACCTCGGGCGCTGAAGCGAATTCAAGATCTGGTTTTACTCAAGCGCGCGCCGCATGTCGGCGCGCGTTTTTCTTTTCCTGAAGCCGACCGTGAAAAGCTTCATGCCGGCGAAAGCGCGTCCGTGGCGCCCTCGGGCCGTATCGCAAAGTCCTGCTTATCGGCGTCCGGCGCGCCGCGGACGACCGCGGTGGCGAACGGTAGAAACACCTCGAACCGGGAGCCCTTGCCCAACGCGCTCTGCACGCGGATCTCGCCGTTTTGCGCTTCCATCAGGCGTTTCACGATCGCAAGGCCAAGCCCAATGCTGCGTTCGCCGCCCGTCGGCCGGGGTGAAGCGCGTTCGAAGGGTTCGAAGATAGCGTCGAACTCATCGGCCGGAATGCCTTGCCCTTGGTCGATCACCGAAAGCCGCGCACGGCCGTCGATCGCGCGCAGTTCGATGGTCACTCGACCTTCACGCGACGAGTACTTCACGGCGTTGCTGACGAGGTTGTCGAGGACTTGGCCGGCCCGCTTGGCGTCGGCCCACACCGGCGGAATGCGTGCAAGGTCGAGGCGCAGTTCGATGTTCTTTGTTTGCGCTGTCATGCGGAACAATTCCGCGCGCGATTCGATAAGTTGGGAAAGATCGATGGCGTCCGGCGCCAGCTCGACCTTGCCCTCGCGGATCGCGGCCACGTCGAGAAGGTCTTCCGTCATGCTCAAGGTGACATCGGCGCCGTCGCGGATCGTCCGAAGCACCTTTTCGCGCTTGCTCTGCTCCAACGGGATTTCGAGCAGGAGCTGCGCCGCGGCGCGAATGCCGGAGAGAGGATTGCGAAGATCGTGCGCGACGATGCCCAGCATGCGGTTCTTGGCCTCATGGGCTTCGCGCAGGGCCTCGTTCGCCACCGAAAGCTCCGCCGTGCGCTCCTGCACCTTGCTTTCCAGGTTCTCGCGGAATCCGTCGGCCAGGCTCAACGTGACGCCGACCACGAGAAGCGTCAACGCGACAACCGCGATCGAGATGGAGATCGGATGCTCCGTCAGGACGTGATAGCTCGCGACGTTGGCGAGCAGCAGGCAGGTTATGAACGGCGCAGCGACGACCGCATATGTGATCGCCGCGCGCATTTTCGCGCGCAGGGCGTCGATCAGCATGATGGCGATCAAGACGGTCCCCACCACGAGGCTTGCCACCGTCACGAGGAAGAAATCGTAAGGCGCCGCCAGCACGACGGCCAGCATCGTGAGCGCCATCGTCAGCGCGGCGAGCCGTACCACCATATGCAGGCGCGGCTGCCGAACGGGGATATTGAGGAAGTAGGACGTGAACATCAGTCCGAAGCCGTGAACCAGCCCGGACCCCCCGAGGTACACAAGACGCGTGAAAGCGCCGTTCTGCAGGACGCCGGGCCAGAGCAGGCGGTCGAAATTCACATAGGGTTGAGCTATGACGAAGATGCAGAACACGACGGCGAAGCCGTAGCCGTAGACCGGCCCGCGGAGATGAGTCCATAGCAGCAGACAGAAGAAACCCGCCAGCGCCATCGCGCCGAACAGCGGCCATAGCAGGCGTTGGACCGCCATTTCGGCGCGGACCTCCTCCTGCGCCGTGACCAGGAATTGGGTCAAGGTGGAGATATAGTGCGTCGTCATGCGCGCGTAGAGCGTGAAGTGATCGACCCCGAGATCGCCAACCGCGACCGAGAACTTGCGGTACGTGTTGCTGCCCGGGACGTCGAGTCCGCCGGTGTAGGTGCGCAGCACGTTGCCCGCGCGATCGACAATGAAGAACGATGCGGTGTCGGGATGGATCGCGCTGAACTGCGCGCGGCGATTTGCCCGCTCGGGATCCTGGGACAGATCCACCTCCACGCGCGTCCACGCTGCGCCGCGCGAGGTGCCGAAGGCGGGGCGGCCGGTGCCCGCCGGTTTGAAACTGTCACGGAGCGGTCCCATGACGTCTGCGAGGCTGGTTTGGCCGGTGGGATCCTCAAGAATCTCGAGCTGGCTGGTGATCGAGACCGTCGCCGCGCTCGTCGGGCGCACGGCTGCCGGTTCCGCGCGTACCGCCCAGGCCGTAAGGCACGCGCACATGATGATGAAAACGAAGGTCAACACCTTCGAAACATTGCAATTCGCTGCGAGCAACATGCCCCTCGCGTCCCGTTTGTACATACCAACAACCGCCGCGCTCGCCGCGCGCCGGCCCTCCCCGCACGGCTATAACATTCCCTAGGGTAGAATTATTATGGCAATTAGTAACGGGGGAAGGATGGCGCCCGGACCGCATCTCCTTGTATTTTGACGGTCCCCGTCCTAGCCAATTTGCCGTGAAAACCAATCTGTTAGCCGCCCCGGCCGCCCCCCCAGCGTGGATTCCCGCCCTTCTCATCGGTGGAATCTCGCTGATCTACTACGCCTTTTATTTCGACGCCGGGTTCAATTTCTCCGATGAGGGAAATTACGCCCAGTTTGCCTATGAGCTGTCGTTGGGGACCAGCCTCAACGATCTCCCGGTGAGTTACGGCCTGCTGTGGTTCAAGATCGGTGAGGGGCTCTTCCGCCTGTTCGGCCCGGACCTGCTTCTTGCGCGCGCGCTGTTCTTCGCCTGCGCGGTGGCGACGGCGCTGCTCGTCTATGCCGCCGTGTTCATCGTTACGCGCCGGCCGTGGTTCGCGGCGCTGATCGCGTCCATCCCCGCGCTCGCCCCGGCATTCCCGCCGACCGCGTTCTACGGGCTCTGCATCCTCATCAACGCCGTACCGCAGCTGATGCTCGCCCGACGCCTTGAAACGGCGCGCGGGTACGACGCGGCGCTGGCCGGCGCGGCCCTCGCCATCTCGTTCCAGATCCGCCCCGACTTCGGCTATATCTTCGCCGTGCCGCTCGCGTTGCTTCTGATCGCCGCGGCGTTGCGCGCGCGAAAGGTCCGCCTCATCGGCGCCGCGCTTGCCGCCTTTGCCGCGGCGCATGTGCCGGGCCTTCTGCTCGCGGTCGGCGACGGATATCTCGGGACGCTGATCGGACAATATCTCTCCTACCCCGTGATGCTCGCCGGTTATGCCGTTCGCGGTGTCGCGGCATTGACAAGCGCCGGCGTCGCCGAGGCGCCGGCGGCCGGGACGCTTCTCGCGCGCCCCCGGCTGTTCAATGCCGCGAGCGGCGACGAGATACGCCTTGCGCTGCTGGTCTATCTTCCCATCGCCGTCATCATTGCCTTCGCTGTTTGCAACCTGCTTCGCCTGCGCAATGAAGCGGATCGCGTCAAGGCCGCGACGGTCATGCTTGTTGTGCTCGTCGCGGGCGCGGCCGCGGTGCCGCACTATTTCTTCTATCGTCCCGATCTTTCGCATATTGCCAATTTCATGCCGGGGTTCGCGGTGCTTGCCGGTGTTTTCGCGTGGCAGGTCATGATGCGGACGCGCGGGATCATGTTGCTCTTCCCGGCGCTGATCGCGCTCACGCTGGGACTTTATGCGGGCGAGGCGCTGACGCACGAGGGGACGGGCTCCATCGCCGGCAGCTTCGCGCGCACCGTGCGTTTTGAGGCAAGAAACGGGGTAAATGTGCGCGTGCATCCCGGTGAGAAGGCCTTGCTCGACGATCTCAAGACCGTCATCGAAGCCAATTCGAAGCCCGGCGACGCGATCGTTTGCGTTCCCTATTGCCCGGGAATCGCCTTCATGACGGGCCGGCGCCTCTTGTTCCGCGAGCAGTATGTCGACGATGCGCTTCCCTTGCGCGATCCGCAGTGGCTTGCGCGCGTCATCGCGCTCACGCAGGAAAAGCGGCCTCCCGTGGTGATCGTGATGGACTGGGCCGTCAACGGTACCGATATTTCGCGCTTCTCACGCTGGGCGGCGCCTTATATGGAAGCGCTGGAAAGCCTGAAGCGCGAGAGACTCGAGCGTCCCGGCCTTTCGATCTACCTGCTGTAGCGCCTGGAGAATGCACGTATGTCCCTTACGGTCGAAAGCCTCGCGATCCCCGACGTGAAGATCATCCGCCCCAAGAAACATGGGGACGCGCGCGGGTTCTTTTCCGAGACCTACGCGCGCAAGGCCTTTGCCGACGCCGGGATCGCCCTGGACTTCGTGCAGGACAATCATGCCTTTTCCGCCACCAAGGGAACGGTGCGGGGCCTGCACTTTCAGTCCGCTCCGTTCGCCCAGGACAAGCTGGTGCGCGTGGCCCGGGGATCGATTCTCGACGTCGCGGTGGACCTGCGCCGGGCCTCGCCGACCTACGGAAAACATGTTTCCGCCGTGATTTCCGCCG
>JAYSFT010000155.1:0-7371 GCA_041913245.1 Rhodospirillaceae bacterium | reverse complement strand
CCAATGGTCCGTTCGGTTCGTACCTCCGCATTCACAACAACGGCCAAGTCGCCGGTACCGTCACCGTGACGGTCCGTAACGACGCGACCGGTGAAACGCTGGGTTCGAGCTACACGACCTCGGCGATCGCCCCGAACTCGACCGTGCAGTTCTCCGCGCTGCAGATCGAAACCGGTGCGAACGTCCCGACGGCCAGCCGTACTGGCTCGTACACCGTGTCGGTCACTGGTCCGATCGTCGGTTACGCCCAGCACATCCTGTTCGACGGTAACTCGGTCGCCGATCTCTCCGGCTTCCGTAACGCCGGCTCGACCGACGGTCGTCCGTAGAGCTGATTTAAGCCGGTTCGCCGGCTTAAGGATGAGGGAGGGTGAGCAATCACCCTCCCTTTTTCTTTGCCTGCAAAGAACTTACCGCCGGCAAGGGGACCGGCGACGCAGGCCTCAAACTGACATTCATGTAAGCCGTTGGCCGCGGTGGTTCGGAGTATGTTCCCCCGACGCCAAGACGAGCGGCACAGCAAGGCATGCTTCAATCTTTCCAATACGAAGCCTTCGACGCGGCCGGCCGGATTCTCACGGGCCGGCTGGAGGCAAACCATGAGCGCGAGGCGCAGCGCACCCTCGAGGGCCGCGGCCTCACGCTTGTCAGCCTTGTCGCGGCCCGCCAGCAGGCGGCCAAGACCGGCCTCTTCAATATCCAGCGCGGGCTCACCGCCCAGGACCGGATCCTGGCGCTGAAACAGCTCGCGCTTCTTCTGAAAGCCGGCGTTCCCCTGATTCAGGGAATCGGCGCCCTCAAGAACCAGGCCTCGCACCCTGTCCTGACGGAGGCTTTCGGCGGCATCGAGAAGCGGCTGCGGTCCGGCGAGACATTCACGAACGCCCTGGCCGCTGCGCTGCCGTCCTTGCCCGCCTACGTCTATCAGCTGGCGGCCTCGGGCGAGGCGATCGGGCATCTGGGCCAGGCCCTGGACGACGCCGCCGCGCAGATGGCGTACGAGCGTCAGATTCGCCAGGACATCCGCAACGCGCTGACATATCCCGCGATCCTCATCACCGCCGGGATCACGGCCGTCCTGTTCATTTTCATCGTTGTCGTGCCGCGCTTCTCCACCATGGTCGCCAACGCGAAGGAACCTTTGCCGTGGATTTCGGCCGTGGTGATCAACACCGGCATGTTCCTGAACGACAACAAGCTCATGCTGCTACTCGTGGTGAGCGGTTTCGTCTGGTGGGTGGTCTCGAGCGTCAAGAACCCCACGCGCATGGCGCAGATGCGCGAATTCATGGCCGGGCTTCCTCTTGTCGGCATCTGGCTCAAGGAAGCCGAGGTCGCACGCTGGGCGTCCATGCTGGGCACGATGCTCTCGAACGGCGTCGACCTCATCAAAGGCCTGCAATTGGCCCGGGACGGCGTCAGGCTGTCGGGTCTGCGCGACCGGCTGGATCAGGCCGTGAAGCTGGTGCGCGGCGGGCAGTCGCTGTCGTCGGCGATCGCAAGCCAGCATGCGTTTTCCGACACCGCGCTCAGCCTCATCCAGGTCGGCGAAGAGTCGGGCGAACTTCCGACGATGCTGAAGTCGCTGGCGTCGCTTTATGAGGATACGGCGCGTCAGCGCATGAAACAGTTTCTGCTGATCCTCGAACCGGCGGCGATCCTGCTGATCGGGATCGTGGTCGGTGGCATCGTCGCCGCCATTATGTTAGCTATCACCTCCATCAATCAGGTGGCCCTGTAGCATGCGCAACGTCTTTTCCCTCACGAACATCCGCCGGGCCGCAGCCGCGGGCGAGAAGGGCTTCACCCTTCTGGAAATGCTGGTGGTGCTGCTCATCATCGGCCTTCTCGCCGGCCTGATCGGTCCGCAGCTCATGGGCCGCGTCGACATCTCGCGGCAAACCGCCGCCGAAACCCAAAGCCGCATGCTCAAAAGCGCGCTCGACACCATGCGCCTGGATATCGGCCGCTATCCGACCAAGGAAGAAGGCCTCGCCATGCTGACCGTGGCGCCGTCCGACGAACGCGTCGCGCGCAAGTGGCGCGGTCCGTACTTGTCGGAGGATTTGCCGGCCGACCCGTGGGGCACGGCCTACCAGTATGAGCCGCTGAGCGCGAACAGCGTGGCTCTTTACAGCCTCGGCGCCGACGGTAAGGCCGGAGGCGAGGATATCAACGCCGATGTCGGGCTTTTGCCAAAAACCGCGGCTGACACAGCCACGCGCTAAGATGCGCGCGGCCGGCGCCATGGACAGGCCCATGGACAGCCTCATGGACAGCCCCGTGCTCGCGCCGCGTCATACGCGCGGCTTCACGCTGCTTGAAGTCGTCGTCGTTCTTGTGATCGTCAGCATGACGGCCGCGCTGGCGTTCCCGCGGCTGAGCACCATGGCCGCGAGCTTCACTTTTGCGACCGAGCGCGATTCGTTTGAGCAAACCTTGAACGGCCTGCCCTACACCGCGCTGCGCAGCAACAGCGACCAGATGCTGCTGGGCACCTACACGGACATGGGGCGCGACACCCGCCCGAAAATTCGCGGAAGCCTCGGCGACACGCTCGATCCGTCCTTGCGCACGACGTCGCTGCTGGCGAATGCGCGCGAGCATCTGCCGCCCGTCAACGCGTCCTTTGCCGCCTTCCCCTTGCCGTCGGGCTGGCAGATGGAGGTGGACGAACCGATCTATTACCGCGGCTCGGGCTTCTGTACCGGCGGACGCGTGAACCTTTTTATCGGCCGCCTCGCATACACCTACCAACTGCGGCCGCCGCTTTGCCGCGCCGAGCTGGTGGAGTAGGCCATGCGTCCTGCGCCGGCATCCGCGGGCTTTACGCTGCTCGAAGCGATCGTGGCCTTGACCGTGATGGCCCTGGCCTTGATTCCGCTGATCACCTTCATCGCGCAATCCTCGGACCAGCTGATGCGCGCAGCCGACGCCAACGAACGCAGCATCGTCGGCCAGTCGGTTCTGGCGCTGATGGACCCGATCAATCCCATGGCCGAGCCGGAGGGCGTGCTGCCGCTCGATGAAGAGATCAGCGTGTCCTGGAGAAGCGAAACCATCGTTCCGCCGAATGACGGCGCGATCGTCGGCACGCTGCTGCCCGGCTTCCGGGTCGGATTCTACGGCGTGAACGTCTCCGTCACGCGCGGCGAGCGGCCGTGGTTCGAGTTCCAGCTGCGCAAGGTCGGCTACCAGAATATGCGGGGCGGCGGCACCGATCCATTCGGGTTGGCGCCCTGAGATGACGGTGTCTCGCTCACAACGCGGCTTCACGCTCCTGGAGGCCCTCGTCGTCCTGATGATCACGGCGATGGTGGCCGTGGTGCTGGTGCAGGGCTTCGGCCTCCTGCTCGGCACCCGCACCGCCGTGCAGGACAAACTGGTCGCCGTGAACGAAGCGGTGCTGGAGCAGAGCCTGTTCCTGGAACCGATCCGCGGCATCGTGCCCGATTATCCCGAACGCCCCCATATTTTCGTCGGCGAGCCGGAGCGTCTCCACGGCATCACCGTACGCCCTCTGCAAGCCAGAACGGGCACCCCCGTCCCCTTCACCCTCACCCTATCCTACGACCCGCGGACCGACCGCACCTCGCTGACTTATCAGGAGGAGAACACCCCGCCACTGGTTGTCGGCGGGTGGGCAGGGCGCAAGGGCGCCTTCGCCTATAGGGATCTGACCGGCAATTGGCTCGAGGCATGGCCCCCTAAAAATTCCCTCGACGCGCCGCAGACCCCTTGGCTGATTCGTCTCGAAAAAGGCAGCGGTTTTCCCACGAACATGGTGGCGAGCGTGGGCGGGACGCACCGCCGGGCCCTGCGCTTCCGCGACACGCCTTTCGGCCCCGAGACGCCCATGCCCTGACGGGGCGCGCGCCCGGCCAAAGGCGAACTTATTAAGTAATTACAAAGATTTGGAGCCCTTGGCCTGACAATGATTTAACTCCTCCTCGCGGCGTTCGCCGATAGTATCTGCGCCATGCCATAAGCCGTTCGCTTTGGGCCTGCCGATGTCTGTCGATCGGCACCGCGCAAGGCCGGATGAAGGTTTCAAGAAGTGCCCCTCACGTTCCTACAGCCGCCCAGCGCTCCGAAGCGCGCGCACGCGAAAGGCTTTATCCTGGCCTTGACGCTGTGGATCATCGCGCTGTTCGGCCTGGGCATTGCCGCGATCAGCACCTGGGTCGGGATGGCGACCGAGAACGCCCGGACGTTGCGCACGCGCGTGGACGACGAGATCGCGCTTTCGAACGCGAAGAGCGAACTCATTTTCGCCCTGGCAACGCGGCCGATGACCTACCGCGGGATGGAAGTCGGCACCGCCGTCGACCAGCCGGCCGAGGGCGAAAAGAAGGAGGTCTCTTCCGACACCTTCATGGCGATGTCGCAGGCCATGCAGGAGACCTCGCATGTGATCGCGTTCGACCGCCGTCCCTACGTCATGGAAAACAACCGGGACTACATCATCCAGATCCAGGACGGGCGCGGCCTCATCAACCTGAACCGCATCCAGCCGCCGCTGCTGCGCCGCCTGCTGGCGCTTTACGACGCGCCGGAAACGCTCCGCAGCGAACTGCCCGATACGCTGCAGGACTGGGTGGACGAGGACGAGTTCACGCGCCTCGCCGGCGCCGAGAAGCCGGACTACGACCAACTCCGGCGGCTGCCGCCCACCAACGCGCGGCTCACGACCCCCATGGAAGCGCAGAACATCCTGGGCTGGGATCAGATCCCGCGGATCTGGGAAGACGATTTGAAGGCCCCGATCTTTTCGACGTGCACGACCGCGGGCTTCAATCCGAACACGGCGCCGGAAGCCTCATTGATCGTGCATACGCCCGGCCTTACGGAAGACGCGGCGAAATTCATCGTCGAACGGCGCCGGGCGAGCAGTTTCCGTCATGCGCGCGAATTCCTTGAACTGGCGAACATCTCGGTCCCCAACGAAGCCTTCTTTTTCGGCACGTCGCCCGGCAGTTGCATGGTGATAGATTTCGTCAACCGCAATACCGCCGAACGTACGCGCATCTCACTCACCCTTGTTCCTCGCGGACAAAATCAGCCTTGGCAGGTGGACTATGCTTTCCGAATCCCTTCGCAGTACAGCGGAGCGCTTGACGGGCTCGATCCGCAGCTCACTTTCCCAACCCCCGAAACGCTTACTGCAAGCAGCGACGGGCATATCACGGCTGCCGGGGTCCGATAGACGCACGAACTGGATTCTCAGCCGCCGTTTGGTCCGCCAGCATGTTTTCGAACTCGGCGAAGGGCTGCCGGAGTCCAAACGCAAGGCGGCGCTGGCCCTGATGGTCCGTAAATGGGCGCCGTTTCCGTCGCCCCAGTTCGCCGCACAATGGGCCGGTCACCGCGCCTGCGTGTACGCCTGGGACGCGGGCGCCGCCGCCGCCGCTATCAGTGAGGCCGGCGAGAGCGCGCAGCGGTGCACGGTGTGGCCCGAGACATTCTTCCGCCCGCCGATGGAAGACGGCATCCGTCTTGCCCGGATGTCCGACGGCGTCGAAGGACAAGTCTGGAAAGGCGGCCTGCTCGCCGCGACGCGGTGGTGGCCGGCGCCGCCCGCGCCCCGGGACTGGGCCATCTTCCTGCGTTCGGCCGGCGTCGATCTGACGCAAGTCCCGCTCGAAGTTCCGGCCGCCGCGGACAGCGAGCTGCTTGAGCAGCCGTGGACCGTCGCAAGCGCGCCGGTCACGGATCTCTTCAGCCTGCTGCAAAATGAACGCGCGGCCGCCATTGCCGCGGCCGTCGTCGCGGCGCCGTTCCTTTATTATCTCGCGCAGGCGACGGTGCTTCTTGCCGGCACGATGCGGGTCGAAGCCGCGATCGCCGATCTCACGGCCGCCAATCAGAGCATCCGCGCCGACCGCGCCGCCGCCTTCACCAACCTCGAGAACATCGAATCCTACCTCGGGCTAGAGAACACGCCTTCCCAGTTCCAGATCATGAACGTGGTGAGCGCCTTGCTCGGCGACAGCAAGGTGAAAATCGATGAATGGAATTTCGACGCCGGCAATCTGCAACTCGTCGTCCAGGCCGACCGTCCGCTGGAAGCGCCCTTCTTCATCGAAATGTTCGAGAAGGACGATCATTTCTCCAACGTGTCGGGCACCGTGGGAAACCAGCAACGCGAACTGCGGCTGAACATGCAGGTGGACGCGCAACAATGGCCGACGTCATGAAGACCTCATTCCCCACGCTTCACAAGCTGTTCGAGCGCCTGCAAGCCGAGGCCCACAGCAAATTCGGTCCCGTCGTCCTGACCGATCGCCTCAAGATGCTGGTTTCCGCCGTCGCCGGCATTTTGCTGTTCGCAGCCCTGATCGCCTTGCATCAGATGGTGTCGGGCCTGCAGCGCGATTACCAGCGCGCGCAGGTCGAAAAAGCGCGCCTTGAGGCGCAGATCAAATCCGGCGGCTGGGACGAAAGAAAGCAGCAGAGCCAGGTGTTGAAGTCGCTGCTGGAAGAACGGCTGTGGGCCGCGCAGACGCCCGGTCTCGCGGACGCGAGCTTCGAGCGCTGGCTGCGCGACCGCTTGGGGCCGCACAAACTTGAGCCGGTGGCGCCGATCCAGGTCCGGCGCATTCCCCTCGTCCGTCAGACTCAGCCGGGGGAGGCCTCGCCGCTTTCAACCGTTCAGCGCATGACCGCCAAGTTGATCCTTCCGTTCGACGGCGCGAGCCTTGCCCAATTCCTGGCGGATATCGCCGAAGGGGAGAAAGCCGTCGTGGTGGACCGTATGATCGTGCGGGCGGGCCGGAATGCGCGGATCGAGATGGACGTGTCCGCCTTCTACCGCTCCACCGAACGGAATTGAGGAGCCCTGTCTTGGATCGCGTGTTGAGAGATATCCTGCAAAGGCTTGAGGTCCTTCGGCCCTACGCCCCGCATTTGGGCGCGCTTGGTCTCGCGATCCTGCTGGGACTGACGGTGGCGGTGGTCAGGGTTTCGAGCGACCCGCCGGCCGTCGACACCGCCGACCGCTGGCCGTTTCCGCAGTGGGCGCCCTTCCGGGCGGGCGCGCAGCGGGACATGCTCGCGCGCGCCGACCTCTGGACGAACGACCCCGCGAAAGCAAAGGTCGCGGAGAAGAAACCGGAAGGGCCGCCGTGGCGCTTCATCGGCACGGTCCAGGAGGGCAAGGCCCGGATCGCGGTCATCGAAGTCGACCAGGGCAAACGGGTCCAACGGTTCGCCAGCGGCCAGCCGCTGCCGAACGGCGCGGTGATCAAAAAGATAGACACCAGCGAACTAATTTATGATGAGAATGGCGAAGAGCGCGTGCTCAAGCTGTTCGGCGCCGCCAAGACGGACAACCTCGCGGCCGGAAGTGGGAAGAAGTAATGAAAGTCTCGT
>JAYSFT010000154.1:0-7534 GCA_041913245.1 Rhodospirillaceae bacterium | reverse complement strand
CGGAGGCGCGCGCCTGTGGGTCAGGTTCGCTCGACGGTGCGGGTGGAGCCGGTTAAGGGTGGCGGTTGGGGTTGCGTTGTATCAGTGATCGCACGCGGCGGAATACCAATCCCATGCGCCGCCGCGGTCGAGACACCTGTCCATGGGCTCGAAGAAGGCGATGAGGAAAAGGAATCCGAAAAAGAGCTGCGTCGTTCTGCGGATGCGGTGCTCTCTCTCCGAGTATCGCAGCCGTTCGAGTCCGACGACGCATGCGAATGCCGCGGCCCACGCAGTCGCGGCGAAGGCAACGCCCAGTATCGGTCCGAAGAGGGTGTAGTAGCCGATCGCGAACACGAGGCCCGCGAAAGCAAGGGCGAGATATCCCAACCGTTTAAGCATGCGCGGCCTTGAAGCTCTTATCGGTGTTTTTCCGATAGTGCGGGCGGAGCAAAGGGTTCGCAAGAAGCTTTGCAACTCTCGAAATTGGCAACAGATGGACGGGAGCGGCCAACCCGATTGACATACTGATCATACGCCCGGTCCCACTCCGAATCGCCCTTGAGCTTTCCGTAAAGTTCGCGGAGGTCCGAAATTGTTGCTGCGACGCCGGCTCCTATAGGGCCTCTTTGCGCCGCTTCACAATTTCCCTTGCAGTGGAAATACTTGTCGGCACCGACGGTATTGGCTGCCCGCAACTCCCGGTAATTCTTAAACATATCCGCGGCGCCTCCCGCCGCCTGACCAAGAGGGCCTGATTGCGGCCCGCTTAGCGCGGACCCGCCGCTTGGTATATTCCCTGCCATCTCTCATCCTCTCCATTTTTCGGTTAGAAGGTCTTACTTGCTGACCCACCCTTCGAACTCGAGTGGCCGTTGTTGCTTGTAGTTACGTGCTGGGACGTGTCTTCTTGCGACCCGAACAGCGGGGCGCCTGCACCGAGCCAGGCTAGATTTTGCGACTGACCGGCGCCCCCGGCGCCGATCAGTCCATTCGCGAGATCGGTATTCATCTGGAAACCCTGCTGGCCCAGCGCCGCCTGCGCCCCCAGGTTGCCTTCCAGCGCTCGGCGGGCGTTGTCGCGCATCTCATAGCCCCGATAGCCCGCGTCCACATCAAACATCTCGCGCTTGTTTTGCATCTCGTTGTTGAACTGCCGCGCGGCCAGATCGTTCGATGTGTTGAACTGATCCGCCCCCAGGCGCTGCTGGGCATTGAACTCGGCGGCGGCCAGACGATTGCTCGCGTTCGCCAGCGCCGCCTGCAGGCTTGCCGACTGGTTGGCCTGATCCGCCGAAAGGATTCGGTCCGCGTCCTGCATCCCCAACGCCGCCGCGGTCGTGAAGCCGCCCGCGCGGAGATCCGCGGCCAATTTGCCGCGGCCGAGGGCGGAGTCCGAGGCGAATTGGCCCTCCGCCACGCCATAGCGTTTATTGCCGAAACTGCCGGCGTTGCCGGCGCGCAGCGCGGTGCGCGCTTCGGCCGCCCCGGTATCGTAATCGGCGAGGGACGCATCCACGACATCCTTCATGTAGGGATTCTGATAATCCGCCATGAGGGCCGCGCCCCGTTGCGCCGCGATGTCCCGCGCCGAGATGTCCGAAGAGCCGATGTCCCGGACGCTCACAGCGCCGGCGCTCACATCCTGCAGCGGCCTGTAAGTGTCGGGATATCGCGACGCGAGGGTCGCGAGCGTGTTGGACAAACGGTTGTCCGCCGCGTCCTTCCAATAGTCGGCGGCCGTGCCCAGCTGCGCGCGTATGCCGCCGAGGCCCGCGGGATCACCGCCCCGCAATGACGCGGACAGCCAGTCGGCGCCTTGCTGCTGCGGCGCCGTTAGGCCGGCGGGAGACAGCTGCGCCTGCATCGACCGCCAGGAGTCTTCCCAGCCGTCGGGCGCGATCAGCCTGCTTGTCGACGATGTCGTGCCCGCGACGTTTTGCAAGCTAGTTTCTTTTTTGCGCCCAGCGTTCAACTCGCCGCTCATGTTACAGATCCTTGTACATGCAGATGCCCAACTTCTGCCCGCCAGCCACAGCCCGTTGCCATTCGTCGCGCACGGCCAGAAGGGTGGCGCGCTGGCACCCCATCTTGCGCCCGTAGTTTTCGATTTCGCTTTGCAGCGGAAGGATGTCTTTCAGGTGCCCGCCCGCCAGGAACACATTGATGACCTTCATGCGCGGATAGACGGCGAAATCGGTCACGATCCCTGACCCATTCCGGCGCCATAGTTTGTACGCGCCGGTCACCAGGCCCGTGAGAATGTCATCTTCCGTATGGGTTCCCTTGGTTTCCGCGATGGCCGGCAACATCGCATCGCGGCACTGCGCCCATTCCTGAACGATGTCAAAAATCATGAATAACCTTGTTGTAATGCTAGCGGGAGCGAGACGCCGTAGCGGCGATTTCGGAAAATACGCTATGCTTAATCGTCGTGAGACCAAGGGGTGATGACATGAGCCGTCCTGCGTTGATCGCCTTCGGACTCTTGATCCTTCTCGCCGGCAGCGGATATTTTCTGAGCTCAGTTGATCGCCGCGCGGACACGAGCCTGCCCCCTTTGAGTGAGCAATCGCCATACCGCGCCGAACCGGAAGAACTTCCGCCGCCAGTGGCAAACACTGAATTTGGCCAGAGAAAAAGCTATCCTAATGAATTCGAGGCGCCCGCGCCTCCCAAGTGGGATGCCTGGTATCCGACGGTTCCTCCACAAAAGGTGCCGTAGAGGCACATAGGGAGTCTCTGTCAGGCGCGACCTAGATGTGTCGTGCGGCTCGGCGCGTCAAACGGCGAAGTTCTTCCTCCAAGCCCTGTAGCTCTTCCTCCTCCCGCCGAATTTCATCGTGAAAGGCGCCTTGTTGCGACGGCAATCGTCTTTGCGCTTCATCCTTCATAGCGTCAATACGTGCCCGCTTCGCCCAGATGTCGCGAATATTGGTGGACAAAGCATCGGAGTATCCTGGCGTTGTCATCTCGGGAATCAGCTGCGCAGGCGGCGACGGTATGTCCCGCAGATCCCCGGATCCAGCCGCAGGATCGCGCAATCGTCTTAGTCCCTGGTTAGTCAGTGGCGGCTCCGTTTCTGGTGGCGGCGGTGCTGGTGGCAGATCGCGAAGATCCTTTGCGAACCCGCCTGTTGACTCGCGCAACGCCTCCAGCGCGTCGTTCGTCAGCGGCGGCTTTGGTGGAGGCTGTGGCATCGCCGGCTCTGGGATGGGCTCGGGAGCCGATCCGCCGGGCGGCTGATATGGCTCGGCAATCAGTTTCCAAAACGCAGGCGCGAAAGCATTGATCCCCGCTAATGGGTCGCGAAAGCTCTGGGCCATCCTTAGCCTCCCTTGGTCTTGCGCTGTGCCTGCAAATAGCTCACGGCGTCGCTGAGTGATCCGGTCGCTTTCAGCCGGCTACGCGCACTTTGCGCAGCGGTATGGTTCGCGGCTTGGGCGCCCACTTTGACGCCCCGCCGCATCACATTCGGTTTATCAGCAACCAAGCGCTCCATCCGCGATCTTCCGGCCTGTAGTTCGTCGAACCGCCGGGCTTTATCGAGGATCGCGACGACGTTTGGATCGTTCAGAGCCGCGGACAGGTCGTCGTCCCCGTACCCATACGATTTCGCATAACCATGCGCCTCAGCGATGCCACGCTCGGCTTCCGCCGGAGTTGACCAATAATTCTGCGCGAGGTGACGATCGCGCTCGGCGCGCGCGGCAGTCATATATTCTTCGCGCTGCTGCCGGGCCAGATCCCGCGCGGCCGCCAGCTGTTGCATCCGGTCCACCTGCTGCGCAAAGCGGGTGAGGCCATTGGCGGGATCCTCCGCAATCAGCGCCTGAAGAGTCCGAGGCGACGTCACTTGCTGCTGCAGGTGGCCAAGCGCGGTTTCCAGCGCCATGATCTTTTGCGCGCGGATCGCTTCCACCGCCCGGCGTTCTTCCGCCAGTGCTTGCGTCTTGCGGGTATGATCAGCCTTCAGCATGAAACCTTCGCGGATCTGGTCCAGGCTCACGCGCAGCCCGTCACCAAGGTCGATCAACCTGTCGTCCGGATTTTCCAGCACCGGTGCCCCGGCGTCCTCCGGCCCGGGAGGGGCGTCATCTTCGGATGGATCCCCACCCATAGCCTCTCCGGCCGCGTTGGCGCGGCGAACGAGGCGCGCTTCCGCCTCGCGTTGATCGACCAGTTTTGCTCCGGCGTCGGCAATAGAAAGAGGGGCCGGCTGCGCGCTCTGCGCAGCAGCTTGGTTATCTTGCATGGATGATCCTCTGTTGGTGGACGGTCTTACGCGGTCACTGCGGCGTAAGGGTACGATTACCGCGCGACGGCGGGCCGGCCGAAAAATTTGCTCTCGGCGTACGCGCAGGTGTTACGGGGCTCGATCATAAAAACGCCGACGACATCTTCGGCGGGCCGGAATTCCTCCGCTGCCAGCGGTTCTGCCACGATCCGTTGTTTTTCGGACATGCCGTTCCCCCCCCTGGCGGCCCACACTTCAACTTGTCCCTCAAAGTAGCGAACGGTCCCGTAGTTTTCGATCACGAACCGGTCGCGGTCGAAATGTAGAAGCACGGGTGCCGCGGGCGAATGGGGTTTGAGAAGATAGAAGTCGTACAGCCCGATGAAGGGATCGGTGGATCTGCAGCTCGCAAAAGTCGTTCCAGCCGCATCTGCACCAAAGGTCTGGCGGTACAACACCGCGAAGTAGTCCCGGTTACTGTCGATGACTTCGGGCGGGAGTTCCCGGGGATCGTCGCCCGCGTGAATAAAACCTGTCGGAGCGGCCACTGCCGCGATCAGCGTTCCCAGGATGACGATTTGTTTGCGCACGTCCGGTCTCATTTCGGGGCTGGGACGGCGGCGCGCCCCAAATACGCGCTTTCCGCATAAGCGCAGGTCTTCGTCGGCGGGATCAAGAACACCTCGGCGATATTCTCAACCGGCCGGAAGGTCTCGGCGAGAAGCGGCTCGACGGTGATACGCTGGGCCTCCGACGTACCATTAAGGCCGCTCCCAGGTTGCATCTCGATCTCGCCGCGGAAGTAGCGCACGGTACCGATATTGCCGATCATGAAGTAGTCGCGGTTAAAGGTCACTAGCACCGGGGCGGCGGGCGGACGCGGACGGAAGAGATAAAATTCATCGAGTCCTATGTAGGGGTCCGTTGATTTGCAGCTCACATAGTCCGTGAAGCGTGCGTCATCGCCATAAGTTTCGTGAAATATTTTCGCGAAATAGTCTCTGTTGCTGCCCATAACCGCGGGCGTGATTTCCCGATTGTCTTCCGCCGCCGTCGCCGGCGCGGAAAATAGGATCGCAATCAAGCATAGCTGTTTCGTGATCATGTGAACCCCCTGGGCCCAGGGGCATTATAGCATAAGGCCTTGAGGTCACTATTTCCTGTTGCGGCCGTAATATTTGTCCGCCAACGCGTTCTGCCATAGGTAAACATACTTACCTGGTTCGCGGTTCCGTTGAGAATCGGGAAAGGGACCGCGGATGGACTCAAGCCGCAGCCCATTGGTTTGCTTCGCCCATTTAGGGTCCTCCGTGGACGGCGGCCCGCCTGTATCCGGCCTCTTGATGAAGTTCGTCGCCAGATTGGTCGGGTCTTCCGCACGATTAAACCGTTCGCGCGCCTCGAGCACGTTCCTGTGGATTTCGCGTTTAATCTTTTCCTCGGCTGGACTTAGCCGGCGTCGAATTTCGGTGGGCTGAGTTCTGGCCCAGGCTTTTCGGTGCTCACCAAAAGCCTCATCGGCGTTCATGATGGTCTGTGCCATTTGGCGGCGCATTTCCTCGGCGCCCGACCCCGAAAGTGAGACCGCCTCGTTAACCATGATGTTGGTGATCTCATCGTCCGTCAAACGCATCCGCGGACGGCGAGAGGTAATTGTGTATTCGGGCATCGGAGAATCCGTTGGTGAGGAAGGTGCGCGTGGCTCGGGCGTCGTCGCCGCAAGCGGAACGGGCTGAGCCGGCTCGTCTTTGATGAGCCGCCAAAAATCGGGGGCAAACTAACTGATACCAAGCAGTGAGGTATCCTCGGCGGGCGGATCCGGCCGGTCGGGAAGGGTTACCACCTGCGGCGCCTGTTCATCTGGGCGGTACAAGAGTTTCCGGCCGAAAGGCATGGGCTCGCCGGCTCTGAGCCTTACTTCATTGCGTCCGATACGCCCGGCGCCCGCCCGCAAGAAGCGCGCGCGGACATCCTCGCCGCCGTTCGTATTGCCGAAGACGGGGGACATCTGCATGGGCCAAATAAAAAAAGCCCCGACCTGGCGCCGGGGCATGAAAGGAGGACGGCATATTATTGAGTGTGAGGGAGAGAGCGATTTTTCGTCAAGAAATTTTCCTAGATTTTTAGACGCTCTACATTGCACGAACCGGCCTGGTGTCGCAGGCCGGTTCGCTCGGTCGAATCAATCGCGCCGCGGATTGTTCGGCGCCCGGTCGTTGCGGTTCCGCACGCCGTCGCCGTCCCGATCGCGATCGCGACTATTGCGGATCCCGTCGCCGTCGCGGTCCTGGTCGAAGCGGTTCGGAATGCTGTCGCGATCATAGTCGCGGCGTGCGAAATCGCGATACCGGTCGCGATCACGGTAAAATCCCGACCGCCGATAATTCTCATTCCAATACGTATCGAAACTGAAGGTCAGCATCGGCAGGGCAATGCGGGGCCCATATTCCACAACGCGGACCGGACGCCCGCGGTGGCGGAGGCGAAGGTCCTCGCCCTCCCCCCACCCGCGCGCACCGCGCACGCTCACGTCACACCAGTCGTAACGGTCGATACAACCGTGAATCTGGACACGCGTGTTGCGGTTCAGCGTCGTCACGCGGGGAAAGTCGTGATCGGGGCCGGCGCGAAGTGCGACACGGCCTTCGGTATATCCCTGAGCGGCTTGGGCCGCCGCGGGTAAAGCAAGGGCGAGCGCCGCGAGCGGCAGAACATACGTCGGTGTGAATCTTTTCATGGGGCCTCCTGAGTGAAAGCGGGGGAGAGCCCATTGAAACGCAGCCGACATGGCGCAGGCGCGGCAGCATTGAGGCAAATGCTGCCGCATTGATGTTCGCGCAGGCCGGGTAGTCTCAGGAGACCACGAACTCAAGCCGATGTTTTACGAGCCTGCGACTTTCCGTAGTCGATCAGACGGCAGAGTGCGGTGCGGAGTTTGTCCAGCGTGCGCGGGTTAGTGCGCCGGTAGATCACCGCGTTGACCAGCGCATCGTACACGGCACGCTCCTTCAAAAATGTGACGATGCGTTTCAGGCGTGCTTCGGCGTCCGCTGCCGTAGCTTCGTCCCACAGGCCCC
Organism: Rhodospirillaceae bacterium; assembly: GCA_041913245.1. GTDB lineage: Bacteria > Pseudomonadota > Alphaproteobacteria > Rhodospirillales > Rhodospirillaceae > SHVO01. The sequence goes on along the minus strand of JAYSFT010000154.1, from coordinate 241 downwards.
CTTCGCCCGGCGGCAAAAAGCGGGACATCAGGCTCTGCGCAAACGGGGGCTTGAATACCCGCCCCCACAGATAGCCGAATTCCATCCCTGCCGCGTTCGGGGCGGCTGCAGTCGATATCCGGGCGAATTTTTTTGGGTCTTCTGCGCTTTGCCATGGTGGAGGTCCTTTTTCTGGGTGGTGGGACTCTGGAAAGAAGCGCGGGGAGCGGTCCGGGGGAGAGAGACCACTCCCCGCGCGGCG
>JAYSFT010000153.1:0-7588 GCA_041913245.1 Rhodospirillaceae bacterium | reverse complement strand
TGAAGTACAGCATGGAGGACATGGTCCACCGCGACTTCAATTACGCCATCGTCGATGAAGTGGACTCGATCCTCATCGACGAAGCGCGCACGCCGCTCATCATTTCCGGCCCGTCGCAGGACCGCACCGATCTCTATGAACGCGTGGACACGATCATCCCGAGCCTGAAGGCCGAACATTACGAGAAGGATGAAAAGCAGCGTTCCATCACCTTCACGGACGCCGGCAGCGAATTCGCCGAGAAGCTTCTTCGCGAGCGCGGCATCCTGACCGAAGGCGAGCTTTATGATCTGCATAACGTGGCGCTCGTTCACCATATGAACCAGGCGCTGCGCGCCCACCACATGTTCAAGCGCGACGTCGACTATCTCGTGCGTGACGACAAGGTGCACCTGATCGACGAATTCACCGGCCGCATCATGGAAGGCCGCCGCCTCTCCGAAGGCCTGCACCAGGCCATCGAGGCGAAAGAAGGCGTCGCGGTGCAAAGCGAAAACCAGACCCTCGCCAGCATCACCTTCCAGAACTACTTCCGCATGTACCCGAAGCTGGGCGGCATGACCGGCACGGCGATGACGGAAGAGGAAGAGTTCGGCCAGATCTACGGCCTCGAAGTCGTGGAAATTCCGCCCAACGTCGTGCGCGCGCGCAAAGACGAGCACGACGAGGTCTACCGGACCGCCGAAGAGAAATACAACGCGATCGTGACGCTGGTGGAGGAGTGCATCGCGCGCCGGCAGCCGGTGCTGGTGGGCACGGTCTCCATCGAAAAATCGGAAACGCTCGCCAATCTCCTGCGCAAGAAGACCAAGATCGTCCCGCAGGTCCTGAACGCGAAGTACCACGAGCAGGAAGCGCTCATCATCGCGCAGGCCGGCGTGCCGGGCGCGGTGACCATCGCGACCAACATGGCCGGCCGCGGCACGGACATTCAGCTCGGCGGCAACGCCGAGTCCCGCTTCCGTGAAGAAGAAAACAAGCTCGGACGTCCGCTCGCCGACGCCGAGAAGGACGCCATTCGCGCCGATATCGCCGAGAAGAAGAAGGTGGCCCTGGCCGCCGGCGGCCTTTACGTGGTCGGCACCGAGCGCCATGAAAGCCGCCGCATCGACAACCAGCTGCGCGGCCGCTCCGGCCGTCAGGGCGATCCGGGCGCGTCGAAGTTCTATCTGTCGCTCCAGGACGATCTGATGCGCATCTTCGGGTCCGAGCGCATGGACACGATGCTGCAGCGCCTGGGCCTGCAGCCCGGCGAAGCCATCATCCATCCGTGGATCAACAAGGCGATCGAGAAGGCGCAGCAGAAGGTCGAGGCGCGCAACTTCGATATCCGCAAGAACCTGCTGCAATATGATGACGTGATGAACGATCAGCGCCGCGTGATTTTCGAGCAGCGCAAGGACATGATGCGCACCGAGGACCTCTCGGACATGGTCTCGGATATGCGCCGCGAGGTCATCGACGATATCGTCGCGAAGTTCATCCCCGCCGGCCAGATGCAGGAATCCTGGGATTGGCCGGGCCTGCACGAAGAAAGCCTGCGTCTTCTCAATCTCGACCTTCCGGTGAAGGACTGGTCGACGGAAGAAGGCGTCGCGGAAGAGGAAATCCGCGAACGCATCACGCAGATGTCGGACGCGAAGTTCGCGGAGAAAGCCTCGGCCATCGGCCCGGATATCATGCGCCGCGTGGAAAAGAGCATCGTCCTGCAGATGATCGATCAGGGCTGGCGCGACCATCTTGCGCAGCTCGACATGCTGCGCCACGGCGTGAACTTGCGCGCCTACGGCCAGAAGCAGCCGCTGCTGGAATACCAGCGCGAAGCCTTCGAGATGTTCAATCAGCTTCTGTCCAGCCTGCGGGAGCGCGTCACGGGCATTCTGTCGCGCGTCGAACTGCGTGTCGCGCCTCCGCCGGAGGATCTCGAGCCGCGCGCGCCGCAACGCGTCCAGGAGATCAAGGAGCAGGTGCAGCCGGTCGTCGGCGGCATCGCGCCGTTGCCGTCGGCCATCGACGCTCAGCGCATGTTGCCGCGTGTGCAGCCCGACCAGCGCAACCCCAACGATCCGTCGACCTGGGGCAAGGTCGCGCGCAACGAAGCGTGCCCCTGCGGTTCGGGCAAGAAGTACAAACACTGCCACGGCACGGTCGAAGAAGTCGCCTAACGCCTAATACCGGAGTTCGAGAATGCCGCGCGCGCGGAAGCAGGACGGCGTGAACGTCGCCGTCATTCGGCATGTCGCCTTTGAAGACCTCGGCACGCTGGGCGATCTGTTCGCCGCGCGCGGTTGGAAGGTGAACTACATCGAAGCGCCGGTCGCGGACTGGAAGAGCTTCGATGCGCTCGCGCCGCACCTGCTTGTGGTCCTGGGCGGCCCGATCGGCGTCTACGAGGACGACCTCTATCCGTTCCTCAAGCAGGAGATCGCCGCGCTCGAAATGCGCCTGAAAGCCGACAAGCCCACGCTCGGGATCTGTCTGGGCGCGCAGCTCATCGCGGGCGCGCTCGGCGCGCGCGTGTATCCCAACCGCGAAAAGGAAATCGGCTGGTCGCCCCTGATCCTGTCGAAGGCCGGTCATGCGTCACCGGTTCGCCACCTCGCGCCGGAAAACACCTTCATGTTCCATTGGCACGGCGACACCTTCGACCTGCCGAAAGGCGCGACGCTGCTGGCCGGGACAGGGGTGTGTTTTCACCAGGTCTTCAGCTGGGGCAGGAACACGCTCGGTTTCCAGTGCCACCCCGAAGTGACCGGGCAGGACCTCGAGAAGTGGTACGTCGGGCACGCGGTGGAAATCGCGGCGACCCAGGGCGCCCATGTGAAATCGCTGCGCTCGGACGCCAAGCGTTACGCCGCGAAACTCGAGACGCAGGCGAAGCTATGTTTCACCGAATGGCTGGATAGCCTCGGGCTCTAAAGCACGTTCCGGCGAAGTGCTGCGCGCGGAGGCGCGCGTCTTTTAGGTGCCGGCTTTCGCCGGCGCGGTTCGCCGTAGAACGTGCGACCAAACAAGACTCTAGGTCGTGTGGCGGTTCGACATGACTTCAACACACCCTAGCCCGTCGGCAGGTCCGGGTTCAGCCCCATCAGGCTGCGCGCGAAATGGTGGGATGTGAACGGCCGCAGATCGTTCGCGCCTTCGCCGACGCCCACATAGTGCACCGGCAGGCCGAACTTCTCGGCCAGCGCCACGACAACGCCGCCCTTCGCCGTGCCGTCGAGCTTGGTCATCACCAAGCCTGTCACGCCCGTCATGCTCTTGAAGACTTCGACCTGGGCGTGGGCGTTCTGGCCGACGGTCGCGTCGAGCACCAGAAGCGTGGCGTGCGGCGCGCTGGGTTCGACCTTCTTGATGGCGCGCACGATCTTCTGCAGTTCGGCCATCAGCTCGTCTTTATTTTGAAGGCGTCCGGCCGTGTCGATCAGCAGCACGTCGTCCCCGCGCTTCTTGCTTTCCAGCAGCGCTTCGAACGCGAGGCCCGCCGCGTCGGCGCCGGTGTCCTTGGCGAAGACCGGCACGCCGGCCCGCTGACCCCACACTTTCAATTGCTCGACGGCCGCCGCGCGGAACGTATCGCCGGCGGCAAGGGCGACTTTTTTCCCCGCGCTCTTCATCTGGTGGGCGACTTTGCCGATCGTGGTGGTCTTGCCCGCGCCGTTCACGCCCACAACCAGCACCACGAAAGGCTTGCGATCCGGGTCGATGACCAAGGGGCGCGCGACGGGTTCAAGGATACGGCGGATGTCGGCGGCGAAGGACTCGCGCACGTCCTCCGGCGTGATGTCCTTGCCGAAACGCTCTTTCGCCAGCGCCTGCGTGAGCTTGGACGCCGTCGCCGTGCCGAGGTCGGCGGTGATCAGCAGGTCTTCCAGTTCGGTCAGGGTCGTGTCGTCGAGCTTGCGCTTGGTCAGGATGTCGCCGATGCCGGCGACGATCTTGCTCGAGGATTTGGCGAGGCCCTCGCTCAGCTTGAGCTGCCATTCGCCCTGGTACTGGTGATGAACGTCATCGGAGGTCTTACCCCCGGGCAACATATCGCGAAGAGACATCAGATCACGCCAACAAGAGCCGTTTCCGCGGCGCCGACGATGCGTGCCGTAACCACCGCGCCGGGCGGCGCGTTCGCGATATCCACGGATGCGATGTCCACGGGCAGATAGTGTTCGCTGTGACCGCGGCCGTCTTTTTCCATAAGCACCTGCGCCGTCCGGCCCACCTGCTCGGCGAGGCGGCGCGCGAAGGCTTCGTTTCCCTTCGCGCGAAGCCGCGCGGCACGCGCCTTGATCGCCGCGCCGTCGACTTGCGGCATGCGCGCCGCCGGCGTGCCGGCACGGATGGAATAGGGAAAAACGTGAAGCAGCGTGAGGCCGGCGTCATCCACCAGGGCGAGGCTGTTCTCGAACATGGCCTCGTCTTCGGTGGGAAAGCCGGCGATCAGATCGGCGCCGAACACCGCGTCGGGACGCAAGGCGCGAACGCGTTCACAGAAGGAGATGATATCGGCGCGACTATGGCGGCGCTTCATGCGCTTCAGGATCATGTCGTCGCCGGCCTGGGCGGAGATATGGAAGTGCGGCATCAGGCGCGGCTCGTCCGCGATCAGCTGGAACAGATCATCGTCCGCTTCGGCGGGATCGAGCGAGGACAGCCGCAGGCGCTTCAGTTCGGGTACGGCCGTCAACAGGCGGCGCACCATCTGGCCCAGGCTCGGTGCGCCCGGCAGGTCGCCGCCGTAGCCGGTGATGTCGACGCCGGTGATGACGATCTCCTGATAGCCGCTCTGCGCCAGCCCGCGCACTTCCTGCACGATGCGGCCCATGGGCACGCTGCGGTTATTGCCGCGCGCGAACGGAATGATGCAGAAGGTGCAGCGGTGATCGCATCCCTGTTGGACCTGCACGAACGCGCGCGTGCGTCCGTCGAAGCCTTCCACCAGATGTTCCGCCGTCTCGCGGACCGTCATGATGTCGCTGACGAGGACGCGCTCGTTCGTCTCGGCGTGGAAGCTCTCGGCCTTCATCTTGTGCTCGTTGCCGAGCACCCGGTCGACTTCGGGCATCGCGGCGTAGCGGGCCGGGTCGAGTTGCACGGCGCAGCCCGTCGCGACGATATGCGCGCCCGGATTCTCGCGGCGCAGCTTGCGCAGGGTCTGGAGGCCTTGACGTTCGGCTTCCTTGGTGACCGCGCAGGTGTTCACGATAATGGCGTTCGAAAGCCCGGCGTCGCGTGCATGCGCGCGCATGACTTCGCCTTCATAGGTGTTCAGGCGGCAGCCCATGCTGACGACGCGCGGCGCCTGATTGTTCGCATCGGGCGAGGTCATGCGCGCAATCCTTGCGACAGATGCGCGTCGAGCGTGCCGCGGAAGCTGTCTTCCGCCGGCCCGGTCATGACCACATGGCCGTCGTCGCGCCAGGTGATGAACAAATCGCCGCCGTCCAGCGTCACGATGGCTGACCGGTCGGCAAGGCCGCGCCGCGCCGCGGCGACAAGCGTCGCGCACGCGCCGGTGCCGCACGCCATGGTAATGCCCGCGCCGCGCTCCCATACGCGCATCCGCAAATGTCCGCGATCGATCACCTGCACCGCTTCCACGTTGGTCCGTTCCGGGAACAACGGATGACGCTCCAGCTTTGGTCCCACGGCGGCGAGGTCGATGGCGCCGGCGTCCTTCACGAAGAACACGGCGTGCGGGTTGCCCATGCCGACGCCGACGGGATCCTGAAGCGGACCTTCGCCGACGCCCAGATGAAGCGTATCGGTCTCTTTGGCCAGCGGGATGCGTCGCCAGTCGGTTTGCGCGGGGCCCATGTCGACGGCGATCGCGCCGTCTGGCGCCCGCCAGGCGATCACCGGGCCCGCCAGCGTTTCGATGGTGATCTTTTCCTTGCCCGTTTCCTCGAACAGGACTTTTGCGATCGCACGGCTGCCGTTGCCGCAGCTCTGCACTTCGCTGCCATCGGAATTGCGGATGCCCATGAAGGCGTCGCCGCCATGACGCGGGCGTTCGAGAATCAAGATCTGGTCGCAGCCCACGCCGGTGCGTCTGTTGGCGATAGCGCCCACGGTATCGGCCGTGAATCGCAAGGACGCGGCGCGGCCGTCGAGCACGACAAAGTCGTTCCCGAGTCCGTGCATTTTGCGAAATGCCAGGCCGGCCGATTGCGGTTGGGCGGAGATCATGGGCGGGTTATAGGTGCGGGGGTCCCGACTGTCCAGGGCGGGACGCCTTATGTATGCATAACCCATTGTTGTGACGTATAAATTGGACGAAAGAAAAATGAAGGGCTCTGACTCCTCCATCCTGCGCAGATTTCTGCAAAGCGAGGCCGGCGGCGGCATCTTGCTGATGGCCGCCGCCGCGGCGGCCATGGCCGTCGCCAACAGCCCGCTGAGCGCCGCTTATTTCGCAGCCCTGCATCTGCCGGTCGGGCCGCTGTCCTTGCTGCACTGGATCAACGACGGCCTGATGGCGATTTTTTTCCTGCTGGTGGGCCTGGAAGTGAAGCGCGAGTTTGTCGTGGGACATTTGTCGGACTGGTCGGACCGGGCGCTGCCGATGCTCGCCGCCGCCGGGGGCATGGCCGTCCCGGCCCTCGTCTATCTCTTTGTCATACGCGATACGGACGGGCTTGCGCGCGGGTGGGCGATTCCTTCGGCCACGGACATCGCCTTCGCGATCGGCGTCGTTGCGCTCCTGGGAAAACGCGTGCCGACGTCGCTCAAGCTTTTTCTGACGACCGTCGCCGTTGTCGACGATATGGGCGCGGTCGCCATTATCGCTCTTGCCTACACCTCCAATATCCACGGCCTCGCGCTGCTTGGCGCCATCTTGGTGATGGCCGTGATGTATGTCCTCAATCGCGCGAAAGTCGCCAATTTAGCGCCTTATCTGGTGCTGGCGGCGCTGCTGTGGGTGATCGTGCTGCTCTCGGGCGTTCACGCCACCATCGCGGGGGTGCTGGCCGCCGCCGTGATTCCCATCGGCCCGCCGGCGGCGGCGCGGGGCGAAACCTCGCCGCTGCACCGTTTGGAGCATGCGCTTCAGCCCTGGGTCGCTTACGCCGTTGTGCCGATCTTTGGGTTCGCGAACGCAGGCGTTTCCTTCTCCGGCCTCGGGATGGAGCAGGTGCTCGCACCTTTGCCGCTGGGGATCGCGCTGGGTCTTTTCCTGGGAAAGCAGATCGGGATTTTCGCCACCGTCGCCCTGTGCGCGGCCTTCAAAATCGCAAAAAAACCCGAGGCCTCAACCTGGACCCAGATTTATGGCATCGCGCTGTTGTGCGGCATCGGCTTCACCATGAGCCTGTTCATAGGCGGTTTGGCCTTCAGCGACGCGGTGCTGCTGGATGAGGTGAAGATCGGGGTCCTGGGCGGTTCGGTCATTTCGGCGCTCGTCGGATACACCGTCTTACGGGTCGCGGAGCCCCCAAAACGCCACTAACATATTATGATTATGGACATTTATCCTGGTTTGTTGACTCCGGCGCTGCGGCCGCGTACACCTCCGGCCGCTAAAGCCTGAAAATCCGGGTTTTCGCTTCCCCTCCGGGGCCGCTCGTCCGCGTGATCGCGCACGGGCGCG
>JAYSFT010000152.1:0-7637 GCA_041913245.1 Rhodospirillaceae bacterium | reverse complement strand
GAGTCAAATAAAAAGTGGGAAAAATTCCCACGACCGTGTATAGAAGAGTCCCGACGTCACCGCGCTGAGTAAGATTTCGCCTCTAATGCCGTCCCCAGAACCCGTCGCAGGCCTTCCCAAGCCGTTGATATCCGCCCTTCGGCGGCTGCTGCGCCCATTGGCGCGGCTGCTGATCGCCAAGGGCGTGGGCCTGGCCGCGCTGATGGAACTGCTGAAAGAGGCCTACGTCGACGTCGCCCTCAATGAATTTCCGGTGGACGGGAAGAAACAGACCGACAGCCGCGTCAGTCTATTGACGGGCGTACACCGGAAAGACGTGAAAAGACTGCGTGAAAGACCGACGGAAAAGATGGCTGCGCCGCGCTCGATCGGCCTGGGCGCGCAGATCGTTTCGCGTTGGCTGGGCTCGCGGGAGACCACCGACAAAAAGGGCCAGCCGTTGCCGCTGCCGCGCAAGGCCGAGTCGCACGGGCCATCGTTCGATTCGCTGGTTTCGGATGTCTCCAAGGATGTGCGCCCCCGCGCGCTCCTGGACGAATGGCTGCGGCTGGGAGTCGCGCATCTGGATGAGGATGGCCGGGTGGTCCTGAACCGCACCGCCTTCGTTCCGGAAAAGGGCTTCGAGGAGAAGGCGTTCTACTTCGGCCGCAACATCCATGACCATTTGGCCGCTACCGCCCACAACCTGTTGGAGGAGGGCAACCCGACTCTCGAGCGTAGCGTTCATTACACGGGACTTACGGAGGAGTCGGCCGGGGAACTCGCCCAGGCCGCCGAACGGACCGGGATGAAGGCTTTGCTGGAAATGAACCGTTTGGCGCTGGAACTTGCAGAGAAAGATAAAGGCCGCGCAACCGCGACACGGCGCATTAATTTCGGCTTGTATTTCTTTGATGGCGCTGCAAATTTCAATAACTTACGCCCGGATTCCGATGTGCCGGGCGAGCATGTAACTGAAGAAGAGTCGGGTCGTTAAGCCGGGTTGACCGAACGCCAACCCGCGAAGGACGTCGAGCTGGGGCAATGATAGGGGCGAGTACCCTGCGGCTGTGGGAGCGTGGACTGCATCGTCTTGCGGTCGCGGCCGTGCTTTGCCTGATCGGCGCCTGCTCCACGAGCGGGTCCGGACCCTCGCAGATGGCCGAGCGCCGTAACGGCGACGGCATCGGCGGCACGGGCGCGCCGAACACCGTCATGGCCGCGGCCGACGGCAAGAAGAACGGCGACGGCATCGGCGGCACCGGCATCCTCGGCACCATCTCGGGCTTCAGCTCGGTGATCGTCAACGGCATCGCGTGGGAGTTCGACCGTCACACGGCCGTCGAGTCCGACGGCAAGCCTTCGTCGCTGGAAGAGCTGAAGGTCGGCCAGGTCATCCAGGGCGTCGCGCGCCTGCGCGACGGTAAGTATTTCCTCGACACGCTGGAGATCCAGCACGCGGTCACCGGTCCTATCGGCGCGATCGACCACGCCGGCGAAACCATGACCGTGCTTGGCCAGAAAGTGAAACTGAACCTGGCCGGCGACAAAACCGCCGTCGACGCCTTCCGCACCTTGCAGGCGGGGGACATGGTGAGCGTCTCGGGCCTGCGTCTTGAAGACGGCACCGTTGTCGCGAGCCGCGTCGACGAGCAATCGAAGGAAGACGGTCGCGTGCTGCTGCGCGGCACGGCGAATGTGAACGGCGCGAGCGTGCGGATCGGCGATCTGACCGTGACGCCAAGCGGCGACGCCGTGGTTTCGCAGCCGGCGAACGGCGGACAGGTGTTCGTCGCGGGCCGCATGATCAACGGCCAATTCGTGGCCGACGTGATGTCAGGCGCGAAGGCGCTGCCGTTCGGCAAAGACGTCCGTGATGTCTCGCTGGAGGGCTATGCCCCGGCGAATGCGAATCCGCTGTCCATCCAGGGCATCGCGGTCCAGGGCGCGCTGCCGGCCGGCACGGCCGCGGGCGACCGCATCGTCGTCACCGGCCATATCGCCGGCGACAACGCCGTCGCCGCCACGGCCATCACAAAAGTGCGCACCGTAGTGACCATCAACAAGGCGAACGGTTCGCTGCGGCCCGCCGCGATGCGGCCGGACATGCGCCAGCGTCCGGACCGCATAGCGCCGCCGGAACGTCCGCCGATCGACCGTCCGCAGTCGCTCGACACGCCGAAGCCAACCGTGCCGGAGCGTCCGCAGATCGAGCGTCCGCAGGACATCGGGCCGACTTCCTGATCCCAGCCGGATCAGCCGTTACCACTGATATGTGAAGAAAGCGCCGCCGCCGGCGTCCGGGCTGTTCCTGGAGAATCCAAGGACGCCGTAGATGTTCATCGATACGCGGTCGCTGAGCTTGAAGTTGGCGTAGGCCGTGCCCTCCTGCGGCGCGGCGGCCGTCGGGATCGAGGACTGACGCACGTCATAGTAGACGCCGGTCGAGAGGCGCGGCGTCCAGCTATACTGCACGCCCGCCGTGCCATAGACCACATCGCGCAGCGTGAAGCCGGCGGGCTGACCGGTGAAGCGGTAGCCGATCGCGGCGAAAGGCACGATTTTCCCAAAGGCGGTGGCGATATCCATCTGCACCGACTGATCCCATTCGCCGGTGCCGAGGCCGTCGGCGAAGCTGGCGGTGGGGATTTTCACGCGCGCCGTCAGGTCGATGAAGACATTGCGGGCATACAGGCTTTCAACCGAATAGCGACCGTAGAGATTGATGTCGCCGGGCCCCGACGCGGAGCCGGACGTGCGCACCGGCACGGTGCCGACGGACGAGCCATCAAGCAGAAGCGCGGGACCCGACACCCGCAGCCAGGAGACGTCGCCCTTGAGGGTCCAAGGACCCTTGGTCGCCTGCACCGTCAGCGGCACATACAGAACTTCGGTGGGCTTATCGGCGCCGTACTTGCCCGAGCTGAAATCGAAGCCGGTGGTCGCCTTGAAACGCCAGAAGGCGTCGGCGAACGTGTCCTGCGCCAGCGCAGGCGACGCGGGACCGCCCGAGACCTGGGCCGCGACGCCGATGATGAGGGAGAGCCGCCAGAAACGCATAGCCGGGCAGTATATCTCACGCCTTATGTTTTTGGCGCAGTTTCGCGACATCGGCGCTGAGGGTCGAGATCAAGTCGCCGCATTCGCTGAGCACTTTCGCCTCGGCGCGCAGGATCGCTTCGAAGGCGGAGGCCTTCAGGGCGACCACGTCGATATCCTCGCCGGCGCCCTCGATCTTGGCGGCGTCGAGTACGATATCGATCAGGCGCTCGGCCGCATGCAGGCGGCCCCACAGATAATCGTTCTGCCTGTAGGCCAGGCAGAAGAACGCGCCGAAGTGATGAAACTGGATACCCTTGAGGGTGGCCGAGGCGTCGCCCTTGCGCAACGTCTGCGAGTCGTCCGGACTGAGACGGTCGACGCGGATCTCGTCGAATTCATCGAGGTCGCGCCAGTTGGTGATGGAGAAGGTGAGCACGTCCCAAACCGCGAATCCGACATAGTGCTCCAGGAGTTCGCGCGCGGCGGCCGCGGGAAGCGCGGGGATGGCGCCGGCGCCGCGCACCAGAGTGGCGAGCAGCGCGTCGGTGCGCGCATTGTCCGCCTCCAGCGCCATCTCGTCGGCGAGGGAGGCGAGAGTCTCGGTGATACGCACTTCGAACTTCTGGGCGGCGGCGGTGGAGTTCACCGCCAGAAGAGGGTCGGTTTCCATGGCCCGCAAGATGTCGCGCACCACCGCCTTCACCGCTTCGGCGGTGCGCCGCGACAGGCCATGTTTCCCGTCAATGGCCGCGGCGCGCGCGGTCATGGGTTGCAGCAGCGCGAGCGCGTCGTAGAGACCCGCTTTCACGTAGTCCAACCGGTCCGTCTTGAGCCCCTCGAGCGCCGGATCGGACAGGCGCGTATAAAGATGGTTCACCGCGCGCACGACAAAACGCACGCGGCGCTGGCGGTATTTGACGTCGAAGCGCAGCAGGAACTTCACCCAGACGGGAGGTTCGCCGGGCTGCGACGGGCGCTGCAAGGCTTCGGGTGAAGGGAAGACGCCCGTGAGGGCCGCCCAGCGCTCGATGATGGTGATGACGCGCGCCGCTTCGGTGGTGTCGCGGCCATAGCCGCACACCTCGGCCACCATGGCGCCGACGTCCTCGATCACCGCGGTGAGCTTAAGACGCAGATAACCTTCATAGGCGAAGCCCGTTTCGGCGCGGGCGCGGTTGTTCGCGAGCTCGCGATAGCGGCCGACCTCCTCGCCCGTGATATGCGGGCCAAGCCCCGCGCCGCCGATGGCTTCGGCGATGGCGCTGATATGCGAGCGCGCGCCGTCCACCACCATCTGGAGGCGGCGGACTTCGGCGTTGTAGGTGTTCACCCACGCGAGATCGTCGTGGATGGGCTCGTTGCGCGGGATATCGGACAGAGCGCCCTTCAGCGTGGTGAAGAACCCCGGCACGGTCATGGACGAATGGTCCTTGGTGGTTTCGGGGTGCGGGTCGACGTAGAGCAGGCGCCGATCGACATGGCGATAGGCCGGACGGCCGCGGATGGAATCGATGGCCTGCGCAAAGGGTTTGTTGTTGAGCACGCTGCCGTCGATAAAGGACGCTTCGCCGGGATTGAGATTGGCGAGGAAGTAGGGACGGAAATTCCGGTAAAGGAAATCCACCCGGCTATTCCAAGACAGACCGCGTTCGGCGATGAGGGTGTCGATCTCGCGCAGCTGCATCGGCGGGAAGGCGCCCGGGAACGAGGAGGTCGCGCGCGCGCCGAACACCAGCGCGGGCAAGCCGTCGCGGTCGAAGGAACTGGTCTCGCGGCCGCGCGGCCAGTGGCGGTAGGAGTAGCGCAGGACCTGGCGATGCTCGCGGTCGCGGATCACGGGCGGATTGTGGATGGGCGTATCCGTTACATACCCGCGGAAATCGGTGACCGTGACGAAGAGGTCGAGTTGTAGCCCCGCCGGAACCAGGGAACTGCCGTGCTCGTGCGGATCACCCATGGCGCCGAAGCCGTCAAACAGCACTTTCGTGAGGTGGTAGCCGTCGAACGGCGGCTTGAACCAGCGCGAACGCAGGAACATGGAAAGCTTCGCCTTGAGTTCGCCGTTGCCTTCGAGGTCGTGGCGGAACTTCCACAGCAGCATCCATACGAAGGGGCGGAAGTACCATTTGCGCCACGGGCCGGCCTTGACGTGAGCGGGCATCAGGTCGGCGACGTCGGAATGCGTCAGCCAGAAATCGCGCAAGGGGTCGATCTCGAGATCGTGGGCGAGCGCGCGGGCAAGGATGACGCCGTTGATGCCGCCGGCGGAGGCGCCGGCGACGATGTCCACCACGATGCGCAGGTCCAGGGTCTTGCCGATCTGGCGCAGGAGTTCGAAGTAGACCGCTTCGGTATCGACGGGGTCCTTGCGCGGCTGGGCCACCGCGCCGTAGGCGGCGCCGGGTTGGGCCTTGTTGGTATAGGTGTGGAAGTCGCGCGACGCGCGGACGAGCTTCAGAATCTCCTTGGTGATGCCGTGCATGTAGACGGCCAGAGAGACGCCGCCGTAACACACCAACGCAAAACGAAGCTCTTTCTCTTTCAAACGGCCGCTCCATGGGGCCGCTAATTTGAAGTTCCTGCCCGTGCTTTCGCTGACGTCAGCGATAGGAACGTCAAATTAGCGACCCCAACTCAAAAGAGTCTCTAGTGCCTTCTTGGTTTCCGAAGTTCGCAACCCCGTACGCCTGACAAGTCGGCGGACTTCGGAAACCCGGCACTAGCCGCCAGCACGGGCAGACAGAGCCCGTTACACAACTGGTATAGGAGCTTTGGCGGGGAGGTGTCCAGCCGAGCCGGCTTGTGAAAGCCGCCCGGCGGATCACAAGCTATTCAGCCGGCTGATGGCCGAGCTCGTCGGCTTCCTCGCCCTTCAAGGGATGACGGCGTTCATAATCCTTGAGTTCGGCCGCGACACGGCCCGGCGAGCCGGTATTGCGCGCGATCAGCATGTAGAAGGCCGGGATGACGAAAAGCGTCACGAAAGCCGCGAACGACACGCCGGTGAAGATCGTCACGCCCAGCGGCCGGCGGCCTTCGGAGCCAGCGCCGGTAGAGATCATGAGCGGCACCGCGCCCATGACGGTGGCCAGCGCGGTCATGATGATCGGACGCAGGCGGGTCATGGCGCCTTCCACCAGCGCTTCGCGGAACGGACGCCCCGCGTCACGCAGCTGGTTGGCGAATTCGACGATCAGAATCCCGTTCTTGGCGGCAAGCCCCACGAGCACGATGATTCCGACCTGCGAATAAATGTTGATGCTCTGCCCGAACAGCGCGAGGCCCATCAGGGCGCCGAACACGGCGAGCGGCACTGTCATCATGATCACCAGCGGGTGGATGAAGCTTTCGAACTGCGCCGCGAGCACGAGGAATACGACGATCAGCGCGAGGCCGAAGCTGATGTAGATGAGATAGCCGGTTTCCTTGAAGTCCTGCGCCTCGCCGCGCCAGACGAGTTCGGCGGTCTGCGGGAGGATCGGCTGCGCGATCGCTTCGACTTCGGTGACCAGTTCGGACAGCTTCACGTCGATGCGCGGATTGACGAAGAACTGGATGGCGCGTTTGCGGTCGATACGCGACAGGTTCTCGGCGTAGGTGCCTTCTTCGAGCTTCACCACGCTCGCCAGGGGAATCAGCTCCCTGGTGGTGTCCGAACGCACATAGATGTTGGAAACATCGGTCGGCGTGCGGCGATCCTCGAGCGAACCCTGGAGCAGCACGTCATATTCCTCGCCGTTGTCGACGAAGGTGGTGACGCGGCGCGAGCCCATCATCGAGGCGAGCGTATTGCCGATTGCCCCGACGGACACGCCGAGGTCGGCGGCGCGTTCCTGGTCGATGCGGATACGGACCTGCGGCTTGGCTTCGATGAAGTTGTTGCGGACCTGGGCGATCATCGGGCTCCTCTGCAGCGCCGGCATCAGCTTGTCGCGCCAGTCGCGCAGCTCCTCGAAGGTTTGACCCGACACGGAGAAGCTGATGAAGTTGCCGCCGCCGCCGCCGCGGCCCGAGCGGCCGCGCAGTTGCGGCGAGATTTGCGCGCCGGGGACCTTGGCGATCTTCGGAGCGATTTCGGAGATGATGTCCTGGGCCGAACGACGGTCGTCCCAATCCACGAGGCGCAGCGAGACGCCGCCCTCGTTGCCCGGGCTTTGCACGCGCTCGGTCATGCGCATGATCTCGCCCTTGTCGGCGACGGGCTTGATCAGCGCGGCGACCTGCTCGACGATCTTTTGCGTGTAAGCCAGGGTCGCGCCTTCGGGAGAGCGAATCTGCACGTCGATGGCGCCGCGGTCTTCCTTCGGCTGGAACTCCTGCGGCAGGACATTGAACAGGACAACGACCGCCGCCGTCACGAGGCCGAAAGCGGCGAAGACGAGTCTCGGCTTGTCGAGAACCTTGTTCAGGTTGCGCTCGTAGGCGTTCTTCAGGCGCTCGAACACCTCTTCGGCCTTATGGGCGAGCTTGCTGTCGTCCAGATCGGGCGTGAGGATCTTGCTGCACATCACCGGCGTCAGCGTCAGCGAAACGAACATCGAGAACGCGACCGCCACGGCCATGGTGACGGCGAATTCGAAGAACAGCTTGCCGATGGTGCCCGGCATCAGCATGAC
>JAYSFT010000151.1:0-7673 GCA_041913245.1 Rhodospirillaceae bacterium | reverse complement strand
GACGGCACGCCCAACGTCACCCAGAAGAATATCCTGCCCGGCGAAAGCCACACCTACCGCTTTGTCGCCGAGAAGGCCGGCAGCCTCTGGTATCACTGCCACACCAACGTCGCCGAGCACCTCGGCCTGCGCGGCATGTTCGGCCCGCTGATCATCGAGCCCAAGAAGCCGACCAAGATCGAGCGCCAGGTCACCAAGGACGCCGTGCTCATGTTCTCGGGCTGGAACGATCGCGTGGCGCAGACCCTCAACGAAGGTCTGAAACCGGGCGAGGCGCTTCAGTATTTTTCCATCAACGGCAAATCGATGCCGCTGAATCAGCCGATCCGCGTGAAAACCGGCGACGTCGTGCGCCTGCGCCTTTACGCCGCCACGATCCCGGTCGCGTTCCATCTGCACGGCCACGACTTCCTGGTCACGCACAAGGACGGCAACGCTCTCGAGCATCCCTACAGCGCCGACGTCATCGGCATGCAGCCCGGCGAGCGCATCGACGCGATCGTGCGCATGAACAATCCCGGCATCTGGGCCAGCCACGACCATATCGACGATCACACCACCAACAACGGGCAGGAGCACGGCGGCTCGATGCTGACGGTGGAGTATGACGAGATCGAACGCCCGCCCTTCTACATGTGGAAGAACCTCGCCTACAAACCGGACTTCTACATGATTGAATCGATGGCCAAGCCGTTCGGCCTGCACAACATCGACGTCCTCAAGGGCGTCCCGGCGCCGGTCGCGGGTTCGCCCGCTTCGCCGGGCGCGGCGGCGCCCGTGCCCGAGCACAAGCACGAATAGGAAAGGGCCCGCGCGGTCGATGATCTCGGCCGCGCGGCGCGCCCTCTCAAATTCCAAAACGCTGAAACTTTAAGACGCTGAAATCAGCGCGGACCGCCGCCCGGCGCTTGCGAACTGGACAGACGGCCCAGGTTGCCGATCAGCTGCTCGATCAGGCTGAACTCGCGGCCCTTGGTCGGCGTCTCGCGGCTGGCGATGTTGACGTTCTGCCCGTCCTCGAGGCCCAGCTTGCGCACGTCCTTCAAGATGCCGCGCTCATCGAAGCTGATCGCGTAAACGGTGCGGTCCAGTTCGTGGTTCGGATAGAAGGCGTACTGCGTGGTGTGGGCGCTGATGTAATACCAGGTCTCGTCGTCGAATACGGCCGTCGTCGCCGGCGTGCCGAGAAGGCCGCGCACGTCCTGGCGCGTCTGTTCGCCGACGGCGAGCTGCGCCAGGGCTTCCGGTTGCGGCAGATTTCCGCGGGCGTCGATGTCTTTGGCGCAGCCGGCGAGAAGCGCGGCGGCGAGGGCGAGGACGGCCGGAAATGGCAAATATCTGGTATTCATGGGCAACCGTATTATATCAGGCCAAATATTAAGCCTAGCCCCTTGTTGTGGCCTCCAGAATCATTACAACCGGGCCTATTCACAATCTTGAGAAGAGCGGCCGCGCCTTATGCCATTCGCGAGCTTTTTTAAGCGCAAGGACACGACCCCCGATCCCGTGGACGCCCTCTACGCGGCCCTGGTTCGCAAGGCGCGTGATCCCAGGTTCTATACCGACCTCGCGGTGCCCGACACCGTGGACGGCCGTTTCGACATGATCGTGATCCACGCCATGCTCGTGATGCGCCGCCTGCGCGAGAACCCGGAAGCGGTGCGCACCACCGGTCAGCGCCTGTTCGATCTCATGTTCCTCGACATGGACCGCTCGTTGCGCGAAATGGGCGTCGGCGACATGAGCGTCGGCAAGCATGTGAAGAAAATGGCCAAGGCTTTCTACGGCCGCGCCGCGGCCTATGAGATGGGCATGGACGGCGAAGCGGATCTTCTTCCCAATGTCATCGGCCTCAATCTCTATCGCCACAACGAACCGGGCGCCGACGTGCTGGGCCGCATGGCTGCGTATTTACAGCGCGCCAGCGCGGATCTCGCGCGGCAGCCGGTCGCGGACATCGCCGCGGGCAAAATCGATTTCGCGGCGCCGGTCTGATGAGCATCCCGCCCAATCCCGAACTCGAATTCTCCTTTCCGGTCGATGTCACGTCGCTGCCGCAGGTGGGGCGTCATTACGCCATCAAGGCCGACGGCGCGGCGCGCGCGCGCGTGGCCGTGCGTCTCGGCCTTCGCGACGTGAACGCGCTCACCGCGTCATTCGAGCTGATGCCGCGCGCCGGAGGGCTGGTGAAAGTGACCGGGACCGTCGAGGCCGCGGTGACGCAGACCTGTGTCGTTACACTGGCGCCCCTGCCGGCGGCGCTGCGGGAGGAGGTCGAAGTCACTTTTTCGACGTTTCCTCTCAAACCGGCCCCCCGGGCGAAGGCGGGCAAGGCGGAGGACGATGACGAGGAGCTTGTGGCCCTTGGCGAGGAAGAGCCCCCCGAGGAGGCCCTGGACGGCCTTATCGACCTCGGTGAGCTGGCGGTCGAGTACATGGCCCTGGGCCTGGACCCCTATCCCAGGGCCCCCGGAGCGGCCTTCGACGAGGCCGTCTGGGCCGGAAAAGCGGGAAAAAGCGAGCCGGAGAGCCCATTTGCGGTCCTGGCCCGGCTTCAGAAAAAAGAGCCTCCCAAAGGCGCTTGACCGGGCGTTACGTGCTTGCGCCCCCGAAGCTTTTTCGCTATTTAGGCGCGCTTTCGGGCAGCCCCACGGTGGTTTGGCCAGTCCCGATGCATTTACATCACGAAAGATTCGACCATGGCGGTCCCTAAAAAGAAAGTCTCCAAGTCTCGTCGCGACATGCGCCGTTCGCACCACGCGCTCAAGTCGTCCTCCCGCCAGGAGTGTCCGAACTGCGGCGAACTCAAGCGTCCGCACCACATGTGCGTCTCCTGCGGCCACTACGACGGCCGGGAAGTCGCTCCGCAGAGCGAGACTGTCGCCTAAACGGCGTCCTATAATCTCTCCCAGTCGTGAGGCGCTTTCACCGTGCCTATGACAATGCAGAGGGGGAGGGCTCGACATCGTGATGCGACTCTCTCGGGGGGCTAGGTGAGCGCACCACTCGTAATCTCGCTGGACGCCATGGGGGGCGATTATGCTCCCGAGATCGTGGTCAAGGGCGCGCGGCTTGCCCGCGTGCGCTACCCCGACGCGCGTTTTCTGTTCTTCGGCGACGAAGCCAAGATCGCGCCGCTGTTGAAGGCGGATGCGGCGCTTTCCGCCTGCTCGACGATCCATCACACCGATCAGGCCGTGGCCGGCGACGCCAAGCCCAGCCAGGTCATCCGCTCCGGCCGTCAGACCAGCATGTGGAAGGCGATCGAGGCGGTGAAGAACGGCGACGCCGCGGGCGTCGTCTCGGCGGGCAACACCGGCGCGCTCATGGCCATGGCCAAGCTGATCATGCGTCCGCTGCCCGGCATCGACCGTCCGGCGATCTGCGGCCTGTTCCCGACCAAGCTCGGCGAAACCACGATGCTCGATCTCGGCGCCAACGCCCAGTGCGACGCGCGCAACCTCGTCGAATTCGCGGTGATGGGCGAGTGCTTCGCCCGCGCGATCCTCGGCGTGGAACGCCCGAGCGTGGGGCTTCTGAACATCGGCAGCGAGGACGCCAAGGGCACCGACATGTTGCGCGAGGCCAGCCAGATCCTGCGCAGCTCTCACCTCGACATGGAATTCAAGGGATTCATCGAAGGCGACGACATCACCAAGGGCACGGTGGACGTCGTGGTCACCGACGGTTTTACGGGCAACGTCGCCCTGAAGACCGCCGAAGGCACCGCGAAGATGTTCGCCGCATTCCTCAAGAACGCGATCAAGAGCTCGATCCTCGCGCAAATCGGCATGCTTCTCGCCAAGCCCGTCATCGCGCAAGTGGTGGCGCGCACCGATCCGCGCCGCTATAACGGTGCATTGTTTGTCGGGTTGAATGGCGTGGTCGTGAAAAGTCATGGCGGAACGGATTCGATCGGCTTCGCCAACGCCATCGGCGTGGCCGTCGATATGATTGCGCGCGATCTCAACTCGAAGATCGCCGAGCAGCTTGCGCATATCGAGGCGCAGGAAGCCGTCATGGCCGAGGCGGCCAGCGAATGACCCTCCGCTCCGTGATCACCGGCGTCGGCGCGTATCTTCCGGAAAAAGTCCTCACCAACCAAGAACTCGCGACCCGCGTCGATACGTCCGACGAATGGATCGTGGAGCGTTCCGGCATCCGTAAACGCCACATCGCCGCCGCCAACGAGAAGACCTCCGATCTCGCCATCGCCGCCGCGCGCCAGGCCCTGACCGCCGCCGGGCGCGACGGCCACGAAGTCGATCTCTTTGTCGTCGCGACCGCGACGCCGGACCACACGTTTCCCGCCACCGCCGCGCGCGTTCAGGCCGCGCTGGGCCGCCCCGGCGTGCCCGCCTTCGACATCCAGGCCGTGTGTTCGGGCTTCGTCTACGGTCTGGCCGTGGTCGACAATTTCATCCGCGCGGGCCAGGCGAAATGCGCCGTGCTCGTCGGCGCGGAAACCTTCTCGCGTATTCTCGATTGGAACGATCGCACCACCTGCGTGCTGTTCGGCGACGGCGCCGGCGCCGTGGTGCTGACGGCCGAGGACGGGAAGGGGACCACGGCCGATCGCGGCGTCCTCTCGACACATCTTCATTCCGACGGACGCCACCACGACATGCTCTATGTCGACGGCGGGCCGTCCTCGACGCAGACCACCGGTCACGTCGTCATGAAGGGCAAGGAAGTGTTCAAGCACGCAGTGGTCAATCTGGCCGAAGCCGTGCGCGAAGCGCTCGCCGCCAACGATGTCACCGTCGATCAGGTGGACTGGCTGGTTCCGCACCAGGCCAATAAGCGCATCCTGGACAGTACCGCGCAGAAGCTGGGCATGGACCCCGGCAAGGTGATCGTCACCGTCCAGGAGCATGCCAACACCTCCGCGGCCTCGATTCCCCTGGCCTTGCACGCCGGCGTCACCGATGGGCGAATCAAGCCGGGCAATCTCGTGCTGCTCGAAGCCATGGGCGGGGGCTTTACCTGGGGTTCGGCGCTGGTGCGCATGTAATTCGGCTATAATCCGGCGCGATATTCAACCGCTGGATTATAATTTGTGCCGGAATGCCTCTAAAGCCTTGTTTCTCATAGAGAACCTGTCTTGACGGACCGGGGGGGCTTCTTTAACCTCTTGTTTTCACGCCTTTTCTTTTTGAAGGAGCGCGTTCGATGGGCGAGACCATTACCCGCGCACAGCTGAGCGAGGCCATCTACCAAGAGGTTGGCCTCTCGCGCAATGAATCGGCCGACCTGCTTGAACTCGTGCTGAATGAGATCACGCAGGCTTTGCTGCGCAACGAGACGGTGAAGATCTCCTCGTTCGGAAGCTTCTCCGTTCGTCAGAAAGGCCAGCGCATCGGCCGCAATCCGAAAACCGGCGAGGAAGTTCCCATTCTCCCGCGCAAGGTGCTGGTCTTCCGTCCGTCGCAGCTTCTGAAAGCGCGCATCCGCCAGGGCCACGCGGCGCAGGCGAAAGCGCAGGCGACGCCGGCGCCCGCCGAATAGCGGCGCCGAGACGTGGCGGGCGACGAACTCTTTCCCACCGACGAGACCGGGATTTCCGGCGCTCGCACCGGCAAGTCCGACGCGGCCTTTCGCACCATCAGCGAAGTCGCAGAGGACCTCGACGTGCCGCAACATGTCCTGCGCTTCTGGGAAACCAAATTCACGCAAGTGAAGCCGCTGAAGCGCGGCGGCGGGCGGCGCTATTACCGCCCGGAAGACGTCGTGCTTCTGAAGCGCATCCGCGCGCTGCTTTACAACGACGGCATGACCATCCGCGGCGTGCAGAAGATGCTGCGCGAAAGCGGCGCCAAGGCGCTGACGGACGAGACCGCGGCGCCCCAGGATCTCTCTCCCGGCGCGCCGCGTCCCGACATGCGCCTGCTGCTGGGCGAACTGACTGCGCTCCGGGACGAACTGCGCGCCGCGCTGCGCTGAAATTTCGACAAGAGCATGTTAGGCCGAAGTGGAAAGCGGTTCGGCCGGTGAACATGCGACCAGCACATAAATCTAGGGTCTGTCTCGGCTTCCCTGGAAGCGGAGGCAGACCCTAGAACAGGCGTTGTTTTGGCGGGCCTTGCTGTCTATAGTCCGCGCCGCGCCGGAAAGCCCCCCCGTCTTTCAAAGCTTTCCCGGCCGTGTCGGGGCGTAGCGCAGCCTGGTAGCGCACCAGACTGGGGGTCTGGTGGTCGTGGGTTCAAATCCCGCCGCCCCGACCATTTTCCCACGCCGTGGATCGGCCTTCAGTTTTTTCTTATTTGGTCATTCCCGGGATTCAGGGTTTTGAAACGGGTTGGGTTGCCACACCCGCTGGCCGATCGGCCCACAGCGCAGATGAACGACTGAATTCACGCCGCGCGGCGATATAGGCCGCTGCCGTCGTCGTTTTCTTTGTGGTCCGCGTGCCTGGCTCTGCCGCGACGCATGAGCGGCGATAGAAAGTCCTCCCAAAGCCACAGCAATCCGAGGACTGAAACTCCGGCGCTGATGATCACAACCCAATGCATCAAATGCGCAGCGAGCGTGATCGCGAAGTATCCGCCGCCCAGCATCATCGTGTTCGCGCAGATGACCGAGATAATCCGCCGCATATGCTTCTCCTCGAAGGTGAATCCTGCACATTCAAATATAAGCGATAGCTGGCCAATCGTGCGCGCACGCATTGTGTCGCGGACGATTTTGCAACGCAGCAAAGCCGTGACAAAAATTTTGCCCGATTCATCGAAAGAGTGACGCCCTTTCCGAGGGATATGCGTAGACTGCTTTAGGGAAGGATTCGCGCGCGCCGGCTTGTCGGGCGCTTCTAGAAGGGGGGTTACTTTTATGCTTTCTAATTCTTATGTGCGTTCTCGGTTGAAGGCGAACGCGCTCGCGTCCGTGAGCGGCTTGGCTCTGGCGGTCTTGGGATACGCATCTCACGCGCACGCGCAAACCGCGCCCGCTGCGGCGCCCGCCACCGTCGACGAGATTGTCGTCACCGGATCGCGCATCGTGCGTGACGGCTACGAAGCACCGACGCCTGTGACCGTCGTCGGCATCGAACAACTGACGGACGCCGCCAAGCCCAACGTCTTCGACGCCATCTCCAGCCTCCCGGCCTTCTCGGGCAACATCAACCTTTCGACCAGCACGTCCGGGATCTCCATGGGCACCGGCGGCGCGAGCACGCTCAATTTGCGCGGCCTCGGCGTCAACCGCACCCTCGTGCTGTTCGACGGCAAGCGTTTTCCGAACATCTTCGTGACCGGTGGCACCGACGCGAAACTGTTCCCGGATCTTCTCATCTCGCGCGTCGACGTGGTGACCGGCGGCGCCTCCGCGGTTTACGGGTCCGACGCGGTCTCCGGTGTGGTCAACTTCGTACTCGATAAAGAGTTCACGGGCGTGAAGGGCAACGTCATGGGCGGCATCACCAGCCGCGGCGACCATGAGCAGTATAAGGTCGCCCTCGCGGCGGGAACGCCGTTCGCCGCCGGGCGCGGGCATTTCCTGATCGCCGCCGACTTCGGCGATCAGGCGCATATGGAGGGCAAGGTTCGCGAATGGAACCAGGTCGGTTACTTCCAAGTGACCAATCCCAACTACACGGCGACGAACGGCCAGCCGCAGCTTCTGAACCGTTATCACTCCGGCTTGTGGGCGGCCAATCCCGGCGGCGTCATCGCCAG
>JAYSFT010000150.1:0-7692 GCA_041913245.1 Rhodospirillaceae bacterium | reverse complement strand
CCACCGAGCGCGATGTCGCGAAACTGACCGAAGTGAACGTGCATCTCAGCCAGGATCTGTGGCGCTGGTGCGCGGCGCACCGGGTTCCGTTCATCTACGCGTCCTCGGCGGCGACCTACGGGGACGGCAAGGCCGGCTTCAAGGATGACGATAGTCTTTCAGGCCTCGCGCATCTGCATCCGCTCAATCCCTACGGCGACAGCAAACACAGTTTCGACCTGTGGGTCGCCGAACAGGCGGCGAACAACGCGCCCGCGCCGCCGCGCTGGGCGGGCGTGAAGTTCTTCAACGTCTACGGTCCGAACGAATTCCACAAAGGGTCACAAGCGAGTCTTGTGCCGCAGGTCCACGCCAAGGCGGCCAAGGGCGAAGCCTATGCGCTGTTCCGCTCGCACAATCCGGCCTATGCCGACGGTGGGCAGATGCGCGATTTCATTTTCGTGGAAGACTGCTGCGACGTGATGCTGTGGCTGTACGAACTCGCGCCCACGAACGGCATTTTCAATCTCGGCACCGGCAAGGCGCGCTCGTTCATCGACCTCGCCAGCGCGGTATACCGCGCCTTGGGACGCGAACCTGTGATCGCCTGGCGCGACACGCCCGCAGACATCCGCGATCAATACCAGTATTTTACCGAGGCGCGCATGGACCGCTTGCGCGCCCTCGGTTACACGGCGCCGTTCACGTCCCTGGAGGACGGTGTCGCGAAAACCGTGAAAATCCTCTCGCAGCCTGATCCCTACAGGTAACAATGTTCGCCATCGCCTTTCCCGCCATCGACCCGGTTTTGATTCACATCGGGCCCATCGCCATCCGCTGGTATGCGCTGGCCTATATCGCCGGCCTGTTCGCGGGCGTCTGGTACATCCGCTGGCAGGTGAAATTCCCGCCGGCATTGATGACCAAGGATCAGGTGGACGATCTTTTCCTGTGGATCCTGGGCGGCGTCATCCTCGGTGGGCGCTTCGGTTACGTGCTGTTCTATAAGCCGGGCGAATATTTCAGCGACCCGGTCTCGATCTTCAAAACCTGGCAAGGCGGCATGTCGTTCCATGGCGGCCTTGTCGGCGTGATCATCGCCATCCTGCTGTTCGCGCGCCATGCCAAGGTGAACAAGTGGTACGTGGGCGATCTCGTCGCCTGCGCTGTACCGATCGGGCTCGGATTGGGCCGCCTCGCCAACTTCATCAACGGGGAACTGTGGGGCCGGCCTGCGCCCGACGTCCCGTGGGCGATGGTATTCCCGGACGCCGGCGATGTGCCGCGCCATCCCAGCCAGCTCTATCAGGCTTTCCTGGAGGGCCTGGTGCTGTTCGTGATCGTCAATCTCCTGTGGCGCAATGAGGAGATACGCCGCCGCCCGGGCATTATTACGGGATCTTTCCTGATCGGGTACGGCGTGTTCCGCATCATCGGGGAGACCTTCCGCGAGCCTGATAACTTCATCGGTTTTCTCGCGGGCGGCACCACGATGGGACAATGGCTGTGCGTGCCCATGATCCTGTTCGGCGCCTTCAGCATCTGGCGCGCGCGCCGCGCCGGGCCCGTCGCTTCCGCAAAATGAGCCTCGGCGAACATCTGAAAGAGCGCATCCGGCGCGAGGGGCCGATCTCCGTCGCCGACTATATCGAGGCCTGCGCCGACGCCTATTACGCCACCGGAGAAGTGTTCGGCGCCGGCGGCGACTTCATCACCGCGCCGGAAATCAGCCAGACCTTCGGCGAGATTGTCGGCTTGTGGTGCGCCGTCACCTGGCAAGCGCTCGGCGCGCCGAAGACCTTTCGTCTCATTGAATGCGGCCCCGGTCGCGGCACGCTCATGGCCGATGCGCTTCGTGCGGCTTCGCGCGTTCCCGGCTTCACGGACGCCGCGCGCATCCATCTGGTCGAACGCAGCCCCAAGCTGCGCGAAAAACAGCGCGCGGCGCTGAAAGGCGCGCTCGTCACCTGGCACGACGACATCGAAGAAGTGCCGGCAGGCCTTGCGGTCGTTGTCGCCAACGAATTCCTCGACGCGCTGCCGATCCGCCAGTGGGAAAAGACCGAGCGCGGCTGGATCGAGCGCGCCGTCGATGCCGCGCCGGACGGCACATTACATTTCACGCTTGGTAATTCTTCGTCTGCGCGGAGCGCGGCGCGCGATCTCGACATCCCGCTGACCGTGTCGGCCGACGCCGCGCCGGGCGCGATTTTCGAAACCTCGCCCGCGACGCTCGATTGGACACGCCGCCTCGCCGCACGCCTGACCGAACATGGCGGCGCGGCCCTCGTGATCGACTACGGCCACACCAAGACCGCCATCGGCGACACGTTGCAGGCGGTGAAAGCGCACCGCTATCACAGCCCGCTGGCCGATCCGGGCGAAGCGGACATCACCGCCCATGTGGACTTCGAAGCGGTGGCCACGGCGGCGCGCGAGATGGGCGCGAAGGTCTTCGGTCCCACGCCGCAGGGCGCCTGGCTCACACGTCTGGGCGTCACGGTACGCGGGGCGCAGCTCGCCGCCGGGAAGGACGAACTCAAAGCCAGGGAAATCCGCGGCGGCGTCGAACGCCTGATCGCTCCGGAAGGCATGGGACTCCTGTTCAAGGCTCTCGCCTTCACAAATCCCGCTCTGGAAGCCTGCGAAGGTTTCAGCGAGGATGCGGCATCATGACCAAGATCGATCCCGCCTTCGCGATTCAAACCTCCGCCCTCACGCTGCCCGGCGTCACGCACGGCTTTTTCACGCGCAAGGGCGGCGTCTCGGCCGGGCTTTATGACTCGAACAACATGGCCTTCAGCGCGGCGGACGATGCGGCCCATGTCACCGAGAACCGCGCGCGCGCGGCGCAGCGCCTCGGACTTTCGGGCTTGGTCACGCTCAACCAGAAACACACACCGGAAGTGATCGAGGTCGATGAACCGTGGACGCGCGAAGCGAGCCCCGTCGCCGACGCCC
Organism: Rhodospirillaceae bacterium; assembly: GCA_041913245.1. Classification (GTDB taxonomy): domain Bacteria; phylum Pseudomonadota; class Alphaproteobacteria; order Rhodospirillales; family Rhodospirillaceae; genus SHVO01. The sequence continues at coordinate 4,752 of JAYSFT010000150.1, read as the reverse complement.
TGGTGACGAAACGCCGCGGCGTCGCGCTCGGCATCCTGAGCGCCGACTGCGCGCCGGTGCTGTTCGCCGACGCCGAAGCCGGCGTGATCGGCGCCGCGCACGCGGGCTGGCGCGGCGCCTTCGACGGTGTGATCGGCAATACGGTCGAGGCGATGGAAGACCTTGGCGCCCATGCCGATAAAATCATCGCCGTCGTCGGCCCTTGCATCGCGCAGGCCTCCTATGAAGTCGGCGCCGAATTCCTCGAACGCTTCGTGGAAATGGACCCCGAGCTGCGGCGCTTTTTTGGTCCATCGCCCAAGGCCGGCCATGCGCATTTCAATCTGCCCGCGTTCGCGGCTCATCTGGCCACCGTGGCGGGCGTCGGGTCCGTGAGCATCGACGGCAGCGACACCTGCACATTGGAAGACCGGTTCTTCAGCTACCGGCGCTCCACCTTACGCAAGGAGCCCGACTACGGCCGGCAACTTTCGGCGATCGGTTTGGTGTTGTGAGCGCCTTCGTCACGCCAAAACTCAACACGCCACCCGGGGCGAAGGCCCAGGGTGCAGGGTTTTGGAACACCACGCTTCGCTACATCCGTCGCATTCTCGGCATGTATCGAGCCCGGCCACCCTGGATGCTGGACCTGCGGTCCAGGATGACCGTGGTGGTAGGGCTGATGTTGTGCCTCGTGCTCGCCGCCTGCGGCGAAGTCGGCCGGCCGTTTCTGGGTGCCCCTCAGGCCACGGCCAATAATCCGCTGATCGACATCCCGACGGCCGTGGGCATCGCGGTGGTGCCCGTGCGCGGGTTGCCCGATACCTTGAACATGGCGATTTCGCGCGCGACCGCCGATCGGTTGCAGGCCCTGGAGATCCCCGCCGAAGCCGTGCCGGCCAACGGCGGCCTTGGTTTCACGCTGGAAGGCACGGCCGAGACCGCCGCGCCCTCGCCCGCCGGCCATATGGTCAGCATCTTCTGGGTGCTGAAATCGCGCCGCGGCGCGGTCACCGGTACGCACCGCCAGAATGTGCTGATCCCCGACGACGCCTGGCAGAAGGGCGACGGTCCGACCACCACGCTCATTGGGGGAGAAGCCGCCACGGCCATCGCCGCGCTTTTGGGCGCCGATACGCCCGTTGCCGCTGCCGGCGCCAAGCCGGCGGTCCAACTGCCGACCGTGTCCGTGAAAGCGGTGGAGGGCGCGCCGGGCGATGGGCGCGAATCCCTGCGACTTGCCGTGATCCAGATCCTGAACGAACAGGGCGTGCGGCGCGACGACGTGATGCCGGACATCACGCTCACCTGTACGATGAAAAGCACCCCGGCGAGCGACGGGCTTCAGCAGGTGGAGATCGTCTGGCAAGCCAAGACCAAGGACGGCGCCGACCTCGGCACCATGCGGCTCGACAATACGATCCCCAACGGCGCCTTGGACGGACCGTGGGGCCCGACCGCCTTCGCCATCGCCGACGCCGCCCGCGCCGACCTGATTCGGCTGATCACATCCACACCGGCCGTGAAATAATCCACAGTGTCCACAAGCCCTTAGCTTCCGCGCGCGCCGCCGCGAAGTCGCGGTTTACAGTCCCATGACAGGTTGATACTTTCCGCGCGCCTGTGGGGGACGCAGGCACCGGCTCGAGGCCACGGGGCGACGCATCACATGAAAATTCTGGCGGGTAACAGCAACAAACCGGTGGCCGAGGCCATCGCATCCTGTTTGAAGCTGCAGTTAACCAACGCCAGCGTGAAGCGCTTCTCCGACATGGAGATCTTCGTGGAAATCCACGAAAACGTCCGCGGCGAGGACGTGTTCGTGATCCAGTCGACCTCCTACCCCGCCAACGACAATCTGATGGAATTGCTGATCACCCTCGACGCGTTGCGCCGCGCCTCGGCGCGCCGCGTGACCGCGGTGATCCCCTATTTCGGCTACGCGCGCCAGGACCGCAAAACCGGCGGACGCACCCCGATCACCGCGAAACTCGTCGCGAATCTGCTGACCCAGGCGGGTGCGGCGCGCGTGCTTTCGCTCGACCTGCACTCGGGCCAGATCCAGGGTTTCTTCGACATCCCGGTGGACAATCTGTTCTCGGCGCCGGTGTTCACCAACGACATCATGGAACGCTACAAAGGCGAACCGCTGGTGATCGTGTCGCCGGACGTCGGCGGCGTGGTACGCGCCCGCGCGATCGCCAAACGCATCCATGCCGACCTCGCCATCATCGACAAGCGCCGCGAACGCGCGGGCGTTTCGGAAGTCATGAACATCATCGGCGAGATCTCGGGCCGCCCCTGCATCCTGGTGGACGACATCGTGGATTCGGCCGGGACGCTGTGTAACGCCGCGAAAGCGCTGATGGATGCCGGGGCGAAGTCGGTCTCGGCCTACGTCACCCATGGCGTGCTGTCCGGCGGGGCGGTGGGCCGTGTCACCTCGTCGCCGCTTAAGGAACTGGTGATTACCGACAGTATCCAGGCGACCGAGGCGGTCCGCCTGGCCGACAACATCCGCCAGTTGTCTATCGCTCCCCTGTTGGGCGAAGCCATCAAGCGCATCAGCCAGGAAGCCTCGGTTTCCAGCCTGTTCGAGTAGGCTTCACGGCTGAGGGAAGCCCTTACTTTTAAGTCGACAGTTCCCGCGTTTCAGGTTTCACTTAGCTGACACATCACGTCAGCGAGGCCCTATGCGTACAGGTTTCCTGGGACTTGTCGTTACCGCGTTCGTCGCCTTTACCGCCCCTGCCAACCTTGGGGCCCAAGAGGCGGCTCCCGACTTCTCCGCGCGTCAACGCCAGAGCGACCTCGCCGCGCTGCGGAATTTCGTCTATCCGCCGGGGTTCTCCGACGAACAGATCATCTCGCTCGAGAACGGCATGGTGCCGCCGCAGATGGCGGTGCCCGAGTATCTGCGCCTGCATTGCGGCGAAATGAGCCAGAGCGTGCTGAACCCCTGCCTGCTCCGCCACGGCAAGGGCGCCGAAGCCGTCTACACCGTTGTGAGCCTCGGCGGCACCAAGAGTTTCGCGACCCTCGATGAAGCCACCGGCTATTTCCGCGCCGAGATGAACAACAACGTGATGGCCTTCGAGACCGAAGTGTCGGCGATGAACAGCTTCATCGACGAGCTGTGCGACAAGATCGCCGCCGGCCAGGACCCGCGTGAAGTCGTCGCCGCGCGCGGCGGACGCCCGCGCCTACCCCACGCCATCGCCCCGCCCAACGCCGAAGCGAAGTATCAGTTCTCGAATTTCTTCCAGTGGGAAAAGTGCGTGGACTGCGTCGGCATCGTCGCCGTGAACCAGGCCCGCCCCGATATGACTCCGCGCTGTGCCGCCATCCGCAAACAGGGCGCGCCGCGCATCAACTACTTCGTGGTGGACAAGGGCACCTCGCGCGGCCACCGCACATTGGACGACGGGATGAGCGCCTTCGAACAACTGGCGAAGCAACCCAGTCTCTAATTATTTTTGCGCGCGATCTTATCCGAAAACCGGGCTCCGCTTTTCGGGATCGCGCGCCCGACGACGGGATGAGCGCCTCCGAACAACCGGCGAAGCAACCGTCGCTGTAAGCCTAGGCGGGACTCTTTTCCCAGTCGGCGATCTGGAAACCGTGCGCCGCCGCCATGCGGCGGAAGCGGCCGTTCGGATTCACGGCGATGCCTTCGTCGGCCCAGCGCAGGAGATCGACGTCGGAATGGTGATCGCTGTAGGCGATCACGCGCGGGCGCGGAATCATCGCCGCGACATAGTCCTGCACGGCGTCGAACTTCACCTGGCCGTAGCAGTTGTCGCTGCCGAGCGCGGCGCGCAGGCGGCCGCGGTCGTCCCACACGGATTTGGTGGCGATCACATGATCGAAGCCGAGCGCGTCGGCGAAAACCTGGGCATAGAAATCGAAGCTGGCGGTAGCGAGCACCATGTGATGGCCGGCGGCGTGGTGTTTCTTGATGGCCGCGAGCGCCCCGGGACGCACATGGGTTTCCAGACAGGTCTCCACATAGCTGTCGGCCCAGGCCGCGACCTGGGCGCGGCTGGCGCCGACGATGTTCACATCGATCATGCGCGCCTTCACGTCGTCGCGCGAGATCAGGCCGAAGGCGTAGATCGCCGTCAGCCAGATCGCGATGGGAAGGCGCTCAAGGGTGCGCTGGTGCGCCGGCACGCAATGCATCAGGAACGGCGTATATGTGCCGCGGCGCGTGATCGTACGGTCGAGGTCGAACACCGCGACAATCGGGGCGACTTCGTGCGCCTGCGGACGGCCAATAGACGAGGTAAGCATGTATCGATTCACCTTTGGATGGCCGCGAATTAGAACAACTCGTTCCTGCGGTCCAGCCTTTACGTGACTCCCTATACACGTAAAGAGGGCGATTGCGCCCGCCCCTCTCTTCGGCACGGGGGGTCACGCGAGCGCCGCCAGCGCGGGCGAAAAACCGGCCTGATCCCCCGCATTTAGCCCCAAAAACGGCCCAAAACCTACCGGGGGCCGCTTGCCTTGGGGGTGTGAAGCGTGTACATGACCCCCGCCTGATTTCCGGGCACGCGGCGGTTGGCACCCCTGGAGGCCACGCCGGACATAGTAAAATTTCTATGTCATTGAAATATATAGGAGAACGACCGATGCCTAAGACCAGCAGCTTGCAGGTTCAAGGGCGCGATCGGGCAGGTAAGGGGGCAGCTCGTGCCACACGCCGGAACGGGCTCGTTCCGGCCGTGATTTACGGCGGCAGCCAAGAAGCCACGCTCATCGCTCTCGAAC
>JAYSFT010000149.1:0-7696 GCA_041913245.1 Rhodospirillaceae bacterium | reverse complement strand
AGCGGATGATCTCGCCGGTCGCCCAGGCGCTGGCATAGAGATACTTGCCGTCCTTGGAGGCTTCGACGCCGTTCAGACCAGGGCCTTCGGAGCCCGGGATGATCACCCACGCCTTGCCGGGCATCCATTCCCAGATCTCGCTGACGTTCTCGCCCTTGGCGAGGCGCTCGCGCGTCATCTTGCCTTTCTCGCCGCGAAACCCGCCCATGCTGCGGCGCGTGAAACTGGTGACCGCGACACCATCGCCGGGAAGCACGGCAAGGCCGTTGAACCCGGCGTCCGCGGGCGCGGGCACACAGCCCACCCACGCCGTCTTCGGCGCCTTGCCGCGCGCGTCGAGTTCGAACACTTCCACGCTCTCACGCGAACCGTGATGGACCACATACAGCGTATGTACGCCCCCCTTGCCTTTGCGCAGATTGATGCCGTGGGCATGGATCTTCTTGTCGGTGATTTCGGCGCCGGTGAGAGGTCCCGGGCACGATCCGTAGAGTTTGCCGTCGAGACGATTCTCCGCGGTGAAGAGGCTGACTTCGGAATTGTCCTTGACGTTCACGGCGCGCAGGACGCCTGAAATCACGATCCAATCGCTGCCGGGAACGGCGACGAGGTCTTCGGCGTTGCTCGAGACGCAGGTGAAATGCGCTTTTCCGATCGGCGCGCAGGCGTCGGCCGCGTTCGCGGGCCCCGCGTCGAACGCGCCGAGCACAAAGCCGGAAGCCATCAGCATCGCAAACGACGTGAAGCGCATGTCCTTTTTCCCCTTCTCGCGATCAAAGACACAATCGGCGCGCGGCGCCCGTCATCGAAAGTCTATGTGAAGGCCACAAACGGATTCTTGTGAATGCGCGGGGGGCGGACAGCGATATGGGGCGGGATTTGCCAAATTTTTTGAGGATGTGAAGGATTCCGCCAAAAATTCTTCGCGCGTCATTTGAATGTTCCACGATACGCTGCGCCACTTATATATGGACGCTTCGGATCGGAGGGTTTTCATGGAGTTGGGACTTAAATCCCGCCGCGCGCTGGTGATGGGCGCTTCGCGCGGACTGGGCCGCGCCATCGCGGCGGCCATGACGGCCGAAGGCGCGAAGGTCGCGATCTGCGCGCGCGAGGGCGAACGTCTTCGCACAACAGCGCGCGAACTCGGCGCCGAGGCCGTCCCCGCCGACCTTTCCACCGACGGCGCCGGCGCGAAGGTTGTCGCCGATGCGCGCGCGGCGCTCGGCGGCGTCGACATCATGGTGGTGAACAACGCGGGTCCGCCCGCCGGCACGTTCGAGACCTTGGACGACAAGGCTTGGCGCGCGGGCTTCGAAAGCCTGGTCGTCAACGCGGTCCAATCGATCCGCGAGGCCTTGCCCGCCATGCGCGCGCAGAAATGGGGGCGCATCATCATCGTGACGTCGGTCACGGCGCGCGAGCCGATCCCGGTGCTGGCCATTTCCAACGTCATGCGTCCGGGCCTGCACGGCCTCATCAACACGCTGAGCAAGGAGGTCGCGGCGGACGGCGTGACGCTGAACGCGCTGATGCCGGGCTATGTGCTGACCGAACGCATCGTCGAAGTGGGCTTCGACCAGGCGAAGCTGGCCGAACAGATCCCCGCGCGGCGCCTCGGCAGACCGGAAGAAGTCGGCGCGCTGGCGGCGTTCCTGGCCTCGGACGCGGCCGCCTACATCAACGGCCAGGCGATCGCCTGCGACGGCGGCTTGCAGCGTTCCATCTAAAGAGCGCACAAAGAGAAAGGCGCGGCACCCGGAAGTGCCGCGCCTTTATTTTTTAAGCCTTCGCTCTACTGGCGCGCCGGAACGACGGCTTCGGGCGCAGCGCCTTCGGTGGTGGCGACATGCTCGGGCGGATGCTCGAGATAGGCTTGGCGGAAGGTCACGAGGGTCGTGCCGGAAATGGCGCGATTTTCGCCGGTCTTCGGATCGGGCTTCGCGTCCGCGAGACGGCGCATCGCACGATAGAGAGACGGCGCCGACACCTGGCCGTAGCTGAGGTGATGGGTGCTCCAGCTGATCGTGAGGCGCCGGATCCATTCATCGACGTCAGTATAGCCGGCGAGCATGCCTTCGGCGCTTTCGGGCGTCAGTTTCAAACGAAAGCGCACATCCTGCATATGCATGATCGTGGACGTATCGAAGGTCATGGAATAGGGGATGATGAGATCGTGGGAGTCGGTGGTGAGCACGCCATCAACGATCTTGCCCTTGAACTGCTGGATGAACTGCTTGCCCCAGCGCATGTCGATCCGCTGCGTGCCGCCGGAGATATAGGCGCTGCCGGAAGCGTCGCCCATCAACTCGTCGAGACCGCGGTAGGTGGTCAGCGTGACATCCGGATCGTTGACGAGATCGTCGACGCCCGTGATCTCGAGCAGCATGCGGTTTTGATTGTAGCGGCGCATGTATTCGTTTTCGAAATGCATCTGCGCGCCGTCCGGACCGCGCCATCCGGCGATACAGCCGAGCGCGCGGTGCATCTGGTTGTCCACGCCCTTCACGCCGTCGGGGCTGGTGAAATCGTTGGCGTCGACCTTGCCGTCGAGATCCATACCCTCGGCGATCTTGCCGCCGGCTTCACGGAAGACGAACTGCTCTTCGGTGTTCTGCGGATGCCAGATCTGGCCTTCGCGTTCGAGCTGACTTTCGGCGAGCAGATGCTTCTGCGGCGCGTCCTCGGGATAGAGGATCTTGAACTGTTCGCGGTTGCCGTCGTTGAGGCCGTTCGGACATTCGAGCTTGCCGTCCGGCGACTGCGTCACCGCCCACTTACGGCCGGTGAGCACATAGCCGATGGTGCCGTTGCGCAAGGTCGGCTCGGTCTTCGTCGTCGCGACGTCCGCCGCGCCCGCCGCCGCCGCCGACATGCCCATGACACCGGCAATGACAACGGCCCTCGCCGCCACGTTGGTAGTGACACCACGCTTCATCGAAAATCCTCCCTATCGTTGCCGTGCGAAACGGCATCTCCTGCCGGTAATATATATCAGCCGGCAGCGATGCGGGAGCGAAAGCCGCTCCCGCACCTACGGCCTAAGATACTGAAATATATAAATTTCATAGCTCAAAACTGTCCGGACGGACAATTATTTTCACGCCCCGGCGCAAGCCGCGCGGGTTGTGCGGCGCGAAATCAGTTGGCGGTGGCGGCGTTACGAAGCGCCGGCGAGATCCGCCACCACTTGCCGAATGGCCCCTGCCCGAAGCCCTCGATGATCTTCGCGACCCTCGCAAGCCCGAGGCTGCGCGCGTAGCACATCGGTCCGCCGCGGTGACGCGGGAAGCCGTAGCCGTTCACATAGGCGACATCGATATCGTCGATGTGGCGGGCGATGGCCTCCTCGACGATCCAATAGCCCTCGTTCACCAGCGCGAGCATCGTGCGTTCGACGATCTCGGCATCGGAAACTTCGCGGGGAGTGCGGCCCGTCTCGCCGCGCACCTGGTCGATCATCATGAGCGCCGCCGGATTGGGCGCCTTCACGCCGTCCTTGTAGGTATAGAAGCCCGACCCGGACTTCTGACCGAGGTGACCGGCTTCCACGAGGCGGTCGTGAACGATGGTCGCCATCGGCTCGAACGAACCCGGCGCGGCTTCCTTGCGCGCCTTGTAGCCGATGTCGATGCCCGAAAGATCCGCCACCGCGAACGGTCCCATGGCCATGCCGAAGGACGTGAGCGCCTTGTCCACTTGTTCCGGCGTCGCGCCTTCCAGCAGCAGGAGTCCGGCTTCACGCACATAGGCGCGCAGCATGCGGTTGCCGACGAAACCCGGGCACACCCCCGCGACGACGGGGATCTTGTTGGTCGTCTTGGCTACGGCCAGCGCGGTGGCGAGAGCCTGCGCGCTGGTCTTCTTGGCGCGCACGATCTCCAGGAGCTTCATGATGTTCGCAGGGCTGAAATAGTGCAGGCCCACGACGGCTTCCGGACGCGAGATCGACGCGGCGATTTCATCGATGTCGAGATAGGAGGTGTTGGTGGCCAGGATCGCGCCGGGCTTGGCCACTTCATCCAATTTCGCGAACACGGCCTTCTTCACATCCATCGATTCGAACACCGCCTCGATGATGAGGTCGCAGTCGGACAGCGCGGCGTAATCCGTGCCGCCGGTCAGCGCGCCCAAGCGCTGATCGCGCTGAGCTTCGGTGATGCGGCCCTTGGCGAGTGAATCCTGATAGCTGGACCGGATGCGCGCGAGGCCGCGCGCGATCGCGTCTTGCGCCATCTCCAGCATGCGCACTTTCATGCCGGCGTCGAGGAAGGTCATGGCGATGCCGCAACCCATGGTGCCGGCGCCGACGATGCCGACGGTCTTCACGTCGACCGGCTTCGCGTCGGCGATGTCGTCCGGCAACTTGCCCGACCCGCGTTCGGCGAAGAAGATGTGGCGCAGCGCCTTGGCTTCTTCCGTGGAACGCAATTGCAGGAACAGCGCGCGTTCTTCCTTCATGCCATCGGCGAAGGACTTGCCCGCCGTGCGGCGGATGAGGTCGATGGCCGCGCCGGGCGCGGCGGCGCCTTTGGCCTGCTTCTTGGTGGCCGCGGCCAGCGCGTCGAACTTCGCCGTGTCGAGCTGGAACGAACGTTCGGAAAGACGGCGGCCGTCGGCGGACTTCGTGGTCGCGAAGGTGACGGCTTCGGCCGCATGATCGTCGGCAACCGCGTCGACAAGGCCGTTGGCTTTCGCTTTGGCGGCATCGATGGGTTTCCCGGACGTGATCATCTCGGCGGCCGTGGTGGGGTCGATGAGACGCGGCAGGCGCTGCGTGCCGCCCGCGCCCGGCACGAGGCCGAGCGTGACTTCGGGAAGACCGAGCTTCGCGCCCTTGGCGGCGACGCGGTAGTGACAGGCGAGCGCGATCTCGAGACCGCCGCCGAGCGCCTGGCCGTGAATGGCGGCGACAACGGTCTTTTTGGAGTTCTCGATGGCCGCGGTGACGTCGGGCAGGAACGGTTCGGTCGGCGGCGCGCCGAATTCCTTCACATCGGCGCCGGCGATGAAGGTGCGGCCCTTGCAGGCGATGACGATGCCTTTCACCGCGGCGGCGTCCTGCGCTTCAGTGACGCCGGCGAGGATGGCGGCGCGCACGTCCTGCGACAGGGCGTTCACGGGCGGGTTGTCGATCCAAAGGATAAGAGCGCCGTCTTTGGTTTCGTGCGTCACGGTCATCGGGTACTCCAACTCATGTCGTGGGACGCCGGTCGATCACACGCTTGGCCTTGCCTTGCGACCGGTCGAGAGAACCGGGGGGTTTTAGATCGACGGCGATGCTGATGCCAATAATGTCTTTCACACGCGCGGCGAAAGCCGCAACGGCGGCGGCGCAGGCGGATTCGCCCGCGTCCTCCCGGCGTTCGACCAGGACGGTCACTTCGTCGGTGCGGTGAGGGCGCGTGACCTCGATGACATAGTGCGGCGCAAGTTCCGGGCATTTCAGGATCTGCTCCTCGATCTGGCTCGGGAACAGATTCACGCCCCGGATAATCAGCATGTCGTCGGTGCGCGCGTGGATACGGCCCATCCGGCGCATGCTGCGGCCCTGACCCGGAAGAAGACGCGTGAGATCGCGCGTGCGGTAGCGGATGACGGGCATCGCTTCCTTGGTCAGCGACGTGAAGACGAGTTCGCCTTCCGCCCCGTCGGGAAGCACCGCACCCGTCACGGGATCGATGATCTCGGGATAGAAGTGATCTTCCCAGACGGTCGGACCGTCCTGGGTGTCGGCGAACTCCTGCGCGACGCCGGGGCCCATGACTTCCGAAAGCCCGTAGATATCCACCGCCCTGAGATCAAAAGCTTCCTCGATCTCGCGGCGCATGCCTTCGCTCCAGGGCTCGGCGCCGAAGATGCCGATCTTCAGCGACGAGGCGCGCGGGTCGAGGCCCTGGCGGCGGAATTCGTCCAGAATCGCGAGCATGTAACTCGGCGTGACCATGATGATCTCGGGCGCGAAATCGGCGATGAGCTGCACCTGGCGTTCGGTCTGCCCGCCGGACACCGGAATGACGGCGCAACCCAGACGCTCGGCGCCGTAGTGCGCGCCAAGGCCGCCGGTGAAGAGACCATAGCCGTAAGCGACATGGACTTTCATGCCCGGGCGGCCGCCGGCGGCGCGGATCGAACGGGCGATGAGTTCGGCCCAGGTATCGATATCGGCGCGCGTATAGCCGACGACCGTGGGTTTACCCGTCGTGCCCGACGAGGCGTGGATGCGCACGATCCGGTCCGGCGGCACGGCGAAGAACCCGAACGGATAGGCGGCGCGCAGATCGGCTTTTGTGGTGAAAGGGAACTTCGCGAGATCGGAAAGTGAAGCGAGATCGGCGGGCGACACGCCCGCCGCGTCCCATTTTGCCCGGTACGCCGCGTTGCCCGCGTAGGCGCGGGCGATACTGTCCTGCAAACGCGCGAACTGGAGCGCGCGCAACTCCGAAAGCGAGAGCGCCGGGGGATCAAAGGTCATGATCCCTCCAGCGTCCTACATCGCGTTCATCGTCAGAAGGTCGTAGGTCGCGACCAGTTCGTCGGCCTGATTGTGAAGCTGCACGTACCAGCGCACTTCGCCGTACTCATCCTTGCGCGGGGTCTTGGATTTCACCGTCAGCGTGACGCGGATGCTTTCGCCCGCGGCCACCGGCTTCACGAAGCGCAGATTGTCGAGACCATAGTTGGCCAGCACCGGGCCCGGCGCCGGATCGACGAACAGGCCGGCGGCGAAGGACAGGAGCAGATAGCCGTGCGCGACGCGGCCCGGGAAGAACGGATTGGCCTTCGCGGCTTCTTCGTCCATGTGGGCGTAGAACTTGTCGCCGGTGAATTCGGCGAAATGTTCGATGTCCTTGATGGTGACGGTGCGCGGCGCGGTCGTGATGGTGTAGCCGATCGGCAGTTCGCCGAACTTGAGGCGGAACGGATGGCGTTCGGCCGGCTTCTGCGCGGCGCCAGGCAGATAGCTTCCGACAACACCCGCGAGAAGCGTCGGGCTGCCCTGGAGCGCCGAACGCTGCATGTAGTGTTTGATGCCGCGGATGCCGCCCATTTCCTCGCCGCCGCCCGCGCGGCCGGGACCGCCGTGCACCAGCACCGGCAGCGGCGAACCGTGACCGGTGGATTCCTTGGCGCAGTCGCGGTCGATGAACACCATGCGCCCGTGATAGGCGCCGGATCCGAGCACCGCTTCGCGCGCGACTTCGGGGTCATGCGTGAAGACGGAGATGGCGAGCGAACCCATGCCGCGGTTGGCCAATGCAATGGCGTCGTCGAAGTCCTTGTACGGCATGAGAGTGGAGACGGGACCGAAAGCCTCCACGTCATGCACGGCGCCGGCCTTCCACGGATCGTCGGTGCGAAGGAGGATCGGCGAGATGAACGCGCCCTTCGCGACACCTTCGCCTTGGGCCTTCACGTTGTTCGGATCGCCGTAGACGACCGTCGCGACCTTCGAGAGTTCGGCGACCTTCGCGCGCACGTCCTTCAGCTGATCCTGGCTCGCGAGCGCGCCCATGCGCACGCCTTCCATACGCGGATCGCCGATGACGGTTTTGTCGAGGCGCGCGGCAATGGCCTTCTGCACATCGTCGATCAGATGCGCGGGCGCCATGGCGCGCCGGATGGCCGTGCACTTCTGGCCCGCCTTCACCGTCATTTCCTTCACGACCTCCTTCACGAAGAGATCGAATTCCGG
>JAYSFT010000148.1:0-7714 GCA_041913245.1 Rhodospirillaceae bacterium | reverse complement strand
AAGCCGTAAGGGAAGGACAGGTCATCATGGCCGAAACGAGAACCACTCTGGCTGATCTCAAGTCCGCCACCCAAGGTGCGGCGCCGAAGCATGAACCCAAGCGCGACAAGCAGGGCCGCTCCTACGCGACCGGCAAGCGCAAGAACGCGGTCGCCCGCGTGTGGGTGAAGCCCGGCAAGGGCAAGATCACGGTGAACGACCGTGAGCTCGAAAAGTACTTCGTGCGCCCCGTGCTCCGCATGCTCATCAACCAGCCGTTCACGGTGACGAACCGCCTGAACGAATTCGACGTCGTGTGCACCGTCACCGGCGGCGGCCTCTCCGGCCAGGCCGGCGCGGTCCGTCACGGTATCTCGAAGGCGCTGACCTACTATGAGCCGGCGCTTCGCCCGGCCCTGAAGGCCGGCGGCTTCCTGACCCGCGACCCGCGTGTCGTCGAACGTAAGAAATACGGCCGCAAGAAAGCGCGCCGCAGCTTCCAGTTCTCGAAGCGCTAACTCGGACGCTTCAAGTTATCGAGCAATATCAAGGGGTTGGACGCTTTTCCAACCCCTTTTTGCTATTCACCCATGTGCTCGCCAAAAACATGGGCACTTCGGTTGCCTGCATCGAACACCATTACAGCCACGTCCTGACTCTCATGCAGGCGAAGCATCTGCGGACGAAAAAATTCAAATCCGAAAAAGCTGCGGCTGAGAAGCCAGCGAAGGCCGGTCGATCTAAACGTGATCCTGAAGCTCCTCACTGATCCACCGAACTGCCGATTAGCGAAGGGTGGCCCACCCGGAGCCGGCAAGCTCGTTTCGGTGGATCGAAGCCCGCCCGCCGGCGGCGGACTCTTGTGGGCGTCTTCCTTGCCAGCGGCCGAAATTAAGCATCGAGTTCGATGCGCCGGCCACCTAGCTGGCTCTTGGCACGCGCCCGCTGGTAGCGGTCTTCGCGCGCGGCCCACCATTGACAAATTGTAGTCTAAAAACTACACTATCATATGTTCGAGCTAAAGCAGACAGAGACGTTCCGTGACTGGTGGAGTGGGCTCAGAGATGAGCGTGCGCGAGGCTTGATTACCTCGCGTTTGAGTCGCCTTGCTTATGGACATGCAGGCGATGCCGCGCCCGTAGGTGAGGGGATCAGCGAACTCCGTATCCACTTTGGCCCCTGCTACCGCGTGTATTTCCGCAAGCACGGCAAGACCATCATCATTCTGCTGTGTGGCGGCGATAAGAGTAGCCATGCCAAAGATATAAAAAAGGCGAAGAAGCTTGCGAAAGAATGGAGCGAATAAGATGGCAAAGAAAAAGCTGACGACGTTTGATCCGGCGGAGGCTCTGACCTCTGACGAAGCCATCGCCGCGTTCATGGCTGATGCCTTTGAGTCCGAAGATGCGGGCTACATTGCTCACGCCCTTGGCGTAGTAGCGCGCGCGAAGGGCATGTCGCAGATTGCCAGTGATACCGGGCTGTCTCGCGAGCAGCTTTATCGGTCGTTTAGTGAGAACGGTAACCCGACGCTAAAGACGACGATTGCCGTGATGAAGGCGCTCGGCATTGAGTTAACTGCGAAGGCTCACATCTGACAAATAAATCCTCTCGATACTGCTGAACGGTATTTGTTCTAACGTTTAGTTGACCAACATGGATTGGAGCGAGATTCTCACGTAAAGCGAAGGCGAATAATCTTTAACGAGCGATATGAAGTCGCCAAGGCGATTATCGTGCCTCACGGCGCCATGCGTGGCCGCTGCACCTATGTTGAGCACACAAACAGCCACAAGCTGCTGCTACACGACGATGTGTGGAAACTTCCCGGCGCGAAAGATGAAACTTTAGCCCGTAACCAGCTTTTGCACGGTAGCCATCGGTAGAAATAGCCGCAATTCCGCTTCGGAGAAGGGGATGAAGCCGTACCGCTTGTAAAAGCGTTCGGCCTTGGCATCGCGGGCATCAACAATTACCGCATGGACGGCAAGAACCTGCGATGCGGAATGAATGCGCTCCAGCGCATTCATCAGCAAGAATTCGCCGAGGCCCTGCTTTCGGCAGCTATCGGCCACAGCCAGGCGCCCGATAAGGGCCGCCGGTACAGGATAAGACGGCAGCTTCTTTGCGTCGGCAGCGGGCAATGCTGCCCGCTGAAAACTTGCCGCACTGAGGCTGTAGAATCCTACCACGTCGCCTTGCCCTACGGACGTGGCGACAAAGACCCGCGCGACGTTACGCTTCACGTCCTGTGAAGCCTGCTCCTTGATATAGCGGTCAAGCTCCGGTGCGTCCTCGCATGAGAACGACGCGCGGTTGTGGCGCTTGCTATCAAGCGGCACAACATCCCAAGCCGTTTGGGCGGTCATTAGCTGCGTGCTTTCTTATACCGCTTGAAAGCCTGTTTCAGCTTGGCGTTAGGTGCTGGCGGCTTGTTGAGAGCATCATAGAAAGCGCTCCAGTCGCGATTGGACAGCGTAATGACTTCATTATCGCTGACAATACGCTCGGCCTTCTCCAAGGCAGTGCTCAAGACAAACTGGCTAATGGACTTGTGCGAGTAATCTGCGGCGCGTTGAAGCAAACTCTTGGCGTGCGCGTCCAGCCGAACTTGCAGCCGCTCGTCCTTTGTATGTACTTTCGCCATAAACGTACCCTTTCCCGCCCTTATACATAGTGTGGGTACAAACGGAGTACAATGCAAGTGTCGCCATTTTACATAATGCGAAACCCCCGCATATGCGATAGCCCTGCCTTCTGCGGGGACACCCGCAACGCCCCGCAGATCCACGGACATCGCGCTGACGCGCGATGACGTTGTTTGGTCCTGGCCCGGGAAGGCGGGTGTCGGTCCGCTCCTGTAGGCAATACTCACGCGAAAAGCGCCGTTCACGTTCGCTTTTCCAAAGGGCTCCTCGTTGCGGGCCCTTTCTTTTTGCGGCGCTTGCTCAACCCAGGAACAATTCAACCCCGCGTCCCATTTAGAGCGTGCGCCCGGTCACCCTGGCGCGTGTTTTAGGGATTTTACGATGTCCGCTCACATGACGTTGGTTCGCGCGTCCGCTATTTCGATTGTTACGGGTTTTCTGCTCCTCGGCTCTCTCGCTCACGCCCAACAGGCCGATATCCCCGGCGCCGCCGCCGCGCCGCGAACCTTCGATTTCACCACGTATGACTGCGCCGCCGCCGGCGCCGGTCTCGGCCCCGCTCTCGACAGCCGCCATGTCGGTCAGGTGATCGCCGGCGCCTACCGCGAATGGGTTTCCCTTGCGATAGGGAACGCGGTTCGCTGCGTCAGCGAACTCGTGCCGCAAACGCGCCAATTGCCCCGCGCCGAGGCGCAGGCTCTGCTCGCGGCCTCCACGCACATCGGCGCCGCGCCGGCATCCGAACGCGCCGCGTCCCTTGAAACGCCGGCCGCGCCGAACTTCGCGCATGTCGATCGCGGCGGCGTCGCCGCGTCCGGGCACGTCCTGAACGACGCGCACGACCTCAAGGACTACGCCATTCTCGACGGCGGTTTCGGCAAAACCCTCGCCGGCACGGCGCCGATGGAAAGGGCCGCGGCGGCGCAAGGCGAACCGGCGATC
The DNA here is from genome assembly GCA_041913245.1 of Rhodospirillaceae bacterium. GTDB lineage: Bacteria > Pseudomonadota > Alphaproteobacteria > Rhodospirillales > Rhodospirillaceae > SHVO01. The sequence goes on along the minus strand of JAYSFT010000148.1, from coordinate 4,145 downwards.
AGGATCGCGCGCGAAAAGTCCGCATCCGTGGGGATCGACGAGCGCACCCGGGTCACCACCGTCGATGACCCGCCGTGGAACACCATCGGCCAGCTGGTCGTGACTTGGCGCGACGGAACGCAGTCGATCTGCACCGGCACGCTCATCAGTCCTTACGCGGTGCTGACCGCCGGCCAGTGCGCGCACAACCGCAGCAAGGGCGGTTTCGCGGCGCGGACCTCGTTCGCGCCCGGCCAGACCCAGGAGAACATGTTGGGCGCCGTGACGCAGCGCATCCCGGCGCGCAATGCCGACTATGTTGAAACCACCAGCCGCTGGACCCAGATTTCGGGCGATGAATCGATCCTCATCAACGACGCCCGCGCCGACTACGCGGTGTACTATTTCCTCGATGCCTGGACACACGCCACGACCCTGATGCCGATCCTTTACGACAGCACCGCGGCGGCCGTGGGCAATCACGCGGGTTATCCAACGGCCATCACCGGCGCGCGCGGCGTCAACCAGGCGATGTGGTTCAGCTCCGGACCCGAAACCAACCGTTCGAGCACGCTTCTGCGCTCCATCCAGATCCGTGAATACGCCATGGACGCCTCGACCGGCAGCATCGGCGGCCCGATCTGGACTTTCGACGGCGGCAACCGCGCCTTCGTGGGCCTCGTGTCCTACGGCGGCGACGACTACGCCGGCGGCGTCTGGTTCGGCGGCGACAACAAGACCCTCATCAGCGCCTGGCAATCCTGGACGCCCGGCAAGCCGTCGCCGGCGATGGCGCGTCCGGCCCTCAGCCTGCCGCTGACGTTCCCGTCTTCGACCGGCTTCGCGAGCTCGCTGTTCCGCTTCTATAACCCGGGCCTGGTGGCGGGCACGGTCTCGGTGAGCTTCCTACACGGCACGACCGGCGCGCTGCTCGGCACCTGGACCAGTCCGCCGCTGCCGCCGCACAGCTCGAAACAGTTCCTGGTCGCCGACATGGAGCGCCAGGCCAATCCGCAGATCGACCCGGGCGGCAAGGACAACTACACCGCCACGATCTCTTCGGACTTCCAGGGCTTCGTGCAGACGGTGATCTGGAACCAGACCGGCGTGTCGCTGACGAATTCCTCGGGCTGCAGCAACGGCCTCGCCGACGACGTCAGCAACCTGATCAACGTCCATACGACCAACATCACCCAGTATCCGAGCGTGATCATGATCCACAACCTCGCGGCCAAGCCGTCGGACGCCGTCATCGGGGTCTACGACGCCCGCAAGGGCGACCGCCTGGGCGGGATCGTCGTGCCGGCCATCGCGCCGAACGCGGCCGCGACCTTCGGCGCGGCGGACATCGAGCGGGTACTGCACTACACGCCGTATTTCGAGCACGACCACTACAACCTGGTGATCGAGAACGACTTCTACGGCTACGGCCAGCATATCGTTTACAACAACGGCGCCGGCCTGGTGATGAATATGACCGCGAAGTGCCTGATGCGGCCCAACTAGGCCGAAAAATCGAATCCAGTTGAGGGGAGGGCTCTACAGGAATATGTAGGGCCCTTCGCATTTTTGAGGCGGAACGCATGGCATCGAAGGTCTTCATCGACGGCGAGGCGGGAACGACGGGGCTCGAATTGCGCCAGCGGCTGGACGGGCGCGGCGATATCGAACTTCTTTCGATCACGCCGGAGCGGCGCAAGGACGCGGACGCGCGCGCCGAACTGCTGAACGCCGCCGACCTGGTCATGCTGTGCCTGCCGGACGAGGCCGCCAGGGAAGCGGTGAGTTTCATCACCAACGACAGGACCAAGGTGATCGACGCCTCCACGGCGTTCCGCGTCGCCGACGGCTGGACGTATGGTTTTCCGGAAATGCACAAGGGACACCGCGGCTGCATCGCGGCGGCCAGGCGCGTCTCGAATCCCGGCTGCTATCCGACCGGCGCCAACGCGCTGTTGCGCCCGCTCGTGTCCAGCGGCCTGCTCCCGGCCAACTATCCCGTCAGCGTCAACGCCGTCAGCGGTTATTCGGGCGGCGGCAAGTCCATGATCGCCGAGTTCGAGGACACGGCCGCCGCCGGCTACACCCGGGCGGCTTACCGCATCTACGCGCTGGAGCTTCAGCACAAGCATGTGCCGGAGATCCAGAAGCACGCGGGCCTGCGCGAGCGCCCGGTCTTCACTCCGGCGGTGGGCCGCTACAAACAGGGCATGATCGTCGAGGTGCCGCTGCACCTGTCGCTCCTGCCTGGCGAGCCGGCCGTGAACGACGTGCATCATGTGCTGGCGCAGGCTTACGAAGGCGAGCATTTCGTCGAGGTCGTCCCGCTTGACCAGGCGCGGGCGCTGAAGACCCTGGAGCCCGAGGCCCTCAACAACACCAACAAGCTGAAGCTCTATGTCTTCGGCGCGGAAGGCGGCCGCCAGGCGCGCCTGGTCGCGCTGCTCGACAACCTGGGCAAAGGCGCGTCCGGCGCGGCGGTGCAGAACATGAACATCATGCTCGGCTTGCCGGAGACGGCGGGCCTCGCGTAGTTTCAGGGCATGTCCGGCCCGATCATCCTGCCCTGGCGGGGCGTCAGCCCCAAAATCGCGAGCGACGCTTTCATCGCGCCCAACGCCGTGATCGTCGGCGATGTCGAAATCGGACCCGGCGTCACGATCTGGTTCAACTGCGTGCTGCGCGGGGACGTGAACCATATCCGCGTCGGCGCCCGCACCAATATCCAGGACGGCACGGTCGTTCACGTTTCCTACAAGACCCATCCCACCCTCATCGGCGCCGACGTGTTGATCGGCCACATGGCCACGATCCACGGCTGCACCCTGGAGGACAGGTCCTTCATCGGGATGCGGGCGACCGTGATGGACGGCGTCGTGGTTGAGAAGGAGGCCATGGTCGCCGCGGGCGCCCTGGTCGCTCCCAACAAGCGCGTGCTCCACAGGCAGATGTGGGCGGGCGCACCGGCGCGTTTCGCGCGCGACGTGAAGCCGGAGGAACTGACGAGCTTCGCGGACGCCGTCGCGCGCTATGCCGATCTCGGCAAGGAATACCGGGCGCTGTTGTAGCTACCCGGCCTTGGCGAGTTCCTCGACCGTGTCGATGTGGAACCTCACGAATTTGTAGAGTTCGTTTTCGAGGACGCGTTCCTGGTCGCTGTGCGCGCCGTAACCGAGCGGGCCGTCCTCCTTGTCCATGGCGACGCCGACGCCGTAGCATTGAATGCCCTTGGCGCGCAGGTAGGCCATGTCGGTCGCGCCGGTGCTCATCGTCGGCAGCACGATCGTCTGATAGTGCTTCTTGAGCTGGCCTTCGATCACGCGGAACGCATCGGTGTTCAGGCGCGAGGTGCCCGCCGGGCGCACGTTGCGCGGCGCCCAGCCCACTTCGATGGCCGGATCGTTGACCACCTTGCGCACTTCGTTCAGCAGCCATTCCGGATCCTCGTCCGGGAACACGCGCGTATCGACCGTCGCGGTGGCTTCCGAGGGGATGACGTTCACGCGGTACCCGCCGTCGATGATGTTGGGTGACAGCGAGGTGTGCAGCACCGAGGCGTGGAACGGATCCTTTTCCAGGAAGTACTGGAACGCGGCCTTGCCTTCGGGGCTTTCGGGTTTCAGCACGGCGCGGAAGCGCGCGGCGTCTTCGGGGGTCGAGATCGTCGCCAGCCGCTCGAAATAGGCGGCGGTGGTTTCGTTCAGCTTCAGGGGCGCCTGCCAGTCGGCGACCCGCGCGATGGCGCTCGAGATCCGGGCGATGGCGTTGGTCTTCAAGGGGACCGAGCCGTGGCCGGCCACGCCGGTGGCCTTCAGGGCGATGGCGCGCGGGATCTTCTCCAGCGTCTGCACGGACGCGAACTTCACCTTGCCGCCTTCGCGCGAGACGTTGCCGCCCTCGGCGATGCAGAACTCGGACTCGATTTCCTTCAGATGTTCGTTCGCCATGAACTCGATGCCGAACTGGGTGGAGCCCTCCTCGCCGGCTTCCGCCAGGAGGATGACGTCGCGGTCGAGGGCCACGTTGCGGCGCTTGAGATCGATCACGGTCATGAGCGCTGCGACCAGGTTGTCCTTATCGTCCACCGTGCCGCGGCCGTAGATGTAGCCGCCCTCGCGGTGCGCGCTGAAGGGCGGGTGTTTCCACTTCTTCGGATCGACGTTCAC
>JAYSFT010000147.1:0-7728 GCA_041913245.1 Rhodospirillaceae bacterium | reverse complement strand
TATTTCGTGTTTCCCGGCGTTTTTCGCAATGCACGAAGCGCCTTAGAGCCCGTGCGGCGAAACCTTCGGCCGGCGGAAGCGGCGAGCCCCGCGAACGGGTCTTTCGCCAAAATCGGCTTTATTCTCAAGCACTAACACATCCACCGCGGCCGCCGGAGCCGCCCGAACACGCAACCCTTAAGCTATGAAATAATTGTAAGCGCTTTATGTCATGCTCGAGGAGCGCGCAAAGGCGCATCCGACGCCGGTTTCACCGCCCGAAAAGCTTCTGACTTCAACGCCGCGCGGGCAATTGAATTTATTAGCCGCTTTGCCTTGAGAAAAAATACAACGCGCAAAAGTTATGCCCATAAATAGAGGGTTTGTGAAGGGCGGTCGTTCTTAAAAAAGCGCCGCGCGCGCTTGGCAAAAATTCCGATTGGGCGCATGGTGGGCCCTCGTTCAGGGACCCAGCGTTCTCTTCATGCGCAAACGCCTGCCGCCACTCAACCCGCTCCGCGCCTTCGAAGCCACCGCCCGCCACCTTTCGGTCTCGCGCGCCGCGAAGGAGCTTAATGTCACACCGGGCGCGGTGAGCCACCAGGTGCGCGCGCTGGAGGAAGCTTTGCGCGTCAAGCTGTTCCGCCGCACGGCGGGGCACTTGCAGCTCACGTCCTATGGGTCCGCCTACCAGCCGGCCATCGCGGCGGCCTTCGATTCCATCGCGGAAGCCTCGGCGCTTCTCACCCGCCAGAAGACCGAGGGCGATCTCGTGGTGAGCTGCGTGCAGGCGCTCGCTTCCTTCTGGCTGATCCCGCGTCTCGGCGGCTTCTCGGAGCGCTATTCCGACATCCGTTTAAAGCTGGTTGCGGCGGAGGAAGCCGACCCCGCCGACGTGGACGTGGCGATCCGCTACGGCGTCGGCCCATGGCCCGGCTTCCATGCACAGCTCTGGTCGCACACGGAACTGTTCCCGGTGTGCAGCCCGACGCTGGTCAACCAGAAGCCGCTGCGCAGCGTCGCCGACCTCGCCGGACATACGCTCATCCACGGCGACGAAGACGGCAACGAGTGGCAGATGTGGCTGCAAGCCGCCCGCGCGCCCACCATGGTCGGCGCGCGTTATCTCAAGCTCTCGAACTGGCACCTTGCCATCGAAGCGGCCATCTACGGCCACGGCATCACGCTCGGCGACAACATCACGACATCGAGCCTGCTCGCCGAAGGCAAACTCATCGTGCCGTTCAGCGCGACCGTGCCCGCCACGGGCGCGTTCTACATCGTCTGCCGCAACGAGCTGCGTAACGCGGCAACCTTGCGCGCCTTCACCGACTGGCTCAACAGCGAACTGATACCCGAAAGACGCATCACCGCCCCTGTGCCGGCGAAGAAGGGCCGCAAGGCCAAAAGCGTCGAGTAATTACCTAGGCTTTTTGCGCGCTCCATATCACGGGCGCGATGCGCGGCACGATCCAAAGCCAGCACACACATCCGGCGGCGAGCACAATACCGGCGAAGGTGAAGGCGCCGTTGAATCCGCCCATCCGGTCGACGATCACCCCCGTCAACATCGGCGCAATCAATCCGGCGGCATTTCCAATGGCATTCTGGACACCCACCCAGCGGCCGGTCGCCTGCGGGCCCGCCATGATCTGCGCGATGGTGTAGTAGCCGGGTGACGCCGCGCCCAAGAGAACGTTGAAGACGAACAGCGCGATCGTCAATTCCAGGACATCGCCATAGGCCATGATGAGCATGCACACGATGCCGCCGATATGGAACGCAGCCATCACGCCTTTATAAACGACGTCGGCATTGCGGCCCGCGCGAACCCAACGGTCCGTGATCCAACCCATCGCGAGCGCGCACACGGCGTTGGTCAGGTAGGCCAGAGCGCCCATGACCGCCATGTCGTAGATGGAGAACCCACGCTCCTTGACCAAGTAGATGGGGAGCCATGAGAGGATGAAGTAAAGCCCGTAGTTGCCCGAGAACAGTCCCAGCGCCACGCCCCACAGCGCGCGCTGACGTAGGATCTGCGGGAAAGCGGGTTCGTCCGCGTTGGCGTCCGATGCCGCGCGCGGCGCTATAACGACGCGGCTCCAGGGAATGAGCCATACCAGCGACAGCGCGCCGAACACGAAGAAGATCGGGCGCCAGCCATATTCGGCCATCAGGAGCCCGCCGGCCAAAGTGCCGACGGCGGGGCCGAGCAGATATCCAAAACTCATGACGCCGTTCGCCACGCCGAGGCGGCCCGCATCGACAACCTGTGCGAGGATCTTCGATGAACAGGGGAACGACGCGCTTTCACCCGCGCCGAGAAGCAGGCGGAAGATGAGCAGCATCGCGAAGCTATTCGAGAAGCCGGTGAGAACCGTCGCCAGCGACCAGATCGCGACGCCGCCGAGCAACACGCGGTGCGCGCCAAGCCGTTCGGCAAGCCAGCCAACCGGGATCATGGCGAGGACGTAGCTGTAGTAGAACGCCGACGCCAGCAGACCGAACTGCGTGTTGCTGAGCCCGAGGTCCTCCTGGAGCTTGGGGCCGGCCGTCGCGAGATTACCGCGATCGATATAATTGATGAACATGGCGATGGTGATCAGCGCGACGATGCGCGTCTGGCTTGTCGGCTCGCGGCCGGTCGCTGCAACGGTCATATGGACGCCCCCTGGCTGAGGCCGAGTGTAGGAACCCGGGTTGGCGTCAGCAAATAAAATGCGGCTACGCGGACGCCGTGAGCCCCTTTCCGCGACATCGGTGAGAAAATCTCACGTCGATTTGTCCGCGCTAAAGGCCTATTTTTCGGCGCGGGATCTTAGGAGATGTACATGAACGCTCAGAACGACGTCACCGGCGAAGCTTTCTCACTGAAGCGCCGCAATCCCAGCGGCGGCACCAAACCGCTGACCAAGTGGGGTTTCCGCAACGAAACCGACGTCCTTACCGATGTGCTGCTGTGCAAGCCCACATATGGCCGCCATCTGGCCACCAGTTCGCTGTCGAAAAAGTACCTGCGCGAGAACCCCGCCAACATGGACGTGGCGCGCAAGCAGCACGACGAACTGATCAAAGCTTATGAGAGTTTCGGCGTGAAGGTGCATCTCGCACCGCCGCAGCCGGATCTGCCGATGCAACATTACACCCGCGATTCCAGCGTCATGACGCCCTGGGGTCCGATCATCACGGCCATGGCCCAGTGGTGGCGCCGCGGCGAGAACTACGCCGCCATCCGCCACTATGAGACCCTCGGCATTCCCATCTACGACATGGTCACGGCCGGCACCTTCGAAGGCGGCGACTTCAACGTGATCGAGGACGGCGTTCTCCTCCTTGGCTGCGGCGGCGCCCGCACGCAGGACGAAGGCGCCGATCAGGTGAGAAGCTGGGTCGAGAAGGAAGGCTGGGAAGTCCGCATGGCCTATTTCGACGAATATTATGTGCACATCGATCTGATGGTCGTGCCGATCGCGCACAAGCTGACGGCCGTGTGCATCGAATGCACCGAGCCAGGCATCATCCAGTGGCTGAAGGACAAGGGCCACGAGCTCATTCATGTGCCCTTCCAGGACACCATGACCCTCGGCTGCAACTTCATGTCGCTCGGCAACGACCGCGTGGTCGCGCCGAAGAGCAGCCAGACCCTGATCAAGCAGTTGAAGGCGCGAGGCTTCGAAGTCGCCGAAGTCGAGATGGCGGAACTTTCGAAGACCGGCGGCGGCATCCACTGCATGGCGCAGGCGCTGCGCCGGGTTCCGGCCTAATGCGCGAGAGGACTCTTTCGGCGTGCGTGCTGGTCCTGGCGCTCGGAGCTTGCTCGCACGCGACGAAAAATGACACGATAGATGCCGCTTTCGACTGCAACGGCGGCGCGCGCCTGTCGGTGACGTTCGACAACAAGGCCGGTGTCGCCATCGTGCGCACACAGGCCGGCGGAATGCACGTCCTTACCCAGACCGTCAGCGGCTCCGGTTATTCCTACGAAGCCGAAGGACGAAAGCTGCGCGGCAAGGGCCGCGAAGCGACCTGGACCGACGCCGGCAAGGCGCCCCTCGCCTGCCGGGAACAGGGCAACTGACTTAATGTTTCGTGCGCTGCGCGGCGATCATCTGCTGATAGCCGGACTCGAGCGCGCGCGCGAACCTGTCCGTATCGAACAGCGGTGACGCGGCGCGGTTCTTGCGTACCTTCTCCTTCAGCGCGGCAAGGCGCGCCGGGTCTTTGGCCAAAGCAATGGCCTCCTGTTCGACCTCATACAGGTTCGCGAAAATCAACTCCTTGAGATCCATGGCCGTCAGAAGGCTGGCCGCCACGCGCGAGGCAAACGTATCGCCCGGGCAGGTGATCACCGGCAGGCCCACCCAAAGCGCATCGCTCGCCGTGGTATGCGCATTGTACGGATAGGTATCGAGGAAAAGATCGGCGTGTTCATGCCGTGCCAGATGCTCCTCGGGCGAGATGCGCTCGGCGAACACCAGGCGCTTCTTCTCGATGCCACGGCGCTCGGCTTCCCACTGCAGGTTTTCGGCCGCGGTCGGATTGTCGGCGATCAGCCACAACACGCTGTTCGGCACGGAATGCATGATGTTCATCCATAGATCGAAGATGTACGGCATGATCTTGAAGTTGTTGTTGAAACAACAAAAGACAACGGCGTCCTCGGGAAGGCCGAGTTCGGCGCGCGTGAACTTGCGGTCCGAGACTTTACGTTTTCTATCATTGACCTGATAGCTGTCCGGCATCCGGACCACTTCTTCGGAATAGTGCTGCACGGACTCGTCCGGGATGATCACGTTGTCGGCGATGATGTAGTCCATGTACGGTGCGCCGATGGTGCCCGGGTAGCCCAGGTAGTTGACCTGAACCGGCGCCGCGCGGTGGGCGAAGATGCCGATGCGGTGACCGACCGTGATGCCCTTGAGGTCCACCGCGATATCGATCTCCATTTCGCGCGCGAGCGCGGCGATTTCTCGGTCCGTCTTGCCCCGCACATCGATGAACTGGTCGGCGCCGGCCTTCAGGCGCTGCTGCATCTCGTCGTCGGTGGCCGGACCGAAGGAGAAGGCAAAGATTTCGAAGTTCTTGCGGTCATGACGCTCAAAAAGTTCGGCGATCAGATGCGCCGTGGCATGACGATGAAAGTCAGCGGAGAAATAGCCGATCCGGATGCGGTCGTGGTGGGGATAGCTCTGCACCGGCCCGAGAACCTTTTGCTCCGGCGCGTTGCCGGCGATCCAGGATTCGGCCGCTTTGCGCTGAAGGTCCGCCCGGTCGATGAGCGGGAGCATCGCCCACGGCGGCGCGCCGGGCTCGCCCCGGTCGAGTTGCGCGCCCAAGGCCGGCAGCGCACGCTGGAAGCCGTTCCAGTCGCAGATATAAATCTTGTTCAGAAGGCGTAGCCCGGCAACCAGCGGATAAGCGGGGTCGATGGCCATGACCTGCTCGAGGCTGGCGATGGCGGCCTTCGGCTGCTGCAGTTCCGTGAGGATGCTGCCGCGATTGTTGTGGGCGTTGGGGTTGTCCGGCTGAAGCGCGATGGCCTTGTCCAGGCTGGCGAGCGCGCCGGCGGCGTCCCCGCGGCGGTGTTGCAGGACCGCGCGGTTGATGTAGGGCGAGGCGAAGTTCGGCTCGATACGGACAGCCTCGTTATAGCTGGCAAGCGCGTCGTCGTCCTTGCCCATCGACGACAGGGCAAGGCCGAGACCGTTCAGAGCCATTACGAACTTGGGATCGCTGGCGAGCGCGGCGGTGAAGCGGGTCTGAGCGCCGTCATAGTCGCCCGTGCGCAGGAGGGTGATACCCGCCTCGTAAAGCGTCTCGGCTTCGGATTTCGTCATGGGGCCTACAAAGAAGATTTGACTGGTCTGCCCTATCGCATAGGGCAAAAAGCTCTCGCCGCGCAAGGGAGCCCGGCATAAAGCGGCGGACCGTTTGGCAGGGATGCGCGGCTGTTGTAGTGATCATACATACCGCTCTCCCCTACGCAGGAGCCCCCGCCATGATCGACCTCCACTATTGGGCCACGCCCAACGGCCACAAGATCACGATTTTTCTCGAAGAAGCCGGGCTTCCCTACAATGTGATTCCGGTGAACATCGGCACCGGCGAGCAATTCAAACCCGAGTTCCTGAAAATCGCGCCCAACAATCGCATCCCGGCCATCGTCGACCACAAGCCGGCGGACGGGGGCGCTCCGGTCAGCCTGTTCGAGTCCGGCGCCATCCTGCTCTACCTCGCCGAAAAGATCGGCAAGTTCATCCAGACCGATATCCGCGGTCGGGCCGAGGCGCTTCAGTGGCTGTTCTGGCAGATGGGCGGCCTTGGCCCCATGGCGGGACAGAATCATCACTTCAACCGTTATGCGCCCGAGCAGATCCCTTACGCCCAGGAGCGCTATATAAAAGAGACAAACCGCTTGTACGGCGTCCTCAACAAGCGCCTCGCCGACCGCGCATTCGTGGCCGGCCCCTACTCCATCGCGGATATGGCTTCTTATCCCTGGATTGTGCCGCACGAGGCGCAGAAGCAGAACCTCACCGACTTCCCGCATCTCAAGCGTTGGTTCGAAACGATCGGCGAGCGGCCTGCGGTCAGGCGCGCCTATGCCCTCGCCGACTCGTTCAAGAATCCGCCGACCATGAGCGATGACGCGAAGAAGGTTCTGTTTGGCCAGAGCGCGTCGGTCGTGAAGCCGTAGCGGGGCATCCGCTTACACTGGCGCCGCCTAAATTCATAAGTATCAATAGTTTAAACTTGCACACGAGCGCTTGGGCAAGAACCCTTGCGGCCCTACGCCCCGCTCGTTGTAGCCTGGACACTTCCAGGGGACGGAAACAGGGGCGGGTTCAGTGAAATACTTTACGCGGTTTTTCTCGCAGGCGGTTATCGCTTGCTGCGCATTTTCCGGCGCGGCCAGTGCACAAGACGTCATCGCGAAGAATTACGGCGCCGCGGCGTCCCGGATCATCGCTGAGGCGACCTCGGCGCAGAGCGCCACCGGCGCCTGGAACCGCCTCGCCGAACTCACCGACAAATATCCTGGACGCCTCAGCGGCAGCGCGAACCTTGAAAGCGCGCTGCGTTGGGCTGAAGGCGAAATGAAGAAAGACGGCCTCGCCAATGTGCGGATCGAAAAAGTGATGGTGCCGCATTGGGTGCGCGGCGCGGAAAGCGCCGCCATCGTGCGCCCCTATCCCGCGCCGCTGGTGATCGCGGCGCTGGGCGGCAGCATCGGCGGCAAGGTGGAAGCGCAAGTCCTCGTCGTCAAAAGCTTCGAAGAACTGGATCAGCGGGCGGCCGAAGCGAAGGGCAAAATCGTGCTCTTCAACGTCGGCTTCGACGAGAAGGCCGAGCCGCTGTCCGTTTACAAGGTGGTGACCACGGTGCGGGGCACGGGCGCCTCACGCGCGGCGGCCCATGGCGCCGTCGGCGCTCTGGTCCGGTCCGTGGGACCCGTGGGCCACCGCACGCCCCATACCGGCGGCATGCGCTATGACGAGAAGCTTCCGAAGATTCCGGCCGCCGCGATTTCGGCGGAAGACGCCGGCAAACTGCAGCGCATGCAAGACCGGGGCGAGAAGACCATCGTGCAAATGTCGCTCGGCGCGCAGATGCTGCCCGACGCGGAATCCGGCAACGTGATCGCGGAAATCAAAGGCCGCGAGAAACCGGATGAAGTCGTGCTCATCAGCGGGCATATCGATTCCTGGGACATCGCGGCCGGCGCCATGGATGACGGCGGCGGATGTG